>NZ_JBWCCJ010000007.1:0-261498 GCF_056279405.1 Pseudarthrobacter sp. TE3704
TTCTACACGGGAGACAGCTTCCGGGTGGAAGTACCATTCGATGCACCATTTTGCAGCGCGCCCGTCAACATCGCGGACGTATGTGGGGAGCAGCTGCTCGTGCAGGAACTCTTCGGCTGAGCCGTAGACCAGCTGCGGGGGCTTTTGCTGTTCCCCGGCCTGAGCGCCAGTGTCCTCGACGTCCGAGCTGGGAGCTGCACTGAACCGGCCAATCTCGATAGTCATGCCCTACTCCCCTACCCGGTCACCCATGGATTTACGGCCGGCGCCGCTGCTACCGGTACTGGTTCTTCCTCTGGCTGCGGGCTGTACTTCTTGATGGACGCCTCCACGGCTTCCTTATGTGGGCCGATGTACCAGGGCATGGTCCGGACCAGGGTGGCGGGTGCACCGGAGGCGAGGATGACGGCACGGCCGCGGTCCAGCTCGGCCAGGTTGGAGACATCGAAGATGCGTTCCTTGCTCTCCTGCCGGGAGCGGCTGGACCCGGACTTCCCTGATGATACGGAGACGTTGATGTAGCTGTAGTCCCCGATCAGGTCTGAGAGTGCGCGGAGGAACCCTTCTTCGGCGACGCCGCCGCCGTAGACCTTGACGTTCGCGGCTGACCAGATTTTCCTCATGTTCGCTTCGCCCCAGAGTTCGACGCCCTGGGACCAGGACTGCAGGATGCCCATGACGATCAGGCCTTTGGAGCCGTAGTGGCTGAACTGGTCCGGGAGGCCGGCCCAGCGGACCACGTTGGCCAGCTCGTCGAGGGCGAACAAGGCCGGTTTGGGCAGTCGGCCGCCGCTGCGCTCGGCGCGTTCTTCCATCGCCTCGGCGATGGCCACGGTCAGTGCCGTGGTGAGCGGGGCGGCTGAGCCGGCCCCTTCCTTGGAGAGGATGTAGATCGTCTCCTGAGAGGTGGCGAAGGCGTGCGGGTCGAACTGCCGGCGTGCATCACTGGCCACGCTTGCGCCGCCGATCGGGGCGACCCAGCGGAGTGTGTTCCTGCTCTTGAGGCACTGGATCATCTTCTCGGCGGTGCCGAAGATACCGTCGCGCTGCTTGTCAGCCAGCTTCAGCGTGGATTCCAGGCCCTTGTACTGCAGCTCGTAGTCATGCTCCCGGAGGATTTCGATGGGTTCCTGGCTGACCTGCTCGGTCACCCACAGGTAGACCTGCGTGATCGGCAAATCGCCCAGAGCGGCCGCGAGGAAGTACGAAGAGAGAATATCTTCGGCTTTCGGGTCGAAGTAGGCGTCCGGCTTTGACCCCGGCACCCTGGAACCGACCGAGAAGTGCTGGGTGAGCTTGTAGGCCTTCTCTTCGTCGGTGACATAGGACAGGGGGTTCCACCACCAGTCCGGTTCTTCCTGTGCGATCTTCTGCGGGTCGAAGACCCACACCGGGGCCACGTCCTCACGAACGCCGCGGGTTCCGTCCACGACGTCGCGCTTGTTCGAGGTCGAGACCACGGCGCCTGGTGCGTCCAGGATCGCGGGCATCACACGCGAGGTGGACTTACCCGTTCGGGGTCCCCAGATATCGAGGCTGAGGTCTTCCCAGGACTGGACGAACTTCTGGCCGGTGGAGACGACCTTGCCGACGACGATCCCGGGATTGTCCTTGATACCGAGACGTTCGGCCTTGGCCTGTGCGCCCTTCTCGGAGAACGCGGCAAGGGACTGGCCACGACCCAGGTAGCGGGCGGCCTTATCGACACGGGCACGCTTGGACGCTCCTTTCCGCCACGCCACCAGAACGACAATAGCCAGAACCAGGATCAGGCCGGCCATGACACAGACGACGACGGTGGACTGTGTTGGCCACGGCACCCGGCCTTTGATGAGCCCGGCGATGAGGTCGATGGGGTGAGCAGGCGGTGCGGCGATCCCGGCCATCCAGGAACCGAGGTGCGCAGCGGCGTAGGTGCCACCGCCGAAGATGACGATGGCGCCGATGGCCAGCCAGACCAGCAGGGCATCTTCGAGGCCCATTCCTTTGCGGTTCGGTGCACTCACAGCGCGCCTCCTTCTGTCGGCAGCGCTGGCGCTGCCGGGTCCATGAGCGTTTCCGCCGGTGCGTGCCAGCGGGTGTCGGTGTCGTTCAGGCCGTCGTTCTTCTCAATCGAGGTCAGGCCGATCTGGACGGGGATACCGGGACGGCCGCCGACCTTGATGAGGAACTTGCCCCGGCCCGGGGGTTCGACGTCGAGGCCGCGTGAGTCCCAGGCGGGCGGGTCCTGCCAGGAGATGAGCTTCTGCTGCTCCTGCCGGGACAAGGGGATCGCGGAGGTCAGCAGCGGCATTTCTGAGGCCGGCAGGCCGCCGCAGATCACCATGCCGGACCGTTCGACGAAGCCGCGGGCTTTCATCCGGTCCTCTTCTGCCGGCAGTGCCAGCAGGTCGGACATGGTGTGGGAAATCATGATCTGCCCGACGCCGACGGAGCGGTTCAGGCGGGTTAGGGCGTCCACCCGGTCGACCATGCCCTTGCCGGAGCGCAGCGCCCGCCACAGCTCGTCCAGGACCACGAAGTAGTTCCGCCGCGGTTCCAGACCGGCGTCGGCCAGGGCGTTGGCGACGTTCACGGTTCCGAATCCGTAGGACCAGCAGGCCAGCAGCACGGCGGCCTGGAGGTCGGTTTCGGTCTCGTCGATGCTGGAGACGTCGAAGACCACGGCGCGGTCCCGCTTCATCGGGTTGGTGGTTTGCTGGGAGAAGATTTCTCCCAGCTTCCCTCCCCCGGTCAGGCCCAGCAGGGTCGCTTCCAGCGCCCGGGTCTCCTGCAGGTAGACGTTCATGTCGCCACGGTCCAGCGCGACTTGCCGCAGCTCATCAGGGGCGGAGACGACCACGTCCAGGAGGTCTTTCAGGACCGGGATGCCATCGAACCGGTCATCGAGGACCCGCAGGGCCCGGTCCAGGATGGTTTGTTCCTGGTCGGTGGGCGGGTTGTTCCGGCTGATGGTGATGAGGGAGACGACCATGTTCAGCCGGCGGCCGTGCGCGTCGGCGCGGACCCGGGTGGCTGCTTCGTGGTGGCCGTGGTCCTCGAGGAGCTGGGCGACCTCGACGGCTTGGCCCGGATCGAGAATGTTCAGGTACCCGACGCCGCGGCCGAGCTTGATGACCTGCCCGCCGAGAGCTTCGACGGCCTTGACGTGCTCGCCCTTTAGGTCACCGAGAACCAGCGGGTTGACGCCCTGCGCAGCGAGGCCTAGAAACATGCGACGAACCAAGGTGGACTTACCCAGCCCAGGTTTGCCGAGAATGAAAGCCGAAGGATTGGAGAGGAGGCGTGCGCGCTGGAACCAGCTGATCGGGTCACAGCAGACCGTGGCCTGGGTTTCCTCGTGGCGGCCGAGCGGGACGCCGATCATGGGCGAGGACGCGCCGGATGAAAACGGCCACAGGCCGCAGACCTGGACAGTGGTTCCCCGGTACTCCTTCACGGACGGGATGAGCTGGGCCATGCCACCGCCACGTCCAGACCATCCACGGGCACCCGGCCCAACTTCGCGCGGCTGCTTCGCAGTCTTTTTCTTTGGCGCGCCCGTTGCTGGCATTACTGGCTTTACTGTCATTGACGTTAAAAGGTCCTTGAGGGCCATTAGAGCGCGTCCTTGATTTCGGAGGGAACCATGCTGTGCTTGGGCAGGACGAGTCCCAGCGGCAGTGAGGCGGCGAAGGCGGTGTCCTGGGAGCCGTAGGCGCGGCGCAGGAGTACCCGTGCGGTGCCAGAAGTCTGTTCAATGGCGGCCACGGCATCAGGCAGCCGTTCCCTGTCGGTTACTGTGGCGGTGACGACCATGCCGAAGTTCACCAGGCCGGCGCCGCGAGCTTCTTCCTGGGCGGTCTGCACGGCCGAACGGGCATCGACTAAGGCCCGGGCGCTGGGCCGGGTCCCGGAGGTGATGCGGACATTGGCGTTATTCTGGTCCCGCTCGACCACGGCAGCTGCCCGCGCCGAATCCATCGGACGGTAGAGCAGGGATACGCGTTTGCGGTCAATGTCCCCGTGCGGGGCTAGCAGCCGGGACAGGACCGAGGAGTTCACCGAACCCCGGGGGGCACCCGTCATGGTCCAGGAGACCGAGAACGCGGAATCGTGGCGGTAGTCATCCCAGTTCGCCTGCGTCGCGGTGGGGCCGACCTCACCCCACGTCAGGGCAACGGGGGAACCGGCAGCGTGGGCCTCATCAATGATCAGCGCTGCAGGCGGGTCGTAGGCGATACGGACGACCTCGCAGAGCTCCTGCGCCGACATCGGCCGGGCGATACCGGCACCGGTGGACTGCAGCCGGGCCGACAGCCCGGGGATCCGGGAGGCGAGGTCCCGGGCAACATCTTCAGGTGTGCGTTTCTTCGACCCGGACCGCAGGGAGGCGTTGAAGGTCAGGGACACCCAGGCGCGGACCGTGGCCGATCCCTCCGGGTACGTGTCAACGACCTCGCGCAGTATGGCCTGGGCAAATTCCGGTGCGTTCGGGTCAATATTCATCTCGACTTCGTTCCGGAGCCGGTACCCGGAATCGGGTGCGGTCTCGACGGTGACGGCCGCAGCGTCCAGGCCGGCTTCGTCGGCAAGGCCGGCGAGCCAGCCACCCCAGTTGGCGACCCATGCGTCGACCTGCTCAGGGTCCACCAGGGAGGCTCCATCGGGTTCGGTGGAGAAGATCACGGTGAAGTGGCTGGTGGCCGGCACGTGCAGCATGGCGAATGGGCGCTTGTAGGAATCGGCGAACTCGTACAAGGTCGACTTCGCGGCCAGACCGGGCAGCTGGTACATCCCCCACTCCGTCACACCCAGTGGACCCGAGCGGTAGAGGTTCGTCCCGGAAGACCCCGCCATCCGGAAGGTCATTTTGGTAGCGAACCGGTCGATAGTGGACTGACCGTGTTTGTCCTTGAAGGAAAGCGTGAAGGCCAGCGACTCGATCACCACAAAAACAGCCAGGCCAACCCAGAGGCCCCAGATCATGAAACTGATAATGGTCAGCAGCAGACCGCTGAAGGCAATGCCAGTGCTGATGGCACTGAAATTTGCTACACCCGCTGACTTCGGCACCCGCCAGTTGCCGTAGGACGGTTCCTTGTATTCGGTGTTAATTGCTGCCACTGGGGCCCTCCCCGGTTGAATCCTGCGCGGTCTTCTCGATTGCCTGCGACGTCTTGGTAGCCACCTGTGCCCCGGCGGCTAGAGCCATGCCAGCCGGGCCAGCTGCTGCTGCCCCGCCGCTTGCCCCTGCCGCTGCTCCCGCGGAGCCTGCTTTGCCCGCGGTTGCAGCGCCGGCCGCTCCGCCGGGACCCGTAACACCGGGAGTGGGCTGACCTCCCCCGCCCCGAGGACCAGGCGCGCCATCACTGCCCTTGGGAGAGGTCCCGGTGTGCGTGCTTTGCGTGTTGTTTGTGGTCGGAGGTGTTGGCGCGGCGTTGCCTCTTCCGCTGCCGCCACGGCCCAGGGAGACGGCACCGGTTGCTAAGGCACCTACGGCGGCCCCGGCCGCTGCTCCGCTGCCCGAGGCGACGGCTCCGACCATCGGCGTGACGAAGCGCATCAACGCCGGCAAAGCGAACAAAGCAACGATCATCAGCGTGAAGCCCGTGATCGAGCCCACCAAACCGTCCTGGCCCGTGGTGTTTCCCATCAAGAGGAACGCTACGGAGTACACGATGGCTGCCGCGGGCTTGTAAAGAATGAAAGCGATGGTCCAGCCCACCGCTTTCTGGAACCACTGCCTGCCCATCTCCGTGTTTGTGAACGCGGCAGTGGTGGGCAGAATGCCGGCCAGGATAACGAGCATGCCGCTGCGCACCACCATCAGCACGATCTGGACCAGTGAAGCAATCAGCCCGATGAGGCCCAGGATGATAAGGATGAACACGCCGACATCGGTTTGCAGGGGCGTAAGGAAGATGCTCATGGATTCTGCGAATCCCTTGCCGTCCGTGGAACGCTCGATGATCGCGACAGAGAATTCGTCGGCCGCAATCACCAAGATGGAAATGACGCCCAGGCCAAGACCTGAGACTAGGGTGAGCGTGAGCAGCGAGCGGAGCAGGTCTTTTAGCGGTGCCCCGCGCTGTTCCCAGATCATCCGGATTCCGCCGAGGATGACGGCGAGAACCGCCAAGGTCAGGGTCCACGGCATCAATTCACTGTTCACTGCAGCGACCACGGGACTTGGTGTGCTGCCGTCCTGGCTGGCCAGGTTCACCGTGGGCATCGAAATCCAGAAGGTAGACAGAGTCGTCACCATCTGGCTCATGCCCTCCATGATGGCCTTTGCTAAGTTCCCAATAGCGTCGTCAGCAATGCCAGAAATTACATTGCCCAGGCCACATCCGAAGTCCCCAAAGTCGCACTCGGCCATATCAGATCCCAGACCAGAGGATCAGGCCGCTGAGGTCGCTGATCTGGGTTGCTCCCGTGAAGGTGACACCGTCATCTGCTGGCTTCACTCTCCAATCCCCGTCCATCCAGCGCATTGACACTGTGAGTCGGCCTAGTGCGCCTTTATCGGTTTCGAAGGCAAGATCGATATTCGCCTCGCTAGCCGAATAGGACCTCATGAGGAATCCACGCACCTGAATAGGTGTACTTGGGGCCGTCGTCTTGGTATCGGCGGCTACTTCACGCATTGCTGCGTCCCTACCAGTGCCAGGGACAAGCAGTTTGTCAGCGAGCTTCTGCTGCAACTCTGTGGAGCCGGATGAGCCAAGCGCTGCGACATTCATTGCTGCGTACAAGGCGCCGGTGGGGGAATGCGCAAAGCATGACCGAAAACCACTTTCATCGGTCGTCCCCGGTCCGAATGTTTTTGGATCGGAGGGCGTGGCTATGCGTCCTACAAGCTCCCAGTTTGATTTTGGCGCAGTTCCCAGCGTTGTTTCCGAAGAAGCGGGCAGCCCGCAGACGCTCTCGCCAGCTGCAGGTGAAGGGCTGGGGCTGGCTGAAGCTGCAGCGGACTCCACAGGCCCGGGGGCGGGCTGTGCGTTGCCTTGTCCTTTGGGGAGCAGGAAGATCACGATGGTTGCTGCGATCAGCGCGACCACCAGCGCGGCGGCAATGATGAACCCGGGCTTGGTGAACGGATTGCTTTCGGTGGTGCTCTCTGTTGACTGGCTCATGGTGAACCTCCCGTTGTTGGTGGTGGCTTAGACGAAGGCGCGGACGATGCCGGCGGCACCGGTGATGATGATGCAGCCCAGGAGGACCCAGCCGAGTTTGCCGATGGCTTGTGCGCCTTCGCCTCGCTGGAGTTGGATGACCATGCCGATGCCGACGATGATCACGCCAAGGACGCCGAGGACCAGGCCGATGCCGGAGGCCCAGTTCAGGACCAGGAGCAGCCCGTCTGCCTCTGCAGGGATGGTCGGAGTGGGGTTGGGGATGACGCCAGTTGCAAGTGCGGAGAAGTAGTTCATGGTGAGACCTTTCAGTGAGCGGTGTTTGATGTGTCGGCAGCCAGGGTGGCTATGTCAGTAATGAAGCGTTGTAATTCGCGGGTCGGTGCCGTGTCGTTTCCGAGCCGCCATGCCTCGACCCAGGGCAGGGTCCAGAGCCGGGGCGCTCCCCCACCGACGATGGCGGCGAAGTCGCGCAGCGCTTTGGGGGTCTTTCCCGGTGCGTCCGCCAGGATCGCGAGGCCGAGCAGGTCAGCTTTCGGTGTGGCTCCTGATACCCATTGGGTCAGTGTGCTCCTTGCGGCTGTGAGGCCGCGCATGTCGGCGCGGCAGACCAGCAGCACCCGCGGCTCGCTTTCGTCCTGGAGGACGGGCCAGCAGTGATCGGTGGCCCGTGCCCCAAGGAGGTCCGCGACTCTGCTTTCGCCCGCTCCCCCGTGAGCGCCGATGATCCACAATGCGGCGGAACCGCTCATGGTGCGGCGGGCCAGCCGGTCCGCTGCGTCGGGTTCGACCATCCCCTTCAGAGGAGCACTGATGACTGCCGTCGGCGGCATATACGTATTTAGTGTTTCCTCTTCCGAGATGTCCGTAGTGGGGCTGGTGATCCAGGGGTTCAGGGACTGTTGCATGGTTCCTCCTTTCGAAAGTCCGAATGATGGGTGGGTTTAGAAGCCTTTGGCGACGGCGGCCGCGGCCGCAAGCCACGCCCGCTGGGTTGCGGGCTGCAGGGCTTCATAGCGGATGGGGCCATTGACCAGCGCCGGATCGTAGGGAATCCGGACGACAGCCCGGACGAACGGTTCAAAGCCGTCGGCTATCCGCTGGGCCTCGTCTTTGGCCCGCTTCAAGGCATCCCCTGACATGGTCCGCTTGGCATCGGTGGATTCAGAGACGATCACGACGGCGTTGCGGGCCAGCTCGGCGTCATGTCCGCCACGGGATTCGAGGGTCTGCAGCGTCAGCCGTGCGGCTTCTGCGCGGTCCTCGATGGCCGTCACAGGAACGACGAGCTGGTTGGTGTGGTGGATCATCCGTCGCCAGTTCGCCGCCCGGGCGGTGTTGCCCGAGTCCATGACCACCAGCCGGTAGTAGCGGGTGAGGACCTGATGGGCGATGTCGACTTCCTCATCGGTGACTTCGTGGTCGCCTTCTTCGTTCTCGTCCGAGCGCAGGACGTCGAACTTGTCTGCGGTCTGGTGGTGGACGAACTTGGCGATTTCGGCAGCGTTTGTTGATGGTGAGAGCAGTTCGGTCGAGGAATCGATCAGGTCCAGGACGCTGCGGTCATGGGCGCCCTTTTCGGTCCGCCACCCCAGCGTGCCTTGGGACTCGTTGTTGTCCCACGCGACGGTCGCGGCCCCGCTGTAGCGGGCGAGGATGGCCGAGAGCATCACGACCGTGGGGGTCTTGTTCGCACCGCCCTTGCGGTTGACCACGGCGATGGTCCGGGGACCGGGCCAGTGCTGGCTGACCGTGCGGATATCCTCCCGCTCGGAGAGTTCTTCGGCGGATGGGTCCATCCGGAAGCCAAGGCGCGTGAGCGCACCCCGCCAGCCCTGTGTAGCCGGTTCCAGGACCGGGGCGCTGACCAGGAATGAGGTTTCCTTCAAGCTGCGCCGGGTCGGCGGGGCTTCCTCCGTTGCCACTGCCGTCTCCGGCACCGAGGTGGCCGGCATGTCCGTCGTCTCTGACGACACGGGATTGGGCGGCCACGGCTGGCGGTCCACGGCAGCGACGGCGGCAGCAGTGGGCTCTGCCGGAGCGTCCATAGGCTCAGGCGCAGGGGCTTGGACGGTGTCAATGACTGTGGGAGTCGCGGGCGCGGGTTCCGGTGCCCGGCGCCGGGTGGGGCGTGCCTCGTAGGAGACGGATTCAATCCTGTTGTCGGGGTGCACGATGAGTTCACCGTGCCCTTCGGGATCCTCGATCTGAACTCTGACGGGACGGTTCAGCGTCTGTGCTTCGCCCACGACGAGGGCCAGGGCGTTGTTGCGGAGATCCTGCAGGGACTCCCCGGCAGGGACGATGCGGGAGTTACCGGCGACGACGACCTCAGCGGTTCCGTTGTCACGGACGATGGC
Organism: Pseudarthrobacter sp. TE3704; assembly: GCF_056279405.1. Lineage (NCBI taxonomy): Bacteria > Bacillati > Actinomycetota > Actinomycetes > Micrococcales > Micrococcaceae > Pseudarthrobacter > Pseudarthrobacter sp. TE3704. The sequence continues at coordinate 9,479 of NZ_JBWCCJ010000007.1, forward strand.
CCTGATGTTGGGAAAGGCCAGGACCTCGGTTGATGTGGTGCTCATGGGCTTCTTCCTTACGTATGTGAGATGGAGGATTCCGGCGCTTAGGACGAGGGAGGTGTGAAGCGGTTGACCTTCCACGGGGCTTCCTTGCCCGTGCGGAGCAGCTGCACCGTGTAGGTCCCGGCGTCGGTGGGTACCGCTGCCATGACCCCGTAGCCGTTGGCTTCATCGACGTTCAACGTGGCCGGGCCGGTGACACGGTCTGCAGGGATGTTGGCCGGGTCAACGGCCGAGTAGTCGGCGGTGGCCTGTGGCGTCAGCCAGCGGGCAAGATCGTTGGCCCATTGCTTCTCCTCCACGCCGGGGCGGGCAAAGTCCGCCATGGCCTTCTCGGCGACGTCCGCGGCCGCGTCCTTGCTGGCCTGATCCCAGGTGATGCCGATCGTGGCCGGGACCGTGCCCCCGGGAGCCTGTGGACCGCTGCTGGCGCTCAGCGAAACGGGCGCGGACGGCGTGGCGGTCGATTCTGCCGACGCAGGCGTGGTGTTCGCTGCCGGTGCGCACGCGGCGCAAAGCAGGGCTACTGCGATGAGGGTTAGGGGCTTCTTCATTACTTCTCCTCTTGGGTGGGCAGGTACAGAAACGCTGAAGGGACATCGCTGCTGACGGTCCGGGTGTAGTAGTTGTGATCATCCGGAGGCGGGTTTCCGTTGTAGCCCTCTTCGACATAGGTCCCGTCGTCCTTGACCTCCTTGACCACGGCGACGTGACCGTAGGTCGGGTCCGCTCCCCCGGCACCGGGCGCGTACCAGACCACCGCACCAACACGGGGAACGGAACCAGTGGGCCAGCCTTTGGCGTCCCAGCCGACCTTCCACGTCAGGGCCGAGCCCAAGGCCTGCCCGTCCGGGCGGAACGTGCCGTTGAGGAACTTGAACGGCTCATCGGTGGACCCCATCTGCTGGTTCACCCGCCACAGGGCGAAGTCCACGCACTCGCGGTAGAACATGCCCAACGGTGATGCGGCTGCAGCTCCTGCCCCTACCTGCATCCACGTGGGAGAGTCTTTCCACGGATAGTCATCCCCGGCACCGGACTTCCCCGGAATGGCGCAGTCGCTGCCTTCCAGCGAGAACTTTCCGTCCGAGAGTCCCTGGACGAGCTTGACGGCCTCGGGCCAGTACTTCTGGTAGTGGTACGGGTCGGCGTTGCGTTGGACCTTGTTGCCGGCGATCGTCGGCTCCAGCAGCTCCCAGCCTTCGACCTTCTGCAGGGCCTTAATGAAGTTCGTGGCGCTGATGGTCGGGTCCATGCGGTCTGCGTAGGAGCCCCACGCGCCGTTGTCGCGCTGCTGGAACAGCCCCCGGGAGTCCGGCCCGCCGGCGTCGCCGTAGTCCAATGCACGCAGCCCCGATTCGCCCAAGGCGACCATGACGCTAATCATCTGGCCCTTCACAGGAAGGTTCAGCGCCTTGCCCGCTCCCAGGATCGCCGCAGCGTTCTTCAATTGCTCTTGAGAGTAGCCATCGACTTTCGTGTCGCCGTTGATAACCACTGACACGGCCGGGCCGCAGTCGGCAGCAGCAGGCTTTGCTGGGGCGAGGAGTAAGAGGATGGAAAAGACCAGCCCTATCAAGATGCCGGGGACCACGATCAGCGCCACGAGACCAAGCGACTTCCGCTGCATGCAAATCCCCCTTTGAGCCCCCAACTGGCCCCTACCAAGGGTACCTGCCTGTAGTGGACATGTGCAACGCCTGTAGTGGGTGTGCTTCATACATATACAAGGTTAGAGGAGCGTTTACGATGATTGGGCTTCGATACTTTTCCCGGATCGGCGCTGGAGGGCGGGACATATGCTGACGACAAGGCGTGGCCTCGCCTGCCTGGCGTTCCTCGTACCCGTGGGCTCACTATTCGGATTCGCGGTCATCATGGCCCGCAAGATCGTTAAACGGGGACCAAAGGATTACCGTCGCGCCGAGCTGACAGCTGATGGCCGCAGAGTCCGCATCGACTTGGATGACTACACCAAAGCCCACGGCGACTTCGCCGTGTTCGACCCTGCGGCCGAGCGTTACACCAGGGTCGGCGAGGTCACCCTGATCGACGAGGATCAAAAGTTCGTGGAGCGTCGAATTCATCCGACGGGGTCCGGGCCGGTGACTTTGGGACCCCTAGTCGACTGGACGCCCGATGTGTTCTTCGAACCCTCCGCCGTGGGCGGGCGTTTTGAAGAGGTACACATCCCCACCGCCTACGGTGCGGCGCCGGCATGGCTATTCGAAGGTAGGAACGCGGACACATGGGTGATCCACATCCATGGCAGCTGGACCGACCGCTCGATCATGTTCCGTGACGTCCACGCCTTCAGCCCCTTGGGATTCACCTCCTTGGTGCCCTCATTCCGCAGCGACTTGGAGGTCAGCCCGCCACAGGCCGAGTCGAGCCACCTTGGTCAAACAGAATGGCGGGACGTGGAAAGCGCTGTGGCTTACGCCGTGGCTCACGGCGCGCAGCGAATCATCCTCTCGGGCTGGTCAATGGGTGGGACGATCGCCCTGCTCACAGCGGAGCGCAGCGCCTACCAGGACCGGATCGCCGGGATCGTCCTGGTAGGACCGGTTACGAGCTGGCGTAAAACCATCACGGCAGGAGCGGAAGCCGCAGGCGTGCCTGCGGTAGGTGCCGACCTTGTCATGTCCTTGCTGCAGGCTCCCCCATTCGCGAAGATGATCGGGCTGGACGAACCGATCAATTTCGATGCCCTTGAATGGGTCGACGTACCTAACCGGGTGTCAATCCCGACCTTGGTTCTGCACTCGAGCGCGGATCAGGAGGTTCCCTGGGAAATTTCGGCGGCGTTCCAACGTGCGAACCCCGACACCGTTACCCTGATTCCTTTACCTGAGGCGCACCACACTCAGGAGTGGAATGTGTCACCTCACACCTTCACCAACGAACTCACGAGTTGGATCAACAAAACGATCCTGACCGACGGCTAGACCCGCGCGTCCAGCTTTGCCTCGATCTGGCTGATCCTGCCCTGAAGAGACTCCGGGAACGGGCACATGTTCCCCCGCTGGTAGTTGTGCAGAACAATGAGGCTTTTGTAGACCCCATTTTCCAGCGTTTCATTGAACAGATCCAATGCCGGACTAACCCGAGACTGATCTGCATTTACCCGGATCCTCAGCGCAGTAAGCCAAAGCGCATCGATCATCCAAAGCCGCAACCTCGGCAGCTGCTTGGACAGGAAAAGAATCAGCCACCCCGCAGCCGTCACCGAAAGGCCGGCATAGAAAAGACGGTCAAACCAGGCTCCGACCGACTCTGCGAAGTCATCCCAGGGCGTGAAGTGGAACAGCAGCACATATGCAATGTGGCACGCGACGGCCGCCGCAACCACGACTAGGCCCGCTGAGAATGTTGCGTACAGGCCCCTGGCCTTGTGCCGAAGCATGTAGATGATCCTAAGCACGGTGAATAGCAACGCGAACATGTACGTGCCGCTGTACGTGACGGTCGCGAGTTGGTCCATTCGGTAAGCGATGAAGTCTGCAGAGGTTGGACCTTTGTCATCAATGAGGGCGAAGCTGACAATCATGATGGGAATGCTCAGCAACGGAGCATAGTAAGTCCACCTGACTGGTACGTTTGCTAACCGCCGCACACTGTCGTTGAAGAAGAAGATCGCCAACAGCGCGAAGATGGCTTGAAGAAGGTTCGTCACGTTGACGCCACCGAGGTAGCTGTCGATGGACACCAGCGGCGTAACCGTTCCCAGGAAATAAAGCGCCGCCAGGCCGAACATCGATGCCACCCACGATGCCCGGGCCTCCGCCACCTTGACTACCGAGGGGATCCGAAGGAGACATAGGGCACTGAGCAGCGTAAAGAGCAACTGTTTCATGGTCTATCAGAGGAAAGGATCAGTCTCGGAGGAGCTGCGCGCGCGGGTCTTCTTTGACATCTCGAATGCAAAATCCTCCACCCAGCGTTCTACGGGATGATTCTGAATAGAACAGCAGCTCATGCTTTTCGCGCCGGCAGCCTCCTTCAGCATCTCTTCAGAGAAATTGGGCAGAACCAAGTGGCCTTGGAAGCTCTCCAGATATATGTGTCCGAGCTCGTGATAGATGCAGTGAAGCTTGTACTGCGTCGAGTTTTGCGGCGGGACATAGATTTTGAAGTGATCTTCAAAGTCCAATTTGAAGGCTGTCAGAGTTCCCCAAGACCCCTCCTGCTCGATCAGCTTGATCGGCTTTTCGCAGATGACGGCCAGACGTTCGAGGACTTCCGCCATCGACGTCGTGCCGTCTCCGCATAACTCTCGGACCTTTTCTGCGACCGGCGGGAGGCCCATTCAGTCTTCCTCTTCGCCGTTCATCGACGCATCGATGATCCTGGTAATCGTCCGCAGCATTTCGGGCGAGGTGGCCCCCAGGTTTCTCGCCGCAAAGTTCTTCACCTTGAGCTTACGCATCTGCACAAGGAACTCCATGCGCGCTTCCACCTCCGGGGGAGTCTCACTATTGAGGTCACACAGATAACTGGCGGGTACCGCAAAAACGTACTCTGCTATGCCCTTTAGCAGTTCCTGATCGGTCACCAGGCTGCCGGTGCCGTTGATCAAGTAGGACCACCGCGTCCGTGACAGGTGGATTCCGCGGGCCGAAAGTGCCTCTTCCACATGAGGGTAAGTCAGGGCAGTGTTGTTATCTGCCTCCCAGATATCCACCAGGATGCCCATGCGATCCGCCAGCCGTTCTTTCTTCTGCTGCTGCGTAAGAAACACGCTGCGGCCCCCATTTGCCATCTATACAGCTCCTTAGCCAAGCTCCGCGACTTGTGTAGACCGCCGCAAAGTAGGCGGGCAGCTGACAAAAATGTTACCCGATGCCTACCAGAGGGTACAGGCAGTGAGTTGTGCATGTGCGGAGCATGTATGTAGTCTGTCGCTTGCGTGGTCTTTTTGAAGGAGCAACCGCGACAGGACCTGTAGATCTACCGGTTCTCTTCAACCGAAGTGAGGGTGATGACATGGAGGAATACCGCCCACCCAAGCCGATCGGTAAGAAGGCGCCACTGAACTGCCTTGTGCTCCCAGATCAGCATTACACCGCCTGGAAGGCGACGCAGCGGTACAACATGTCCTTCGGTGAGTACGTCGGCGCTCTAATCGACCGCGCGGAAGGACGTCCCAACAAGCTTGACGGGATGCAACCGCGGGCATCGCCTATCGAAGCGTCCTAAGACGTCAAGAGGCCACGCATGCTGAAAAGAAGTGAAAGGCAGGTTGCATTTCGACTCGTACTATCCGATATGGGCCCAACACGAGCTCACCCCTTTCATGCTTGCCCACTACGTCACATACGCGACACGCTTTCGTTTTCTGAAAACAAATCCCATGGGGTTCAGTTGCCCGGTGATAGCTTCGGAGCAGTCGCAGGGGCTTTCAGGTAGTCCTGGCGACAGGCAGTACAACGATGAAGCTGTAACCGACCGTTTAGGCGGCTACAAAATCAAAGGACACAGCAAATGACGGCAGTAGCAGTAAATCGAGGCGGCGGGCGCCCCAGCAAAGGCCTGCGTAAGTTCATTGGTTTTCGCTCACCCGAACCCACCGCTGACGGTATCGCCAAAGTGGCAGCTCACAAGGGACTGACCGTCACTGAGTACCTTCTGTCCGTTGTCGAGCCCCAACTGAAGGAAGACCTGGCCGCACTCGACCAGGACGATTACCAGCAGGAGCTGCCCATTCGCATCGCCTCATAACAAAAGAAGGCCCGCACTAGGCGGGCCTTCGAAGCTTGAGACTTACCCTCTGGATTGCTTGCCGGCGGATCAGATTGTAAGTCGTGGAGAGCCTTAACAGGCAATCCTTTGTGTTGCTATGAAACCGATCTGGCAGGATCGGCCCTTTTTCATACCTCAATCCCCGAAAGGATTACTCACATCGTACATCAGCACATCTCCGTGCTTCCAGCATGCCCAGCTCTAGGCGTGTCAAACCAACGGGACAGCCCGGCTACTGTTTGGGCAGCTCTGGCACCCCTGCTAGCAGGTCAGCCTAGAATGCGCCTTTCCCGCGATGCAGGTAAAACGTATCCGCAGAAGCACGAACGGAACCTAACGGAAGCACTTCCGTCGCTACCCGCGGCCGTGAGGATCTTCGGCAAGGACGGCACATGCGCGGCGATCTTCCTCGACTTTGACTCCTCCGTAGCAGGTACGGACTGGGTCCAGGCCGACGTCCGCGCCGTCCAGACCTGGCTGCACTCAGTCGGGGCCCGCTGGATCGAGGACTCCTCACCGAACGGCGGCCGCCACGTCTATGTCCCACTGGCACGGCGGGCAACCTTTTCTGAAGCGCGTGATCTTGTCGAGGCGCTCGGCACCCGGTACCGCAGCCTGGACAAGACCCCGCACCAGAACCTGCTCCACGGCTGCATGCGAACTCCCGGCTCACCGCACAAGCGCGGCGGCCACCAGGAACTGGCCATGAGCCTGTCCAGGGCCTACGACATCGCCCGCCGGCCCAATAGCGCCGCCGTCTGGGCGGCCATGACCAACGACCTGGCCGCCGAGATCAAGGCCGTCAGGGCACTGCGACTGGAGGAGACTTTCACTCCCGCAACCTCGGATGCATCCGTGGTTGAACAGCCCGTGGGGCGCATGTCCCGGGCCATGCAAGTGCTCGCTCAGACCGGCATGTACGACACCAGCCGCTACGCCTCTGACTCCGAAGCCCGCCAGGCGGTCATCCTCAGTGCCGCGGCTGCTGGCTTGGAGCTGGTGGATGTGGAGCGGCGGATTCTGCAAGGAACCTGGCCTGGGCTGGCCTCCTTCTACGCCCGCTATGCAGCCCGCCACCGCTTCCCGTCACTGCGTCGCGACTGGATGAGCGCCATCAGCTACCTGAGCAAAAAGACTGCCCAAACCGCCCGGAATGACAATGTCCGCAGATCCCCCACAAGCCAGCCAAATACACAGGCGGCAGAGGTAAAGGGGCTTCACTCAATTTCAAATCCCGATGCGGAGCATCGGTTCATCCGGACATGGCGAAACGCCTTGCGCATCAAGGAGGTGAACTACCAACAATCAAGGACTGGAATGGCGCGGCGGATGGTTCTTAGGGCATTAGGGGAGGCTGCCCACATGACGGGATCTCGGTTCATTGAATTCGGAGTTCGTTCCATTGCCGTGGCCACGGGTCTCGACCACACCACTGTTGGCTTGCATCTGAGGCAGCTGCGTGAGGAGAAGGACCCCCTGGTCACCCTCGTTGAAGAAGCCAGGGGAACCAAAGGCGACCTTTACATGCTGACCGTCCCCGAAGAGCTAAAAAATGTCGCCGAGGACGCTACCTGGCAGAAAGGGAAAATCCACGCGCTGCGGCCGGTCTTCCGGGAACTGGGGCTGCCGGCCGCGTTCGTTTACGAAGCGCTGGAGCACTCCCCCGGGATGCCGATCACCGAGATTGTGCGGATCACCCGGCTGTCTCGTTCCGCCGTCCATGAAGCCCTGCAAGTCCTCGCTGCATGGAACTTGGTTGTCCGCAGTCTCAGCCGGGCTTGGTCAATTGTGGCCGGGACATCACTGAAACAGCTGGCCGAACAATTCGGGGTCCTCGAAGCGGTGGCAGCGCAGTTACAGCGCTATCGCAACGACCGGATCGTCTGGCGGGAATGGCTCGCCAAGAACGTCAATACCGTCCCGGAGCTGCTCTCCCCCGACGAAGACTATCCCTGGGAGATGTTCGAGGGGCCACCCGATGAATGGCTACTGTCCGACATGGCCTTTAGCAGAGCCGGATGAATGTCAGCGCCAAAGGCGTGTCAGTCGTGGGGCATTCCCCCGGCATGTCCACCTTTCGAGTGTCGATGCGGCAGGCGGCCGCATCGACACTCCCCCGGTGTAAATTTCGAACTCTCGTTCTCGCGCCATAAGTCATGCCATAACGCATGCCATAAGCACTACTGGAAGACAAGCCATGCTTGTCCCAAGGAGTTCCTGAATCACTCTCCCGCAGTTGGCTCCGCCTGAATATGAAGCTTGAGAACGGCCGAGACGAGCGCGCTACGCGACGGTGCGTCGAACTCCGTGACCTTCTCATCCAGCCAAGCGACCTGCAGCCCGTCGAGGCGCAGCTGGATTTGAATGCCGGCCTCACCCCGTTTTCGCGGTACACGGCGGGGCATGCCGGAATTGGTTACCGTGGTTTCAGGAGCGAACTCCTTGGCAATCTGAACGTCGTCGACGGCTTCGAAAGCGTCAATCAATAGGTCCGCGTACGTGGTCCGCTCCTGGTAGACGGCATCCTTGACCTGGGCCAGGAGCGCCGGCGGCAGGTACACCCCGATGTTGCGCAGCGCCCCGGGGACCAGCTCGGAGGCTTTGGTTGCGCTAGCTGCCTTCTTGGCAGGAGGTTGATGCCTTGAGGTGGCCTTTGGGGTCTTGACGGCTGCAGGCGGGGGCTCCTCCTGCTCTCCTGCCGCCGTAAGACGCGTCTCCTCAACAGGTACCTGCTCAGCTCGCCGCTTATCCTCCTGTGGCTGCTCATTAGGCGCCTGGGTGTCAGCGGGTTCGGGTGCTGCTGCTGGCTGCACCTGGATAAGTTCCTGGACCGTGGCCTCCACGGGCTCTCCGGTTTCGGGTTCCGGTGCAGGAGCGCCTCTCCCCCGCTTTGGAGCTAGTAACCCTTGGAGAGCTGCACCGCGGGTAGGCGCTACAGGTGCGAATGCCCCCGCAAGGCTCTGGCGGCCGCTCATGCTTCGTTCCCGCTTTCGATCTCGTTCAGTCGGGCGAGAATCTCGCCGGTCAGCTGCTCGTACTCTTCAGCAAGTCCCCCGGCGTTTCGCGAGAAGAAGCCGTCCGCCGGCTTCTCCCCCGCCCGCAGCGCCTTCAGGCGGTTCTTCTGATCGTCGGTAACGGCACCTTCAAGTTCGTGGAAGAGCAGGCCCTTGCGGCGGGCGTCGGCGCTAGCGCTCTCGAGGTTCCTGATGCGGGTTGTGAAGACCGGGGCGACGGTGCCGAGCATTTCTTCCAAGGTGTCTCGGACGCTGCGTTCCAGGCGCATGGAGCGCGGTCCGACACCGAACAGGACGATGCCTGCCAACTGCAGGGACGGGTTCCGGTCACGTACAGCCATGAAGCGGCGTGCAATGCGTTCGACACCGTCGATGCTCGCATCATCGGACCGGGTAGGAATGACGACTGCACTGGAGATGGCAAAGGCGCCCTCTACGAGGATCCGCTCCCCCGGCGGGGTGTCGATCAGGATCAGATCGTACTCCTCTGCCAACGGGGCCAGGACGGCGTAGAGCATGTCTCCGAAGTCGCCGGCGCCGGAGCGGCTGGAGCGGGACACCATGAGGCCCTGAATGTCTTCGAGGTCTTGGCCGCCCGGGATTACGTCAAGGTTTTCCCGAACGTCGCGCAGGATCATCGGCGGCGTACCGGCGATTAGGGCCTGGAAGAATTCCCTCCCTGTCTGCCGCTCGTATCCGAGGTCGCGGGCCAGATCGCCCTGCGGATCAAGGTCGATCAGCAGCACACGTGAGCCAGCCAGCGCCACGTAACCGCCAACGTTGGCTGCAGTGGTCGTCTTACCGACTCCGCCTTTGCCGTTGGCCAGAGAAACGACACGGTCAATGGCCCGTGTTGCTTGGGGTTTGGGGGGTGCGGGGGTTTCCAGTGATCGTGCCATTGGTCGGCGACTCTCCTACTTGCTGGGCTGCATGTTGTCCTGCTGCCAACGCTATGTGCGCTCCTCTAGGAATGTTGGCAGCGACACGCATAAGAGGAATAACAGTGCGTAGAGCAGCGCCCCACATTGCACGCCACGTTGGAGGTAGGGATGTATGTGATGCCCGGGTGCACATTTTTGTCCAAGCATGAAGTCTCATTGCTTTGTCAATGTTCGGTCATACGGGAGTTACCGTGGCTTTTCCCATATCAGTTGCCATTACTTCGCCCATTGTTATTCCTGTTTGGTTCCCTGCCTGATGACGCGCTCGTCGTCAACCGGGAGGCCAAACCTGATGTCGGATTGGGTTACTTATCTGACGTACGGCATGTCGCTAGGCTTGGCGTTTTATAGGGTAAATGGCTGGAATTCCCAGCCTCCTACTAGCAATACGTCTAGCGGCTTATCTAATGGGACTTATGGCATGAGTTATGGCATGAACAGTTGTTGGTCGGGTAATGGACTTCATAGCCTGGGGTGCAACAAGGATTCGGCCTGCGCGTACGGCCTGCAATGATGGTAACTGGGGCTATTGCGTAAGGGCCGTCGTCGCCGCGGCAAATCAACACAGTTGCGCAGTTAACCGGTGGGCCGGGGTTTCGGCTGGCCGCTAGGGGAGAAGGCGGGAAGGCTAACCTCCCTGCCCAAAGGCCCGGCCTGCCGTTCGGTCTGGGGTTGCCTAAGATCTAGCTGGTTCTGTTCTACAGGGGAGGGTCTACCTGGTGGTGTTCCAGTTTCAGGGTTCTGCAACATCCCCTAGGTGGGTCGGATTAGGTCTACGTCGGCGGCATCGAGCAGACCGGCCGTGTCTTTGTTCCTAACCAGGCCCGTGGGGGGCGATGTATCGCGGTGCGCCAGGGCATCAAAGGTCGCTTTCCCTTTTATTGAGAAAGCCCAAGTGAGACACGTTGTTGAGATGGTCCATCGTTTTCTTCAACCGCTGCGAAACAAGGGGCTCCCAAACGGCTGACAGGTCGATTGTTCCGACTCGATAAAGGATCCATAGATGAGACACCGATACAAAAAAGTGTTTGCCACCACTAATCAGTTTCCATGGACATAAACGTCGTTGAGGTTGCTCTGCACCGGCAGCCACATCCTGAGCTAACCAGATGCACCGCAGATCGACCGGGGTAGGCTGTCCTGACGTAAGAAGATCGACAGGACTGGAGCTCGATGGCCGGGAATGACCCCGCACTTCAGGAAATCCGCATGCTTGCAGCTAAGGTCGCTGCCCTGGCGAGCGAACTTTCAGATTTACGCCACCTTGGACGACGCAGCGAAGTGGACTTCGACTTCTTGGAGTTCACTCTGGACACATGGGCCCGGCTGCTGTCAGACACCCACGTTCAAGAGCTATACGCGGACGAGAAGCCCCCGGAGTTTTCATCGAAGGGAACCGTTCAAAACATCTCCCCAGCAGTGTTGTTTGGCGTCGAAAGCTATGTAAACCTTCTCCGCCGCGGCCTGACTGATGGTGAATCTCAGGACGTGATGGGAGTTGCCGTGCAGCTCTTTGACCTGTTCGCTGAAGTAGCCCGTCGCTTGCGGAAACAGGCTAAAGTGCCGGTCTCCGCCAGTCTAGAGCAGCTGTTGGCCCGCTATGACTTCATGGCCGAAATGAGGGCCACCCGAATTCTGCGACAGCAGGCAGAAGAGCTGGTGGCCAGCACCGAGAAGTCGGCTTCCAAGGCCTCAGAAGCTGCCACGTCAGCTTCTGAGGCAGCCGGTACTGCAGGCGAAAGCACCTTGGCCTCATACTTCGAGGCTTTCGCTAAAGATGAGTGGGATTCGGCAACCAAGTATCGCGTGTGGACCATCCGCCTTCTTGCGATCGGTGGTGGCCTCGCCGCATTCTTCCTTTTGCTACCGGCTTTTGGAGTCGAGGCACTCGCCTTGGATGCGGGGGACTACGTCCATCTCGCACAGAGGATCATAGTCACGGCCGCGGTCTTCGCCTTGGCTGCCTACCTGGCTCGGCAATCCCACCAGCACCGAACGTTGGCCAACTGGGCGAAGACGCTTTCCGTCCAGTTGAAGACCTTCGACGCCTTCATGGCCCCGCTCGACTCGAACGACGCAAAGGAGGCACTGCGTGCCCAGTTTGCCGCGCGTGTCTTCGGGGAGCCCCCTGTTCTGCGTGGTGACGCTTCGTCTGATGACTCCTCCTCCGTCCACGAGAAAATGTTCGACATCGTGTCCCGCAACATGGGGAAGCCACAGTAAAGTGTGAGGCCCGAGCAGCAAGGTACTGCTCGGGCCTTTCTTTCATCTCGTATAAAGGGGAATCCCCGACCCTCCAATTCACAGCAAAGCCGCCACGGCCCCCGAATGCCGGGGAGCTGACGGAACCAGGATCCTTTCGACGCGGGTGTTTGTTCGCCGAATGCGTTCTGGCCCAGGCAAGCGTTCGAATCTTTGCGAGCCCGTTGACCGACCGACTTACGGGCAAGCGAAAGGCGGTCAAACCCGTCTATGCCGTTCGCATCCGATAGCGTGACCGGAGGGAATTCAGCGGAAATCGGGAGCAGCGTGGCATACGATCTGGAAAACATGCTCGTCGTAGGAGTGGCCTCGAGTGCGCTCTTCGATTTGTCGGATGCTCATGCTGTGTTTCTTGAGCATGGCGAAGAGCGCTATCGCGAGTACCAGGAAACACATATTGCGAACGCGCTAAAGCCCGGGGTGGCGTTTCCGTTTATCAAGCGTCTCTTATCGCTAAATGACCTTTCCCAGGACGGGGCGCCGCTGGTTGAGGTCATCGTTCTCTCACGCAACGACCCGGAGACGGGCCTTCGAGTCATGCGGTCCATAGCCCACCACGAGCTGGCCATTTCGCGCGCCATTTTCATGCAAGGCCGGTCACCCTTCAAGTTTATGGGCGCTCTTAATATGTCCTTGTTCTTGTCTCAGAATGAGAAGGACGTCCGCATTGCACTTTCCATGGGCTTTGCCGCCGGGCAGGTGCTTGGGCTGCCCGCAGCTGATCCGAAGGGCACCGACCTTCGAATTGCATTCGACTTCGACGGCGTCCTTGCTGACGACTCGTCCGAACGTGTGATGCAGGCTGAAGGCTTGCCGGCCTTTCACGCACACGAAACTGAACACCTCGAAGAGCCGCTACCTGAAGGCAGATTGTTTGAGTTCCTCCGCGGCATCAACCGGATTCAGGACATTGAGGAGAAGCTCGTTGAAGCCGAGCCGGACTACAACCGTCGGGTACACGTGGCCATTGTTACTGCTCGCAACGCCCCGTCCCACGAGCGGGTGGTCAGAACCCTCAAGTCATGGGGTGTCCGTGTGAATGACGCGTTCTTCCTTGGCGGGGTAGAGAAGGCGAAAGTGCTACGCGTGCTCAAGCCGCACGTATTCTTCGACGACCAACTCGGCCATCTTGAAGGTGCGGCCGATGAGATCCCGAGCGTACATGTTCCGTTCGGAGTAGTGAATGAGGCGAGGGGCACGAAGCACGACTGACTGACAATCGGGCACCCAGTAGCTGTCAATGTGATCGGTTCATTACGCGCTGCTGGAAGAGGGCCAAAACCTTATAACCATCCGCACGGATCGCTAACCGGCCTGAAGCCGGTCCGGAAGGACGACATCGGCAGGGGATAGCTCCAGCCGAGCCCTGAGTACCCGTAACGGGTGCCGGAAAGATTTCCCTGACCAGGCAGTGTCGGCGGAGACCTCCACAACCACGGGTTCCACGAGCGTCAGGGCCACGGGTTCCTTATCCCGGTTGAACCTGTCCAGAGCCGTACCTTTCACGATGGCCGGCCAGGGATGCTCACCCACGGGCGGGTGCAGCCATCGCGCCAGTTCCCGGCTTTCCCTCGTCTTCAGTGGCGTGGAGCGCCCGACGATCCACAGCTCGCCGTCCAGGAGAAGACCGGCGACGACCTCCGAGGGTTGAGTGATCGGCCCGATCACAGCGCCGCAGATGATGTCCAGGGTTTCCCTGTGCTTAAGCTTCCACCAGGAACGGACGCCGGGCGTGTATGGCTGGTTCAGGCTTTTAATGACCAGCCCTTCGATCCCGGTATGGGGCAACTCTTCGAGCCACTGTTCGGCTACGCCGCGGTCAGTGGTGGTGGGGGAGAGGGACAGCGGCGGTTCCCAGCCCGTGGCGAGTTCTTCCAGGAGCGCACGCCGGTCGCTCAGCGGCAGGTCCCTTGCGTCGTGACCGGCCACAGCAAGGACATCGAAAGCTACGTAGTTGGCAGGAGCTGCCGCGACCAGCCCTGGCAGGGTCTTTGGTCCTGCGCCCAGGCGCTGCTGCAGGGCGTCGAAGTTCAGCCGGCCCTGGCTCCAGATCACGGCTTCGCCGTCGATCACACATCCCGGGGGAACGGCCGAAGCGACCGCTGAACAAAGTTCAGGGAAGTACCCAGTCAGTTCCTTCCCTTGCCGGCTCCAGAGCCTGGCTGCGTGCTTATCCCTGACCGCAACACACCTATACCCATCCCACTTAGGTTCAAACATTAAAGTTCCGTGCGATGCGTCACCGCGCGGCATCTTGGCGATTGGCCGTGCCAGGGCGACTTTTACTGGAGGTTCAAGGCCTGTCGGTAGTCCTGCCCCCGACCGGATTGTGGGTCCCATAGCCTCACACTACGTACAACGACCGGTGGACATCTGTGATCTGGAAGGTCGGATCCGGTTGTTGGTAGTGTGGTGTTACACCCCCAGTTGGCTTCGGCTGCTGGTTAGAAGGCCCCGGGAGATCGGGGCCTTCGGTATTTAAGACCCGTCCCCTCCCACAGCCGTTGCCCGCTTCGCAGGATGTGCATCAATCTTCGGTGACGGATTCCAGCAACCATTGCTCCGAGAGAGGATCACGGCGCAGTTCAAAGGTCCGCAGCGGCGAGTCTGATGTGCGACGCACTTGGACGCGCCAGTGTTCGATGTCCACGACGTTTCCGACGCCGACGGGGACGCTGCGGCGGGTTTCCCACCAAGAGTCCCTGGTAAACCAGTGCAGCGGCTCGGCTGCCACCGCCCAAATCTTGCCGTCGTAGCGGACGGCCAGGGGAGTCCCGGCAGTGGTGAACCGGACGTCCACAGGGGTGTTGAGGGTAGGGGCTTCAGGGGTGATGGTCATGTGCTTGTTTTCTTCCTGGGTGGTGCAGAGAGCGGCCGTTTAGGCGGCTTTGACGAGGGGGAGTTCGTCCCAGTGGGTGGTGTATCTGGGGGAGAGCATGTCGCGTTTCATGGTCCAGTCCGGCCCGCCCCGGATCCCTCCGTGGCCCAGGCCGATCGAGCCGCGCCCGTACCGGCGCGTGACGTCTTCGAGCAGGGTTCCGATCTGGCGTTCCTCGTGCGGATTCTCGAACAATGACAGCGGTGCCTGGTTGCCGGAGGGGCGCAGGTCAGTGACCATGATCCCTGCCCGGGCGTACCGGACGCCCTCGACAATCCGGGGCAGGAGCGCGTGGCCGGCTTTGGTCAGGATCACCGGGTCCGCCGTGGGCATCGGCAACGGCACACACACCGAAGGGTAGGAGGCGTCGTTTGCGTTGAAGTGCGAGGTTCCGGCGAACGCGGTCAGGACCTTGGCCTGCAGCCCGTGTTTGGCCAGCCGCGCCGATGCCTGCTGCCCGTACACGCTCATGACCTGCCGGATCCCCGCGGCGGTGGTGATGGGTTTGGCGAACGAACGGGAGAAGATCAGCTGGTCCCGCCCGATCCGTTCCTCTTCCATGGGGATGCAGGGGGTGCCCTGCAGTTCCAGGACGGTGCGCATCATGACTACGTTGAACTTGTCCCGGATCGCGACGGGATCTGCCCGGAGCAGGTCGGCGATGGTGAAGATGCCCATCACGTTCAGCCGCCTGGTTAGCCGCCCGGCGATGCCCCACACTTCCTCGACGGACAGTCGGCCCAGCAGGGCCTCCCGCTCCGCGGTGGGGACGGAGTCCCAGTGGCACACCCCCGCGAAGGCCTTGTTGTTCTTCGCCCACTTGTTGGCCAGCTTCGCCAGCGTTTTTGTCGGCGCGATCCCGACACAGACCGGCACACCGACGTTCCGCCGGACCGCCGCCTTCATCGAGCGTCCCATTGCGGCCAGCTCGGCGGGGGTGCCTTTGACGCCGAGGAAGGCCTCGTCGATGCTGTAGACCTCCAGCCAGGCCGAGTACCGGCCCAGCAGCTCCATCACCCGGGCGCTGATGTCCCCGTACAGCTCGTAGTTGCTCGACAGCGCGACGAGGTCCCATTCCTTCGCCCGCGGGGCGAGCTTGAACCAGGGATCACCCATGGCGATGCCGAGGGCTTTGGCCTCGGGGGAGCGGGTAACCGCGCAGCCGTCATTGTTGGACAGCACGATCACGGGCTTGCCTTCCAGGGAAGGGTCGAACGCCCGCTCCGCGGAAGCGTAGAAACAGTTCACGTCCACGTGCGCGATCTGCGGCATATGCCGCATCAACGCCGGCTTAGACATCGCCGCACCCTAAACGTGATGCAAACATCGGACAGCGACGCCCCAAATAGTCAGGTCGGACAGGGCCGGCACTTCAATGTCCGGGTACGCCGGATTCTCCGCCTGCAGCACCACCCCTTCCGGGGTGATGCGCAGACGCTTGATTGTCAGCTCCCCGTCCAGGACCGCGACGACCACGGACCCGTCGTGCGGCTCCAGCGCCCGGTTCACGATCAGCTCATCCCCGTCACTGATCCCGGCGCCTGTCATCGACTCCCCGGACACCCGCACCACATAGGTGCTGGTGACGTCCTTGATCAGGTGCGCGTTCAGGTCAATCCGACCATCGAAATAGTCCTGCGCCGGCGACGGAAACCCCGCCGCCACCGGCACCGGAGAGACCAGCACCGACAACAAAGACACCCCCGCCTCTATCACACGAGGACCGACAATAACGCCCACAACACACCCTTATTCGAATATATGTTCGATCAGGTAATCCTACCCTGGAGCTCTGACACGGGCACCAAAAGGAACGGGTTATACCCAATGGGGACAGCTTTGAGCTGTGCGGAGGGCTCCACCTGCCCGCCAGTGGGCATAACCCGTACCCTCAAGCCCTGGACTCCGCTGCGCTCCATCCAGGAACCGGTCCTGCGCTGCGCTCCGGCCTGTAAGAGCCTGTTTTTGCCTTACATGTGGCTGGGTTGTTCTCCGTACAAGGCCACTGATCGTAGCCGTCCGGGGGCCCGACCCGTCAACCCACGCTCCCGTCCAGGCCCACGCGGTCGCTTCGCTCCCTTACTTCGCGGACCTGCCCGTGCGCTCTTCGGGGTTGACGGCCCACCCTCGACCGGCTGGACCAGTGGGGGCCTCGCACGGCGGGGCAGGAAGGAGGTGGCTACATGAGCATCGACGAACTGATCAAGCTCGCGACTTCGGTCGTGAGCCTGGCGACAGCTGTCATCGCTCTGCTTTCCACGCGGAACGCGCTCCTAACGAGCAAACGCTCCCGAGCGGCAACTCGGAAGCGTAAGCGTAAAGCAAGGAAGGCGTAGCTACTGAAAATCCGGTGGTCGTGACCGCAAGGGTTGCGGCCACCGGGCTCCTTCTTAGCCTAGGTTCAACTCACCGATAAGGAAACCCTCATGGAAGCACTGACGATCGTGAACTTCATGCTCTCGCTGGCAGCGCTTGGCGCTTCCATCACCGCCTACCGCACCATCTCCAAGGTCCGGAAGGACCAGGAAACCTAAACCAGGGCGCAGGCCGGGCCGCCCGACCAGGGTCGACCCGGCCCTACCCGGCCGGTTCGCTGCCGGGTGTTGTGTCCTCATCCCGTACGCGGCGCAGCAAGGCCGCCATGCTGCGCACGGCCGCGGGGTCTTTTTGCCAGGGCTTGCCGTTACGCGTACAGGCGTGAACCCTGTTCACCCCTGATCCTTTAGCCGCTTCGGCGAATTCCGCCCAGGCCTCCTGGAGCTCCGCCAGCTCTTCAGGCGTCAACGGTTCCTCCGCCTGCGGCTCAACGACGGCTGTTGAACCATCCGTCGCGCCCGCCGCTGTCCGGCCTCTCCTGAAAAAACTTCGTATTCCCATACCCGGCCCCCTGAATAGATGTCCCGCCAGGAGGAAAACTCCCCCGAGTTCCGCTGCGACTGGCGAGACAATCCCTACGCTATCAACGCCGAGGAATGCGTGAGGAAGCGGCAGCGGGTCCGCACGCTTGGAACGCGCACCCGCTGCCTGTAAACATCCTGCTGCTTACGCCTTCGAGCATGCCATACCGACTGCCGCCAGACATGTCCGGGCGTCAGTACGGCCTTATCAAGAGGCTAGATAGTAAGTAGCCTTACTAGTGAACGTGGTGTCTAGCAGCGGGCACCGCGTTCCCTTCGTCGACCACCCTTCGCCGGGACTGCATGCTCGGTGGGCTCGCACTGGTTTTCGCTGCGCTTCAACCAGTTGATGGGCGTCCGCTGGCGCGGCCGGCTGTTGGGTCCAGGGCGCGCCGTCGCAGAGCTCCGGGCGCCCTGGCCCTGTTCTGTCTACGACGTTTTTTGGCTGCTGTCCTACGGATCGTACGTGCCCGCTCCACCCCGTCTAGCCCCTCCTTCGTCGGGGCCTGCGTCCCGAAAATTCTTCAGCCAGGGATCAACGCTCCGCGCCGATCCCGCAAGATTTTTCGGCCCTTGCCCCGCGGGTAGACGGGCCTCCGTCGGGCACAGCTCCGCAAGCTCCGCCAGCAGCCAAAAAACAACGGGGGGAGAGGGGAAGCTGGCCGGTCACCACGAACCGCCCCACCCACCACATTCCTCTGCAAAAGGAGCAAAAACCATGAACGCAGTAACCAAGAAGACGGTGATCCTTGCGGACACCGGGGAAACCATCGACGACGTGACGGTGCTGGGCGATTACCACCTGAACGGCGGCTACGAGTGGATGGAACTCATCGAAGAGCACGGCTGGGCCGTGCTCTCCAGCTGGGGCCATGAGGGCTGGGACCTGGGCCAGTGGCCCTACGTCATGGTCGCGGCCACGCGCACCGCTGACAGTATCGGGAACCTGTTCGGCGTCGCCACCTACTGCGAGGGTGACGTTACCTGCACCTTCTACCGGACCAAGGCCCGGCAGTGGGACGCGATCAGCGAGCACGCCTTCACTTACTGGAAGAACGGGCAGGCGCACGGCCCGGATGACCTGCCCGAAGCCGCCGCCGAGCTTCCCAGCCGGTACCGGATGCCCTACGCCGTCCACGCCGCATAACCACCAATCCTTGCCGGGCGGGAAACCCGCCCGGCAGGGATCCCGGCCTCCAGCACTCTGACATAGGACAAGAACCATGACGGAAACCAACCGCATCACGGAAAACACGGCACAGACCGTTGTTTTCCTCGAAGCCCTCGCCAAGCTCGTGGAAAAGTCCCCCGAGTCCTACAGCGCGGCCGCAGCCAAAGACCTCGCCGCCCACATCCGGGGCATGGCAGAGGCCGTGACCACTGACGCCGCCGTTGACCCCGGGCTCCTGCACACGACCCGTCAGTACGCCGCGCTGGACTGGCACAACGAACTCGTGGCCGTACTGTTCGCCCCGGAGCACCGGCCGACAATGGCCTAGCACCGGACGGGGCTCACTTACTCAAATACTCAAATGAGTAAGTGAGTCCTCGCCACGGCTGCCCAGCCTGCCGGAAGTGCGCGGGCGGTCCGCCGTCCGTGGCTGGCCTGGGCCGTTGGTCGCCAACGGCGGACCGCCGTTCCCGCCCATGACATGCACATGAGGCAGTGGTGCCGGCGGCAAGCCTGGCAGAGGGGCTGGCCCGTGCGGATCCCGGTAGAGCCGGAGGAAATGCATGCTCGCTGGGCTCGCACTGGTTTTCGCTGTGCTTCAACCAGTTGATGGGCGTCCGCTGGCGCGGCCGGCTGTTGGTCCAGGGCGCGCCGTCGCAGAGCTCCGGGCCCCCTGGCCCTGTTGTGTCTACGACGTTTTTTGGCTGCTGTCCTACGGATCGTACGTGCCCGCTCCACCCCGTCTAGCCCCTCCTTCGTCGGGGCCTGCGTCCCGAAAATTCTTCAGCCAGGGATCAACGCTCCGCGCCGATCCCGCAAGATTTTTCGGCCCTTGCCCCGCGGGTAGACGGGCCTCCGTCGGGCACAGCTCCGCAAGCTCCGCCAGCAGCCAAAAAACAACGGGGGGAGAGGGGAAGCTGGCCGGTCACCACGAACCGCCCCACCCACCACATTCCTCTGCAAAAGGAGCAAAAACCATGAACGACCCCATCAAATTCACCGACCCCGCCGACATCCTGGCCTTCATCCCGCACACCCTGGGACAGGAACCCACGGAGTCCTTCGTCGCCCTGACCGTGCAGGGCAAAAAGCTGGGCGCGACCCTCCGCGTCGATGCCCCGTTCGGTCAGGATCCGGTCGGCTACGCCCAGACCATCGTCAGCTACCTCACCGCCGACGAAGCCGCCACTGGCTGCCTGCTGGTCCTCTACACCGACGAGAACACCACCGAAAACCCCCGCCCGTACTCCGAACACGTGCAGGCACTGCGCACCGAACTGCAGACTGCAGGGATGCCCCTGCAGGACGCATGGCTGGTGACCTCCGAACTGTGGCGGAACTACCTATGCGAAGACACCCGCTGCTGCCCCGACAAGCCGCTGGATGCCATCACCACCAGCAACGGCAACGCCACCCTGATCTACCGGGGGAGCAACGTCACCGGCTTCACTCCACCGGCGCCGTTCACCGGCGACCAGGCAGCACGCGAGGCCATCGCCGCCCACAAGCCCGACGGCTGGCCCGAGGACATGGAAGCGTGCCGTGCTAAATGGGCCGAGGTGCTGGAAAACCCCAAGAGCCTGACGACGCAGACCGCGCACCAGTTGGCAGGAGCGCTGCAGCACCCCACCATCCGGGACTACATGATGGGGGACATCATCACCCACACCCCCGACCAGTTCACCTCCGTCATGCTCGGTGTATTCGTCACCCGCCCCGACTGGGCACGCGTGGACACCGCCCAGGAAGTCGCCTTCGAACTGATGAAAGCAACACCGGAAGGACAGCGCGCCCCGATGCTGTGCCTGATCGGCTGGCTGGAATGGCTCAAAGGAAAATCCAGCTTCGCCGCCCGGTACTTCAAACTCGCACTGGACGACGTCGCCGAATACCGGCTGGCCGAACTGCTGGCCGAACTGGTCAACCGCGGCCTGCTGGCAGACTGCACGCGGGACCCTCGAAAAGCCTATGACCGCCAGCTGAACCGCTAACGGACAGGCCGGACCCCACCGAAAGGGGTCCGGCCTTCCCCATCGGGATCTTGCCCAGGTGCGCGGCGGCCTCCCCCGCCAGGGCTCCTCCGGCCGCATTGGACGCTGCGCGGGCGCTGCCACTTCCAGCCAGCCCGCAGGAACAGACGATACTGTGAAAGGACACTGCCGTCCCACACAGTCAAGGAGCCCAGCGTGGCCGACCCCTTCCGCATGACCGAAGACGACACCGTCGCCCCGGACGCGAGCCCCCTTGAAGACATCCTCGAATTAAGCCTCCTGACCGCAGGCCCGGCCACCGGCCCCGTAGATTTCCCCGTCGAAGACCACCGGCTCGACGAGCCGTGACACCCGCAGCATTGACGCTGCACCAAAAGATTTCCTTTGCAGAGGGAAAACCCAGGAAGGGCCGGCACTCAGTGTCGGCCCTTCCTTCATGCACGTCGGCTGGCAGACGCCATCCACCAAAACGCAGCTGCCGCCACGCTGTTGAGCACGGCAATGAAAACGTCGCCGCCAGCAGGCCGGCCAATGACCAAGTCCACGACCACCAAGACCCAGCAACAGATGGCGGCCGCACCGAAAATGAAACCCAGGATCCGCTGAACCCGCGAAGAACCCAGCCCGATACCCGGGCCGGGACCGGTACGTCCGTGATGTTGCTCAGCTGGGTTGCCCATGCGCCCCACCCTACTCAGAAGCAGCACACCGGGCGCGCTGCAGCTGGGTTTCGCTGCGCTTCAACCAGTTGATGGGCGTCCGCTGGCGCGGCCGGCTGTTGGGTCCAGGGCGCGCCGTCGCAGAGCTCCGGGCGCCCTGGCCCTGTTCTGTCTACGACGTTTTTTGGCTGCTGTCCTACGGATCGTACGTGCCCGCTCCACCCCGTCTAGCCCCTCCTTCGTCGGGGCCTGCGTCCCGAAAATTCTTCAGCCAGGGATCAACGCTCCGCGCCGATCCCGCAAGATTTTTCGGCCCTTGCCCCGCGGGTAGACGGGCCTCCGTCGGGCACAGCTCCGCAAGCTCCGCCAGCAGCCAAAAAACAACGGGGGGAGAGGGGAAGCTGGCCGGTCACCACGAACCGCCCCACCCACCACATTCCTCTGCAAAAGGAGCAAAAACCATGAACACCACGCCCACGCTGGAAATGCTCGACCCCAAAACCCTCACCATCGACGTCAACGTCCGCAAAGACGCCGCGCTCACCCCCGTCTTCGTAGCCAGCATCAAAGAACACGGCGTCCTCGAACCCGTCATTGCCCACCGCAAGGAAGACGGCACCGTGCACGTCCTGATGGGACAGCGCCGCACCCGCGCCGCCGTCGAAGCCGAACGCCCCCTCATCCCGGTCATGGTGACCGAAAGCCCCGAGGAAGCAGAACGTATCGTCACCCAGGTGGTCGAGAACATCCAGCGTTCCGCGCTGACCGAAGCGGACGAAGCCGACGCATACCACCAGCTCTCCCTGATCGGTGTCTCAGCGGCCCAGATCGCCAAGAAAACCGGACGGACCAAGATCAATGTCGAGGACGCACTGAAGGCCAAATCCACCACTGCCGGGGACGCCGCCCTGGGCAGGGGATGCACCATCGAAGAAGCGCTGATTCTGGCCGAATTTGAAGACGACCCCGACGCGACCGAGGAACTTGAATCAGTCCTCGCCGATGAACCCGACATGCTCCTGCACGTCACCCAGCGACTGCGGGACAAGCGGGACATCGCCGCCGCGCGTGCCGCGCTGGTCGCCGAACTCGAAGGGCAGGGCAAGACCATCGTGGAGGATGCGGGCCACTACGCCGACGAGGAAGCCCTGTACGTCTCGGCCGCGAACCGGGCCGACGGTGAACCGGCCACCGAGGACGACGCCAACGCCTACGTCATCCAGCGCGATTGGCAAGGCAACCACTCCGCCAAACCCGTCATCAATGGTTGGAAAGAACTCGGCTTCACCCCGCGCCACGAACGCTATGACGGCGGCCGACAGGCACAGTCCGGCCCGATGACCGAGGAACAGAAAGCCGAACGGAAGACTTTGATAGCCAACAACAAGGCCATGGAATCGGCCGGTATCGTCCGCCGCGAGTTCGTCAAAAACCTGCTGGCCAGGAAGCAGGCACCCAAGGGATGGCAGTACTTCACCATTCACGCCATCACCCACCACCCCGAAACCGCCAGCGGCTACCAAGGCGAAGTCGCCGCAGAAATGATCGGAGCCAAAACCGAAGACAAGAACGGACGCTGGGGCTGGAACCCCCTCCGCGACCACGTCACCAACACCACCGCCAGGCCAGAGTTCTCCCTGATCGCACTGATCTGCGCAGGGTACGAAAAGACCATCGCCAAAGACTCATGGCGATCACCACACCAAAGCCACCGCGACTACCTCAACCAGCTCGTCACATGGGGATACACCGCATCTGAGACCGAGCAGATCATCATCGACAGCGGCAAGCAAACCACCACCGAAGCCGCCTAAGACAGCCCCTTGCCGGGCGGCAGACAAAAACCGCCCGGCAAGGCACCAACCACCACAGGCGGCACGGAAGCTCCCAAAAGTGGGGCGGTCCGCCGCCCAGGGACAAGACGCAATTGCCACTCACCAGCGGCGGACCGCCGCTCAACGCGACATAACCCCAAAAACCATTCCCCCGCGGTGCCAGGAACAATGACGTTCCCCAGCCCCGTGGCAGCACCACCAACAATTCAGCTACGCTGAAACACAGATTTCCTTTGCAGAGGGAAACCAGGCAGGGCCGGCAAACGCCGGCCCTGCCTTTTTACCTCAGTGCCCGGTGGCAGGAGAGTATGTGGGGATGCACGACAGCAATATCGACTGGGAGCACATTAGTAGAGATGCTTTTGACCGTTTGGTCGAAACGTTGCTGTTGCGCATGTACCACCAGCCCCCCGTCACAACAGCCGTAGCCCTGGATGGCAGAGGCGGTGATGGAGGCATCGACGTCGGCGTCTACGACCAAGACGGGAAAATTCGCCATATCTTCCAACTCAAACACTTCCCTCAAGGCTTTTCCGGCGGCTACAAAGATGTACGGCGCAGACAGATCAAGAAGTCGTTTGAAACCGCTTGGACGAAACATCAGCCACCTTCGTGGACGTTGGTTGTACCCTGCAAACCCACAGATACTGAGGGCAAATATGTCAGCGGCTTGGCTCATGGCAAAGAGGTGAAGGTAAGTACTTGGGGCTGTAGGCACTTAGATATTGAGCTTTCCAAGCCTGAAAACCGTGACATTCTGGACGTGGCTACCCGCAGCCCTCTGCTTAACGCGCTGAAAATCATAGGGCAGGAAAGCGCCGCCCTCGCCGGGCCCGAAGACCTCGCGAAAAGGGCGTCGGACCTTCACGGTTTGGCCGCCGGACGTAGCTTGTACTGGGATGCAGATTTCCAGGTATCCAAGGCGGGGGTGACCCAGACATTCCGGGCTAAACACCCTCGTGCTAACGAACTCGAGCCCTTAGGATTCCAGTTCACCGTGAACAAGAACGCTTTCGGTGTCGTAGATGTTCAACGGCTAGTTGACTACGGGACACGGCGACGAGTGACGATCCCCGGAGCGGCTCTCGACGGCTTCCAGTCCCTGGGGCCGGATTGGTTTCACCATCAGGGTGAAATTGAGCGGATCGAGATAGGGCCAGCTGAAGTTCTCCCCGCCTATCAGCGGACAGTAGTAACGCTGGAGTTCTTGGACGAGGATGGCTTCACTCGCGCAAGTCACCAAGGTCTGATGCACGCCAAGAGCGACGGGGAAGCGGGCGTTGCTTTTCTAGCCCGCTTTTACGGCCTTCTCGATATTGATGTGGAGATACCGTACGCCCAAGCTGAACCGGGAAACTTCGACTTAAGCATGACGTTCGCCAATGCCCGCGTGAGCGAAGCCGAGGGCACCCTGCGCCTTCTGCGGGACTTCGACTCGGATGCCGTTGTGCAGGTGCTTTTTGACGGGAAGAAGTTCCTTAAGGGCCTAGCCAAAGGCGAGGCGCAGGTAGTAGATGAAGCTGCAGAACTTCTAATAGATGACCTCTCTGTCCTCCAGCGGAAACTGAATGCAACCTTCAGAGCCCCCGCCGAACTCAGTAATCGCGACCGTGTCATGCTTCGGGTTGCCCGCATACTAGCCGAAGGAAAAGCTACATGGATGCCTCCAGAGACCTCGTTGACAGGCACCCTTTCCGGAGAGTCAGACGAGGGCATGGACACCCTGCTTTCCGGTGCTTGTGCTGTCACCATGCCGATTCCCGCCTTTCCGATAGAAATTCAGGGCAGCCGGTTCAGCTTGGGCCCCGCACTCTTCTACCACCCCCATACCGCTGTTCGTGATGCAACAGAACTCAGGAAAGCGTTCGAGGAGGGGACAGCAGCAGGCCGAAAGGTCGTATTCGCCCCCCAAGAAGGGAAGCTGATCTGGGTCATGCCAGGAGGACATGAAGGAGGACGTGTTGTACCGCCGGAAACCGTTGCATGGAATCTTCCAGGGATCCCAATGCCCGTCAATGAGGGCAAATTGTCCCTAGAAGACCCTGCAACATTGGAAGGATGTTAGGCGTATTTTGCCTAAAGAGTGATGATGCGCTGGAGGACTCCGGACCGGTCTTCAGCTGGGGCAAGACGCATCAACTCACGGACATATTCCGCGGCTATCGCATGGTTCGTTTGTGTCGCAACGGTAGCGTACAACTCGCCAAGGACTTCGGGTACAAGGGTCGCAAGATCGGTTTTCCTAGACGCGTCTGATCGGAGCCCTGCGAGGACGTGGGGCAACGAGCTTGAGTCAACCCATTTTTGTTTCAACAGAGTCGAAAACCAGAAGCGGAGGTTGGCTTCAGCCGTTGGAATATCTGGCGAAACCAATTCCAACCAGGATGCGACAGATGAGACCCACATCTGCACGGCTTCCGGATCTTCTGCACAGTGCTGCAATGCCTGGAGCACGAAGTGGATTTGTTGTTCCGGAGTAGCCGTGGGCCCAGACTCCGAAATGGCTGCTGCTGTTCCTAACGGTTTCCACGAGTCCATCTCGGCCGCTAGTTTCATCACGGAAGAGTCAAAGCGGATGCCCGTGTAATAGTGGTGGATGAGTGTCGCTTCGTATGCGTCCACGCCGCTCACACTCACAAAGCCATTCCTTCGGAAAGATTCCAGCAAAGCAGGAGTTCCGAAGGACGGAACGCCGGCAGCCGCAGCCACCTGACGTAGCGCTCGGTCGTCGCACCAAAACGGCAAACCAAGCTTCTTGGCAAGGTCCAGTGACAGCAGCCACTGAAACTCTTTGTCCGTGGACTTGAAACGGGGTAGTTCTGCAATTTGTGGGTGTGGCACTGAAATGAGTTCCCTGCCAATGGCCAACAGGATAGTGGCCCGGTTCAGCCGGGTCTCTGCCTCTTCGTCCGAGATCTCGTAAATTCTGGGACCGCCCGAGATTGCGTCTATACCGATTGAGGCCGTGCTCTTGGGGGAAAGACTAAGGACCGCGCTCTGCGCATCGTGGATCGCTTCGGTTGGTGTGACTCCGGAGGAGAACAATCCCAGCCACTCTCTAGCTATATCTGCTCCGAGAAGGGCGAACGTATTAAGTACGGTCGTGTCGATGACCACCCGTTTATTCAGGTTTTTCGTAACAACTTCAATCTCGTTATCGACATTTGAGGGATCACCTGCGAAGACTTTGCCAGCACCTCGGATGAGACAAACTTCTGCATAGCTCTTACCAGACAAATGAGTTGCGAGCCCTACTGGTAGTTCTCCTTTGAGGATGGGCTGCATTGCCTCGTACCGGCCGGTCGGATCGGGCAGCATCGCCTTGATTGATTCAAAGGGGCTGTCTTCATTTACACTGACGGCTCGTATTAGTGAGCTATCCGGAAAGTCGGTAATGAACTTCGTAAGGAGTTCCTGGTATTGCCGGACTTGGTCGTCAGTTTCCGGTTTTGCATTCGAATGCATCATGGAGAGGACTATCCCGGCACGCAACTGTTCGTTTTCCGGCCACTGCTGAGCCAGGACTTCTGCCTGGCTGATATACCCCAAGTCAGGAGCATAGCGGGAGTGCAACTGCAGCCAAATTTTGGCATCGCCAGGTGTTCGAGGACTGGGTGCTCCGAGTCGCACGAAGCTCTCCCAAGCCCCCTGATAATCGGACGTCATGAACTGGCATGTTATGAATGCCCATTTGGCGGCGTCTGCGTCAGGGTCGACTTCCAGAAGCCTTGTTGCCTCGATAAGTGCCTTGTCCCACTGGCTTTCCGCGCTGCGACTTTCAATAAGAATCATCCGGGCATTTTTCGCGCGTAACCAGGTCGTTCCTCCGACCCGAATAGCTTGCTCGGCAGCCTCAATTGCACTGCCTCGCTGTTCGGCCTTCACCCAGATCTCTGCAGCCTTCAACCAGGCTTCCGGATCGTTCCACCGTCCTCCGCCCATCTCGGCCACGTCTGCAGCCGCAGCGTATTCCTTCCGAGAGATGTAGTAGAACATGAGCCCGTGAAAGACTTGCCGCGACGTCGCCGCTCGTGTCCTTGCCTTTTGTAAGGCACCGGGAACCTCGCGGACGAGTGCGGAGATCAGGTCGATGTCGGCAACGTCGGAGCCATAGTCCGCGGTTATCCAAGCCGGCCATTCAGGGGCGTGCCCGTGATGAGCAAGTCGCAATCCGACGTTCAGGGCGTCCGCAGGGTCCGACGTGGACGCCAGAACTCTTGTCCAAAGGGGGATAGCCGATTCAAAGCCGGACTCGTCCTCAGTGAGAATTGCCTTTATATGGTCCCTGCTCGGGCCTGCCTGAAGACGGGAAGACAGGTCGCGGGCCCGCTGAGTCATACCCAGCTCCGCTGCTGTCCGCGCTGTCTCCGTAAGCACCTGGACGTCTGACGACTCGCTTAGGGTTGCGGAGCCCTCCGGCGCTACAGTTCCGGTCCGCCAAGCTTGCTCTGGGGACCCAAGTAACCTGTAGGCGCTAATCATCGTAAGTACAGCCTCTGAGCTATCACCTCCCCAAGTGCGCCTTGAAGTGCGCACGGCCGTGGCAAGCTCAAGACCCCTAGCGAGGTCTCTCATGAAGTTCGGGTGTTGTCGAGATGACCCTCTTCGGACAAGCAATTTCGCAGCGTAAAGCGCGCACCCTGAGCTCCCGTGCTCAGAGTACCCTTCGACGGCTACGGTGATAGCGCGATCCTCATCATCAATTGCAGCAAGCGACTGCGCGAGGATAAGTTTCTTCGTCGCCTGATCTTCTTGCGATGCAGGGTCCCAAGTCTGGATTTCCTCGATGGCTGCATGATGCGATCCGTTCAGCTCGGCCCACAGGGCGGCACCGAGAGGATGATCTCTTGCTTGCCCTAGCTGTTCCTTGGCTTCCTCGAGGGAAAGCGGCGCGGCGAGGGCCGCCTTGGCCACCCAATACGAACGTGGCGAAGCGCCGGCCGCGATTGCCTCATAGACAAACTTTTGTGCCGCCTCTGCCGCGCCATAATCCTTAGCCGCAGAGGACAGCCAACAAAGAACGGAAACGGGGGTATCGATTAGCCAAGACGGCCTGTTGGCCGCCCAATCTTGGAAAAGCTGTTTGCGATCGTCAGCCGCAACAACCGCCGCCAACGCATGCGAAAGGGCCGGCCACTGTTTAAGAACCTGTCGCGCTTCTTCTGCCCGATATGAATTCAGCAGATCACAGTTAGCTTCGATGTCCAACGCCTTGAGGCTGCTCTCATGGAGCCTCGACACTTCGCTGGTCACATGTTTACGCGTGGCTTCACCCTCGAAACGGGATGCTTCAGAAGGCGGAAGACTGTGAACATAGGCATCCGCAATAATGGCGAGTAGTTCGGGAACAACGTCGGAACGACTTTGGGCATCTGCCTTGATGCAGTCTCGAAGCGCAGGTGCTACCTCATTCATACGATCCGTTGTAGGTGAGTGGAAGAGCTCAAAGATTCGCCATTCATCGATGAAGCTGCGAAGGGCAAAGTACCGGATTCGGATGCCGGATTTCTTTGCTCTTCTTCTAGTTTCAAAAGCAACACGCCACGATCTAATGAGCCCTGGCACGGCGGCCCCCGCGGCACGCCCGGCAAGCGAACCCAGTGCCTTAAAAACGATTGCCCAATCCATGCCACGCCCCTCCATAGCCTTACGACTGTGCGAATCCGAATCACTTCGCCAATCAAACTGAATCACAAGGCTATCGCTCGTCGTTTCGACAGCCCGGGCCTCTGGCAGATACCCCTTGGCGTATTGCCGTCAGATGGAATCGTCGGCACCAGGTCCGGGGTCAACGCCGATCACCGAGACCTACACCCGGTCAAAAACGACCGTTTCTGCCCCACCAGCCGGTCACGGACGGTAGAAAACTAGTGCTGCACAAGAATGGATATCTGCTCAGTCCTGCAGTTCCTCGTAGACCAGTTCGCTCAACATCTTGAGCAAGGCATGCATCTTTGTCTTGTCCCCCAAAGCTTGAAGGCTCAGGTTGTAGTGGCTGTCCATGGAATTGGTAACTGCGTCGCTGACTGCCTTTTCGAGATGCGGGCTGCTTCCAAAGTGGCTCCGGGAGTTGTTCTTGGCTTGTTTCTGCAGCGTCTCGTTTTTCACCAACTCTCGACGGACGCCTTCCACGAAGTGGGCCACGGCGTCCAGTTCCTCTCCCTCGAAGGGCAGGTTGGCCTGCTGGATCACTTCCTCCCAAGTGACCAGCAAGGGATCCTTGGCCTGGCCAGTTCCCGGATCAGTAAGGGGTTTTAGTAGCTCACCTTCCCCGGAGAGCTGCAACTGTGCCTCACCTTTGTCCTTGAGCGCGTATTTGGCGAGCACGACGCCGGAGAGATCCAGTGCCACTCTGGCGTCATTCACCCGCAGCACGGGCAGGAGGTGCTTGTAGTAGATTGCGCGCTTCTCCAGATCGGTGTCCGCGTAGTCGTAGATCTGGGAGAGGAAGTCGTAGGCGCGGACGAACGAGCCTAGGTCTTTCCGGAATAGGTCCAATTCGTCCTGGTCGGCTTTGTTAGTGTCGGCCACGGCTTTGTTGTACCGGGTGTTGAAACGGGACTTGGCCGGTGCTACCCAGCTGGACAAGGCGTTGTTGCCTTCTTCAAGCACGTAAGACTTCACCAGTCCGTCCACCTCGGATTCAAGGTAGATTTGGGCGGCGTCGAGCTTGGCCTGTAGGTCGTGAACGACATTGGGATTGGACACATCCTCCAGCGCAGCTTCGCGGAAGTAAGGCTGGAACGAGGCAAGGATCTCAGCGGGTTCGTTGACGAAGTCCAGCACGAAGGTCTGGTCTTTGCCGACCGCGGTCCTATTCAGCCGGGAGAGAGTCTGAACTGCGGAGACGCCTGAGAGTTTCTTGTCCACGTACATGGCAACGAGCAGCGGCTGGTCGAAGCCGGTCTGGAACTTGTTGGCTACGAGCATGATCTTGTATTCGTTGGTGGCGAAAGCTTCCGGAAGCGTACGTCCCTTCAAGCCTGGATTCATATTGAGTTCGGTGAACGCCTCAGGACCTGACTCAGCATCGGTTACCTCGCCCGAAAAGGCGACCATTGTGCCCAACTCGGTGTAGCCGGCATCGCTGATGTACTTGTCGATCGCGAGCTTGTACCGCACGGCTTCCTTCCGGGAACCCGTAACCACCATGGCTTTGGCTTTGCCGCCTAGGCGCCAGGCGACATTCTCGCGAAAGTGCTCCACGATCACCTGGACCTTCTGGCTGATGTTGTAGGGGTGTAGCTTCACCCACTTCATGAGGGACTTCAGTGCCTCAGACTTCTCGACCTGGGTATCGTCCGAATCGTAGTCCCGGCCTTCATGGGTCAGCCGGTATGCCACTTTGTAGCTGGTGTAGTTCTGCAGCACGTCCAGAATGAAGCGTTCCTCGATGGCCTGCTGCATCGAGTACAGGTGGAACGGCTGGGGCAACCCGTCAGGACCTTTGCGGCCGAACAGTTCCAGTGTCTTGGCCTTCGGCGTCGCGGTGAAAGCGAAGTAGCTGATGTTCTTCGCATCCGCCCGCTCCGCCATTTCCGCCGCCAGGAAGGACTCGATGTCGAACTCGCCGCCGTCGTTGACGCCTGCCAGTTCCTCGGCGGACAGCACCTTCTTCAGCTTGTTCGCGGTTGATCCGGTCTGCGAGGAGTGTGCCTCATCCGCGATGATGGCAAAGTTCCTCCCCTTTAGCGCCTGGGATTCGGCTATGGCTTTCAGCGCGAACGGGAAGGTCTGGATCGTGACGATAATGATCGGTGTCCGGGCAGCTAGTGCCGCCGTGAGCTCGCCGGACTTGGAGCCAGCGTTGCCGCGTATTGGAACCACCACGCCGGATTTGTGCTCGATTTGGTAGATCGCGTCCTGCAGTTGGGCGTCCAGGACAGTCCGGTCCGTCACCACAATGACGGAGTCGAAGATCTTCTGGTCATGGGCATCGTGCAGCGCACTGAGCTGGTGCGCAGTCCATGCTATCGAATTCGTTTTTCCGGATCCGGCTGAATGCTGAACGAGGTAGCGATTCCCTGGTCCCTCGGCGCGGGCCGTCTCGATCAGCTGATTGACAACGTCCCACTGGTGATAGCGCGGAAAGAGCAGGGATTTGCGAACCTCCCGTTCCCCGGTGACAGGGTTAGTCTTGTCGCTGATCTGCAGGTGCAGAAATTTGCCGAGGATGTTCAGCCACGAGTCACGTTGCAGAACCCGCTCCCAGAGGTAGCTGGTAGCTGAGCCCTCGGGGTTAGGAGGGTTGCCGGCCCTGCTGTTGTCACCGAGGTTAAACGGCAAAAAGTATGTGTCCTTGCCTTTGAGTTCGGTGGTCATCTGGATCTCGTCGTTGCTGACGGCAAAATGCACCAGGGCGCGGCGTCCGAAGGACAGCAACGGCTCATCCTTATTACCGGTTCGCGGCATCCGGTCTTTGCGATACTGCTCGACCGCGTCGTTGATGTTCTGCGTGAAGTCCGTCTTCAGCTCGATGGTCGCGACCGGCAGGCCGTTCACGAACAGGACCAGGTCGATGCTCTTCTTGGTGTCGACGGTTGAGTAGTGCACTTGTCGGAGGACGCGGAGGCGCACCTTGCCGTACCGCTCCAAGGTCTGAGGGTTTAGATCCATGGCTGGCTTGAACTGGCACATCTCGAACTTAGCTGCGACGTCCTTAAAACCTGTTCGCAGGACAGAGAGCATGCCCGCTTCCTTGGTAGCAGGCTTGTCCAGAACCTTGCAGAGACGGTCAAGTAAGAGCCGCTTCCCACTCTCCCGCTCGGCGTCGGAGTCCGTCGGTCTTAGAACTTTTGTGAGTTGCTCTGGCTGGCTATCGGCCAGCCAGGCGAAGACGTCTTCAGGGACGAGCGCCAGTGCGGCGTCGTACAGGTCGCTTGCCTTGCGGTGCGGTTCGTAAAGCCACCCTTCAGCGGCGAGGGCCTGGCAGATCTCTTCCTCGAAGGTCACTTCACGATGCTGCGCCATGCTGTTTCCCCCAGAAACCTTCTCGAACGTCGATCTTTCCGGTCACCGCGTCCGAAATTAGAGCAGATCGGCGTTCCCGAAGAAGGCTCACCGATTCCTTAGCTTTAGCGACGAGGACATCCAGCTCGGATAGCCGAACCCGAAGCAACTCCATAATCTCGCGCTGTTCAGCCAGTGGTGGAACAGGTACGGCAAGATTGGCTAACTTGTCAGCACCGATGTTCTGAATTGTTGCGACTGTAAGGGTCGCGTCCTTCCACTCAGCAAAAACGGACGACTTAGTGTAGGCCACAAAAAACGATGGCAGAAGCTTGTTGGGGTTGCACGAAGCCTTAATAAGATAGCCAGCAAAGCAACTGCTTGCTGAGCCCTCCGGCACGATGAATGTCTTCCCGACCGTGGCCCCGCTTCGCGCAAAAAGCACGTCGCCCGGCTTAACTAAATAGCCTGCTGCAAGCTCTGGCGGCAAAGAGCGGAAGGTATGAGGCTTCAACGTTCCATCGGAGTCGAAGTCCGTTATCCGCAGATAGCGGGGCCAACTGGGGTCGTCGAACTCGGCCGGCTCATTTGCTCCGTATTTGAGGGCCTCCGAGAGCAAATACTTTAGGGGTATTACGTCCCAGTTGACAGGTATGTCGCCTAGCCAAAGTACGTCGGAAGATTTCATCGCGCAGGCGGGGTCGATGCCTTTGGTCACGGCGTGGGTGACGATGGCCTGGCGCCTCTCGGCGAGCATCTCGATGAGCCGCTCCTGCTTGCCGATCAGATCGTCGATCTGAGCGGTCTCACGGTCTAGAAACGCCGCAATTTTCTCTTGTTCTTCATGACCAGGAAATGCCAACTTCCACTCCCCGACTGCTCCTTCGCTGGTGGAAGGGACGGCTCCTGGATTCACCAAGAGGTCAAATCGAATGAGCCCCAGGGCGTAGTAGAGAAATCTGGGGTCTGTTCCTTGATCTGCCTGGACCGACATCATGTTGTTGTCGATACAGGCGTCAAACCGGAGGATTCGAATTCGGCCTAGTAATAGTGCGGCACCAATCTTGGCTAGCACAGCAGACCCCGCCGGGTAAATCTTCGCTCGCAGACTGGCCGCTGTGTCTCTCGAAATCGCTTCATCGACAAAATCGATGAGGCCATCTTTGTTGGCTTTCGCAAGAGAGTTCACCTTGTAGAACGGAATCTCACCACCTGAAACTCCTTGGAACTCGTGCGGAAAACCGGCACCAGCGCCAGTCGTGGCGCGACGCTTGAGAGGAACGACCTCCCAATGGCTCGGGACGCGGCCCAGCCACTCGACGCCTGTGTCCTTGTATTCGGCGTACGCCCCCCCGCGCCTCGTCACTTCTCAACCTCGGCCAAAAGCTCTATGATCTCCGAAATGAGCTTGTTGAGATCGGCATCGATCTCGTCGAGTGATCTGGGTGTGGCGTATTTGTAGAAGTGCCGCGTGAAAGGAATGTCATACCCGACCTTGGTCTTGGACTCTTCGATCCACGCGTGGGGGACATGGGGAAGCACTTCGCGTTCGAAGTAGGCTCGGATGTCCTCGCCAAGGGGAACATTCTCGCTGTCACGGAGATCCGGGTCAGGCTCGGGAGAACCCTTGGGTCCCTTGCACAGGTCGGCAGTTTCGTCCCGTTCGGAAAGCCCCGCGAGGACAGCTTTCAGCACCGGGACGCCCAGCTTGAGGCCGGCGCCTGCAAGTGCCGGTTTGAGGACCTTCAGGAAGGTTTCTCGGTTCTTCCATAGTTTCGTTTCACCTTCACCTATCCGGATTAGGGTCTTCTCCAGCAGCTGACGGTCGTCGTCGGTCAGTTTTTCGACCGGCTTCTGCCCCAAAACGGCGGCGATCCGCATAGAGGTGCAAGCAAAGTTGAGCCTAAGTGGGCGTTCCACAGTGATGGTGGAGTAGCCGAAGTCCTGGTTGTTGAATATTTTAGACATTTCGCCGTCGTCCTCGAAAGCGCCATAGAGCTGAACGATGCGCTCGATGTCCTTTGGCCCGAGTTCTTTGCGCTTGGAGCCCAAGCTCTTGCGCATCTTATGGAAGAAGTCGACACCGTTGATGAGTTGGACCTTGCCAACGCGCTCCGGGTGCTTCTGCTTCTTGCTGTTGGACAGGATCCAGATATAGGTGGAGATGCCTGTGTTGTAGAACATTTCCGTCGGTAGCGCAATGATGGCTTCCACGAGGTCGTTTTCGATAATGTACTTGCGGATCTCCGACTCTCCCGAGCCGGCCCCGCCGGTGAAAAGCGGCGAGCCGTTCAGGACAATGCCGATGCGGGATCCGCCGTCATGGGCAGGTCGCATTTTTCGGATCAAGTGCAGAAGGAACAATAGTGAGCCGTCGCTCACGCGGGGGAGGCCGGGGCCGAAACGACCTTCAAAGCCATGGAGTTCGTGCTCTTTCTGGATCTGGGGTTGGATTTTTTTCCATTCCACGCCGAAAGGCGGGTTGGAGAGCATGAAGTCGAACTGTTGCCCGATGTTCTTGTCATTGGCAAGAGTGTCGCCAACGGAGATCTTTGTGATGTCCTGGCCCTTTATAAGTAGGTCCGATTTGCAGATGGCGTAGGACTCGTCGTTGATTTCTTGGCCGTAGGCGACGAGAGACGCGCTGGGGTTCAGAGAGTGCAGGTGTTCCTGTGCGACGGTGAGCATTCCGCCGGTTCCGGCAGTGGGATCGTAGATGGACCGGACGATACCTTCTTTGGTGAGGACGTCGTCGTCGTAGTTCAGCAGAAGCTGAACCATGAGCTGGATGACTTCGCGTGGGGTGAAGTGCTCCCCGGCGGTTTCATTGGAGGCTTCCGCGAATCGACGGATGAGCTCCTCGAACATTAGCCCCATCTCGATGTTGCTGATCGTCTCCGGATGAAGGTCGATGGCGTCGAAGTCCTTCGTAACGTGGTACAGCAGGTCGGCGTTGTCCAGCTTTTCGACGGTCTTGTAAAAATCAAAGCGCTCGAAGATGTCCCTAGTGTTATCAGAAAAGCCTTGGACATAGTTGAGGATGTTGGCCTTGATGTTGGTCGGGTCATTCAGGAGCTTGGCGAAGTTGAAGTTGGAGGTGTTGAAGAAGTTATGACCCGAGGCTTTCTGCAGGAACGTGTCCAGCGGAATGTTCAGGTCCTTCTTGGCCTCTTGTTCCGCCATGACGGCTTCTTTGGTTGGCTCGAGCACACAGTCGAGCCGGCGAAGGATAGTGAACGGCAGGATTACTGAGCCATACTGCGCCGGTTTGTAGGTCCCCCGCAAAATGTTCGCGATGCTCCAGACCAAGTTGGCGTTGTTGTTGTTGTTGTTGCCAGCCATTTTTCCCACTTCCGAGCCGCGGCAACGATCCTTCATGCGCGGCGGCTGTTAGACGCAGGCCCTACGATTCCATTGCCGTGCAGCGTTTATTGTTCTCGCACGTACTTGCCTTGAATTGTATGGGGAGGCCGGACATTCTCAGGCAAGGGCACATGGACCCCATGGACGAGCGGCTCACCTAACGCTTTGCTACCTTCGATCCACCGAGCCAGTAGAGTGCGACGTCTACATCTCTCGCTGACCAGGTGTGGCCACGTGAGTCAGCAGCTGACCGCAAGCGTTCCACTATTTCCATGTAGCACACGTTCCTGCTCGCGCTAAGACAGATGGCCCGTTCGCCCGTCCTCCACCCCCGAGGGGCCGGCGATACAGAATATGCCTGACGGCCGCGCGGCCGCACTCCATTCCCGCAGCTGCCCGCAAAACTGTCCGGTGAAGGCGTCCATCTTTGACCGCCAAAAACGACCGTTTCTGACGGCGCCGATGAACGATGTCCCCGGCGTCCCTTTTTTGGCGTTTCAGGCCTGCTAGGCTGTTTCATAACTCGACTGCGTTATCTAATGTTAGGCAGGTCGTCAAAACGTACTGGATGACCGTTTTTGACGGTCGATGTGGGGGGTCGTGGAACTTGGATCAGCGGGTAAAGCTCCTTGATGGCCGAGGAAGGGCACTGAAATGCCGACATTGATGGGTTATGCCCGGGTGAGCACCACGGAGCAGTCCGCCGATTTGCAGCATGATGCGTTGAACGCGGTCGGATGCTTTCGCATCTGGACCGACCATGCCTCTGGCGCGACTGCGGATCGTCCCCAGTGGCAGGACTGTCTGGACCATCTGCAGCCTGGGAACATCCTGGTGGTGAATGACCTGTCCAGGCTCGGGAGGAACACAACAGACCTCGCTGGCATCGTAAAGACACTGGCGGACCGCCACGTTGGGCTGCGGTCACTGACTGAGACCTGGCTGGACACCACGACTTCCCAGGGCGTGCTGATGTTCCACTTCTTCGCTGCCATCGCCGAGTACGAGCGGAACCGGCTGCGCGAGCGGACCATGGCCGGCCTCGCCGCTGCCAAAGCCAGGGGACGTGTTGGTGGCCGGCCGACGAAGATGACAGCCGACAAGGCAGCCACGGCTCATCGGATGCGGCGCGAAAAGCGGACCATTCGGGACATCGCTAAGACCATCGATGTCAGCGAAGCGACCGTTGTTCGTGAGCTTGCCCGCCAACGAAAGAGCTTGCGGGTCCCCGAGGAGTAAGGGTGTGGCTGTTAATCCATCGGTGCCTTCGCTAGCGTGGAGGCAAACGGAGGGGGAGCGGCGCGCATGGCACCGAGGAAATCGAAAAACCACATTGAGGGTCAGCTGAGCCTGGAGTCCTTGTGGGCCGAACCGGAAGAGGTAATCAATGAACGAGCACGGCAGACACGCCATGGAAACCATGAAGAATCACGACCCGGAGAGCTTCGCGCAGATAGCGGACCCCGAGACACACTTTTCGACTTTGGGCCGGGAGATACAGGACCAGATCTGGGCGTTGAGCGAGGACCTGATCCCGCCCCGCGGGCAGGAGACCCCGCTGGAGTACGTCGGCCTGGTGAACATGGCCAAGCTGCGGGCGCGGGAGATCGTGTACCAGGAGATGATCTACGACGGGCTTCCTCAGGAACCGGAGGAAATGGAGCCGGTCCCGAGCCAGCAGGACGAGGAGAGCTAGAACCTGCCCTGCAGCCGGAACAGCCGGCGGCCGCGGCCGCCCGGTTCCGCCCCGCGTCCCAGACAGACCTCGCCCCGTCGGGGCAGAAGGCCCGTTTCGCGGCGAACCTTGAAGCGATCCGTATCGTCCGGGAGTTGGAGGACCAGCAACGCCCGGCCACCGAAGCCGAGCAGCGCGCCCTGGCGCAGTGGTCCAGTTGGGGAGCGGTGCCGCAGCTGTTCGACAAGGACGACTGGGCAGTCGAACGCGCGCAGCTCCGTGAGGTCCTGAGCGAGCGGGAGTACGCCGCGGCTTCGCGGACCACGACTAACGCGTACTACACGGACGCGGCCTTGGTGAAGGAAATCTGGTCGGCCGTGGAGCGTCTCGGTTTTGCTGGGGGAGAGGTGCTGGAGCCCGGTTCCGGGGCCGGCACGTTTATCGGCTTCGCGCCGGAGTCTGCGCGCATGACCGGGGTCGAGCTGGACCCGCTGACTGCATCCATTTCCCGCGGCCTGTACCCGGACGCGACGATCCGCAGCGAATCTTTTGCCGACACCCCGGTCAAGCCGAACTCCTTTGACCTTGCTGTAGGGAACGTCCCGTTCAGCAAGAACGCGCTGTACGACAAGACGCACAATCCCGATTCCCGTCACTCGATGCACAACCACTTCATCCTCAAGAGTCTGGCGGCGGTGAAACCGGGCGGATATGTCGCGGTCCTGACGTCGAGCTTCACCATGGACGCGGCCAACCCCACCTCGAGGCGGGAGATGAGTGCGATGGCCGACCTGGTGGGCGCGGTGCGCCTGCCCACGGGCGCCCACCGCCGCGCCGCCGGCACAGAAGCCCTCACCGACTTGTTGCTGCTGCGCAAGCGCGGGCCCGGCCGCGAACCGATGAACACCGAATGGGAACGCGTCACTCCCGCGATCGTTGGGGACCGCAACATCAAGATCAACGCCTACTTCGACATGAACCCCCAGAACGTCCTGGGGCAGATCGTCGTCGGCAACGGCATGTACGGCGAAGAGACGGTCAGCGTCAAAGCCGATGACCTCTCTGCCGTACCCCAGCTGCTGGCCGACCGGCTGAACATCATCATCACCGACGCCTTGGACCGCGACCTGGGCCATGCCCCGGCAGAACGTGCCCCCGGGAAGACCGCGGCCGCGCTGCTGCCAGCCGCCGGGCCGGAGTGGGACGGCACCATCAACGCCCAGCCTGATGGGTCCTTCACCATAGTCCGGGCGGGAGAGGCAGAAGAACTGCCGGTGCCAAAGGCACACGCAGTCGAGCTGCGGGACCTGCTGGCACTGCGTGACGGCGCACGGTCGCTGCTGGAGATGGAGGCCTCCGACAGCGAGGACAGCCCGGAACTGGACGCCCTGCGCTCCGAGCTGGCCGCCCGTTACGCCGCGTTCGTCCAGAAACACGGTCCGGTGAACCGGTACACCGAATCCGTGCGGACCGATAAGGAAACCGGCGAGGACATCGTCAGCCGCCGCCTATCGCCGGCGTTCCGCCTCCTGAGCTCAAGGGACCCATTCGGGTCCCTGCCCGGCGCCCTGGAAAACTTCAACGACGAAACGCAGACCGCGACCCCGGCCGCTCTGCTTCAACACCGCCAGGTCGTTGCCCGTAAACCGGCCATGGGCGCCGAGAACGTCGACGAAGCCCTTGCCATCACGCTCGACACCTACGGGTCCCCGGACCTGGAACAGATCGCAGACCTGCTGGGCGTGACCGAAGACGAAGCCCGGGACCAGCTCGGAACCCTCGTCTTCGATGACCCCGAGACGGGCAGGCTGGTCACCGCCCCGGAATACCTTTCCGGGAACGTCCGGACCAAGCTCGACGCCGCCCGCGCGGCCGCGGCCGAGGACGAACGGTGGAACGTCAACGTCCAGGCCCTGGAAGAAGTCCAGCCGCCCAAGGTCGGCATGGAGGACGTCGAGGCCCGGCTGGGTGCCGTCTGGATTTCGCCCGAGGAACACGAGCGCTTCGTCCAGGAGATTCTGGCCGACCCCATGGCCAGCGTCACCAGCGTTGGTGGCGGCATCTGGCGAGTGAAAGCCAACCGTGCCACCGTCCGCTCCACCAACGAATGGGGGACAGGCCGCCGGCCTGCCCCGGACCTGCTGCAAAGCATCCTGGAGCAGAAAAGCATCCAGGTCGAGGACAAGAACGAGGACGGCAAACTCGTCGCCAACCTCGAAGAAACCGAAGCGGCACAGGAGAAAGCAGAGGCCCTGCAGGAACGCTTCGCCGAGTGGGTCTGGGAAGACCCCGAGCGCGCCAGCCGCCTGATCGAGGAGTACAACCGCCGCTTCAACTCCCTCGCCCTGCGCGACTACACCAAGGAAGGCGGCCGCCTGACCCTGCCCGGGCTGGCCAAGACGTTCACGCCCCACCCCCACCAGCGCACCGCCGTCGCCCGGATCATCTCAGAACCGGCCGTTGGCCTGTTCCATGAAGTCGGGGCCGGCAAAACGGCCGAGATGGTCATGGGCGCAATGGAACTCAAACGCCTCGGCATGGCGTCCAAACCGATGATCGTCGTGCCCAACCACATGCTCGAACAGTTCACCCGCGAATGGCTGGAACTGTACCCGCAGGCGAGGCTGCTCTCGGCAGGCTCCGACGACATCAAAACCAAGAGCGGAGACCCCGCCGCCCGCCGCCAGTTCGTCGCGCGTGCAGCGGCCAACGACTGGGACGGCATCATCATGACCCAGCAGGCCTTCAAGAGCATCGGCGTCAAAGCCGAAACCATCGAGGCATACCAGGAATCGATCATCGCCGACGTCCGGCAGACCATCGTCAACGCCCAGGCCGAGGGCGAGGACCGCACGACGGTAAAGAAACTTGAAACCAAGCTCCAGGCCGAAGAAGAACGCATGAAGCGGCTCATGGACACCGCCCCGGATCCCGGCTTGACCTTCGAAGACACCGGCGTGGACTACCTGTTTGTCGACGAAGCCCACGACTACAAAAACCTGCGCACGGTCACCAACATCAAGGGCGCCGAAATCGCCGGTTCCATGCGGGCCACCGACATGCACCTGAAGCTGGAGTACCTGCGGCGCGTCCACGGTGAGCGGGTTGTCACCATGGCCACCGGAACCCCCATCGCCAACTCCATCACCGAAGCCCACGTCATGCAGCGCTACCTCCGCCCGGACCTGCTGCAGGCCGCCGGAGTGGAGAACTTCGACGTGTGGGGAGCGACGTTCGGCGAAACCGTCACCGCCATCGAAATGGACGCCGGCGGACGGCTGAAGAACAAACCACGCTTCGCGAAGTTCAAAAATGTCCCCGAAATGCTGCGCAGCTTCCACGTCTTCGCCGACGTGAAGCTCTCCGAAGACCTGAACCTGAAAACCCCCGACCTGGCCCGCCGGCCAGGCGACGGCGAACGCCAGCCGGAACTGGTACTCATCCCACAACCGCCCGAACTGGCCGACTACATGAAAGGCCTGGCGGACCGGCTCGACTCCCTCTCCGGCTGGGCGGAAAAGGGCGCGGACAACGCCCTGAACGTTTACAACGACGGACGCAAAGCGGCCCTGGACCTGCGCATGGTCGGCATCGAACCAGACTCCGGGACGAAGATCGACCACGTGGTCGCCAAGACCCTGAAAGTCTGGGAAGAGAACAGGGACAACGAGTACGAGACCAGCTTCGATTCAGGAGTCCCCTCAACAACCAGGGGCGCGCTGCAGATCATTTTCTGCGACCTTGGAACCCCCTCAAAAGACACCGGCCCGGACGGCAAACCGGCCTGGACCGCCTACCAGCAGATCAAAGACCAGCTGGTTGCCGGCGGGATCCAGCCCGAACAGATTCGCTTTATTCAGGAAGCGCCCAAACCTGACCAGAAGGCCCAGCTTTTTGCCCAGTGCCGCAGCGGCGAGGTCGCCGTCCTCATCGGCTCCACTGCCATGATGGGCACCGGCACCAACGTGCAGCTGCGCGCCAAAGCAATCCACCATGTCACCTGCCCCTGGCGACCGGCTGACCTGACCCAGCGGGACGGGCGCATCATCCGGCAGGGCAACGCCAACGCCGAGGTCCACAACTTCCAGTACGCCACCGTCGGAAGCTACGACAGCGCGGCTTGGGACGGCATCCAACGCAAAGCCACCATGATCCAGCAGGTCCTCCGCGGCCGCCTGGACATCCGCGAAATCGAGGACGTCGGAGACTTGGCACTGAACGCTGCCCAAATCAAGGCAGCGACCAGCGGCAACCCCCTCGTCATGGAAAAGATCGAAGCAGACGCCGAGCGGACCAAACTCGAACGCCTTAAACGCGCCCATGAAAAGGGCCAAAGCACCCTCGGCTGGACCAAAGCTTCGGCCCAGGCCAGCATCACCAGGGCAGAGACGGCGCTGCCCGCGGTCCAGGCAGCACTGCCCCTGATCACCTCCACATCGGGAGAGAACTTCAGCGCAGCCATCGACGGCCGCACCTACACCAAACGCACCGAAGCGGTCGCAGCCATCTCCGAGTGGGTACGCACCCACACACCCGAGTACGGCAATTACTACCGGCAGGAGCGGGACTACGGAACCGTGGCCGCCCTCGGCGGACACCAACTGCAAGTCCGCAACGCAGGAGAGCACTCCCGGCTCGGTTCCTACCAGGACCTGGCCATCACCATCAAGGATGTCCCCGCCCCGCCGCTGGTCCTGACCCGGATGGAATTGCTCGAAGGCAGCACCGGCATCATCACCAAACTCGAAAACAAGGTCGCAGGGCTGCCGGACTACGAAACCCAGCTGCGCCAAACCATTCAAGAGAAGAACGCCGTCCTCGCCGACGTAGAAAAGCAAGCCGGAAAACCCTTCAAATACGAAGACAAACTCACCCAGGCGAAAGCAAAATGCGCAGAGCTGGACGAACGACTGAAGGCCTCCATCGAGCCGCCGCCCCCACCGCAAGAGGTCGCCACGACAGACGGCACCGACCCAATGATGGAAAAACACAGGCGCCTGCTTGCCGTCAGCTTCCCCTCCAGACCCAGCACCACAGGTCCTTCTGTCAGCCCCGGACACACGCGAAGCGTCCAGCCGCTGCGCGACAGGAGCCCGGGATGGGAACGATGACTATGTCAAGGAACCCGTAGAGCTACTAGGCAGAGAGAACGCAGGAGGGCCGGCTCATATTGAGCCGGCCCTCCGTTGTTCCACCGGCACTGTGACGCCCTGGCATGAACTGTGGGTCAGCCCGGGACATTCCGAGGGTCGTTGCCGTAGCTGTTCTTGGAGCCGATCTGGCCGTCCTGGTTCTTGATCACGTGTTCGACCTTGCCGGCCTGGGCCGCTTCCCGGCCTGCAGCTTCTGCTTCGTGCTTGGTGCTGTAGCCGGCGCCGAACGCGCGGTCAGTGCCCTCGCGCTTGTTCTTCCACTGGCCGCCCTCGTAGTACGTCTCAATGTCGCCCTGAGCCACTGCACACTCCCTCTTCCGTTCGGATCTGACACCCGCTGCATAGTGCGGGTAGCGAAATGCCCCGCCACACGAGCAGTGGCGGGGCTTCCCTGGCAACCACTCCGCCTGATGGGGGACAGGCGGAGAAGCTGACACCAAACTAATAGCAAGCATGCTTACCTTTCAAGTTGGCGCGCCGCTGCCCACCGTAGACTGTGCCCAGAAGGGCAGGAATTCATTGGGGGAGAGCATGGCGCAGACGATAGACGCTGACCAGAAACAACAGCTGGCCGACTGGAACAAACGATGCGGGAAACTTTGGCTCAAATATTTCGCCATCCTGATTGTTCCCGC
The DNA here is from genome assembly GCF_056279405.1 of Pseudarthrobacter sp. TE3704. Classification (NCBI taxonomy): domain Bacteria; kingdom Bacillati; phylum Actinomycetota; class Actinomycetes; order Micrococcales; family Micrococcaceae; genus Pseudarthrobacter; species Pseudarthrobacter sp. TE3704. The sequence goes on from NZ_JBWCCJ010000007.1 coordinate 52,686, forward strand.
CACCCTGCTGATGTTCGCGTTCTTCCAGACGCTCTACTACTTCCTGAACGTGGCTGGCCTCCTGGTTTCCGGGGAGCTCGCCTACGGTCAGCCTGGATACTACGAGTACCAGGCCGCAAAGGATCAGTCCCTGATCATCCTGGCCATCCTCCTCGTCCTCATCGCCGCCAGCTATTACCTCTGCAACCGCTGGTACAAGAAAGCAATCCGCACCCTCGGCCCGCCGCCGGTCGGAGACACCAGCAGGTGGAACCGCTGGGTGCTCGGGAAGACTCAGAAATCCTAGAAACACACGCGCGGGCAGGTTCCCCATGGTTCACAACATGCGCTGCCGACGAACCGTCTGCTGTGGCCGATCTTCCTTCAGCAGGGACGACACCTATTCAGCAATGCCACTCCAGACAGGTGCGCACATCACCCCGCCCGGTGGGGGACTTCTCAGGCGCATGGGGGCGGAGGCTTTGGCGAACCTGCGGGGGTGACCACAGGAGCCGGCGGCGGGACACACCGTCTGTAGCCGTGGTTCAGAAGGTCAGGAATCGCACGTTTGTGCAGAGAGCTCCGTGTCAAAATCTCTAGAATAAGCGCCAAAACCCCTATTCATTCAGTTGAATGATTGCTAGAATTGAAGTAGCAAGTCAGCCAGACGAACGAAACTAATGTTGATACGAAACCAGGTGCTGAAAATGACTGCTTCACCCACCGCTTACACGGTCTACACCAAGCCGGACTGCCGCAACTGCGAGAAGACGAAGGACTACTTCGACTCCAAGGGCATCACGTACACGGCCGTGGACATCACCGAAGTGCCGGCAGCGCTGGAGTACATCACCGCCGAACTCGGCTACTCCCAGGCGCCCGTTGTCGTGAACAACACCGATGATCAGGACCACTGGTCCGGCCTGCGCCGCGACAAGCTCGTCCAGGCGGCCATGACTCACAAGGCGGCGTGAGGACTGTGGTCAGCCTGCGCCCGGTCGTCGGGTTCAAGCTCAGCCCACGGATCCCGTTGGAGGACCTCTTCCGGCAGGTCAACCCCAGCGGCAGGATTCCGCACAACGCTGTGGACCCCTACGTTGTGGAACCCGCCATTGTGGAACCCCTCGTTGAGGACCTGTACGACGGCTACCCCGTCCCGGACAAGGGAGGGGATGACCGGTACTTTGAGGCGATCAACCGCGTCCCGCTCGGGGACGGCGGGCTCTGGGACGCACACACTGCGAACCAGTACCAACCCAACGACCTCACCCACGACAAACCGGGTGGGACCGAACCACAGAACGAACCCACAACAAACACCGAGAACATCACCAGCACACAAGGAAAAGGAGCCATCATGGCCGGCGAAACCACGCTTACTGTCATTGGAAACCTGACATCAGATCCCGAGCTGCGCTTCACTCCGAGTGGGTCGGCCGTAGCGAACTTCACCATCGCGTCAACGCCCAGGACCTTCGACCGTCAGTCCAACGAGTGGAAGGACGGGGAGACGCTTTTCCTCCGGGCCAGTGTCTGGCGGGAAGCGGCTGAGAACGTGGCCGAATCCCTGACCAAGGGCATGCGCGTGATTGTCACCGGACGCCTGAAGTCCCGTTCCTACGAAACCAAGGAAGGCGAGAAGCGCACCGTCATCGAGCTCGAAGTCGACGAGATCGGCCCGTCCCTGCGGTACGCGAACGCCAAGGTCAGCCGCTCCCAGCGCAGCAACCAGGGCGGGCAGTCCGGCGGTGGATTCGGCGGCCAGGGAAACAGCAACCAGGGCACCCAGTCAGCCCCGCAGGACGATCCCTGGGCGGTGCCGGCCAACAGCAACGCCGGCGGCGGCTGGGGCAACGGACCCGACTCCGAACCGCCGTTCTAAAGGGCTCCGTGTCGGGGCCAGTAGCTACGCTGGTCCCGACACACGCTCCGCATGCAACCAAGCTGAGAGAGAAGTAAATGAAGAAGCAGCAATCCGCGGCGGGGCCACTCCGGGAGACCTTGGATTCTGAATCGCAGCTCCTTTTTGACGAGGTGACTACCAAGTACCTTCGTGACTCGTGGCGGGGGAGACCCGCGCAGATCGCGGCAATTGAGCGGTGGGTGGACCAGAAGTATGCGGAGGACAGATTTCGCGCATTCGTAAACGGCCTGGGGGCGGATAAGCAGGCCCCTATCCGCGATGTCCTGGCTGATCCGCAGTTTCGGCTTCGTGCTTGGCAGCAAGTGCGGCAATGGGATCTTGATCGGGATAGCGGAGCCTGGGCATTGCGGGAGAAAGAAGTGCGCGATCGCTACAGGCCGCGGGTAGCGTCTGTCAGGGTGCTCTATGTGTTGGCCGCAGTGCTCATGGTCATGGGCCTGGTCATCGATGCAGGTGGTCCCGTTTGGGCCGGTCTGGTGGTCGTGGTGTTGGCCTTTTGTGTGCAGCATTTTGCGTTGCCACCGGGCGGACTGAACTACCCGGTCTGGCGGGCTCATACGGACCGGCTGGTGAATGGTGACCGCCCGGACACGGTCGGACGCTGAGTGAAATATCTATCGAAGGAGACACCACAATGACGCATGCAGACGACCTCCGAGCCTGGGCAAAGGGCTCCTACACCACCGAGGCGGCCACGGAGCTGCTGCTTCGCGCCTTCGGCGGACGCTACGCAACCGTTGGCAATCCATGGGTTCATGCAGCCACCACCACTGTGGAGGGCTACCAGGAACATGCTTGGGTCGATTTCGCTGCTTTGGGTGAGCATGCAGAGAATGGGGCGTACTCGGGTGGGGAGCGTCGTTTCCTGCTGCTGGCTGCATCGTTGGCCGAGGATGTGCCGGTGGTTTTGGGTGATGTTGTGCCGGGGCTTGACCGGGAAAACCTTGACCTTGTGCTGGCTGCCATTGCGCACGCCGGCGGTAGCCATCAGCACTCAGACATCCGCTTCGGGGCGGACGGTTCGATGACGCGGCACCCGGGTTACCTGGACAGCCTGCACCCGTGGCCGCCGGTGCTGCGGGCGGTCAAGTAGGCCCGGGGTGTGGTGATGGCGAAGGCCAAGAAGATTGCGGCGTTCACGCCTTACTACACGGAGGAGCAGGCCGAGGAGGTCCGTGCCGCCTTCGTGAATGCCGGTAAGACTGAAGAGGGTGACGCGAGCGTTTCGGACTTCATTGTCCGGGCCAGCATGCGTGAGGCGAAGCGGCTGCAGCGTAAGTACAACGGCGGCAAGCCGTGGCCTGGAGTGAAGGCCGGGGAGCTACGGCGCGGGCAGAGAACGATGGATGAGATGCAGCACCGGAACGAGGACGCGTAGCAGTGGCGAAGAGGACCGACGACGTGAACAAGACGACTGGGGCAAGTGGCTTGCCCTTCCCCAAGATGCTCACCCTCGACGAGGTTCAGGAGGTCTTGAATCTTGGTAAACCGCTGGTCTATGCGCTGGTCAAAAGCGGGGATTTGAGGGCAGCCCAGTTCGGGGGTCGGGGTATTTGGAGGGTTCGGCAAGACGACCTGGTGGCTTTCATTGATGCCGCTTATGAGAAGACCGCGGAGCGCATCGCGTCCGGGCAGATCCCGGAGGGCGACGTCCCCGGTGACAGCTAGGTAATAAGTTTCCCAAGCAGCATGAAGGCCGGCACCCATTCGGGTGCCGGTCTTCGTCGTCCTGGAATGTTTGTGACGCCTGGGATGTGCGGTTGGTGCCGTTGCTTGATCACGCGGGCCTGCGGTACCGGGTGGTGATGAGCGCCGCCCTGCAGCTTGTGGTTGTCACCGCCCGTTACCGGGCTGGAAGCCCCCCGAGTGCCTTGGAAGACTCTCACTGCTTAGGGTTCCGTCGCTGCCCAACCCTGCCCCGTCTGGACGGTGTGTGTCGTCCCGGCTGAAAAAAGCCTGACCTCTGCGGCGGGTGGGCCGGCGGCGTTGGTCTTGGTCCATGGGGAAGGGTTCCGTTGGTGACTTCAGTGTTCCGAGGCTGCGCACATTCGCCGGTCCCGGCGGTGAGGTTCCCACCTTGGTGACCTGGCGTTTGTGTGCAGCCGGTCAGGTGGGTCCCGTCGTCCACCTGGGTGCGGGAAAAGCCCGAAGGTAGATTGCTTTTGCCGTGCCCCTGTGGGCGAGGGGCTTTAGTGATTTTGCGCGGTTTCGTCGTCGGCTGAGTCGGTGTCTGTTGCGGTGTCGTTGGGGGTGCCGGCGGTTTTGGATCGTGCTTTGCGGCGGCGGCCTGCTGCGGCGGGTTCGAGGCCGAGTTTTTTGAGTTCTTCGGGGCTCCAGCCGTCGCGGGTGGCTTTGACGTAGGCGCGTTTGTCGTCGCGTTCTGCGGCGGCGAGCTGGTCTTTGAGGTCGGTCACGCGCTGGCGTGCCTGGACGAGTTCTTCGACGGATTTGATGCGGGAGTCCAGGAGGGCTCGTGCCTGGTTTTTTGTCGCTTCGAGGCTGATGGGTGCCATGGTGGGGTTTTCCTTTCGGTTGGTGGTTTAGCGGTCGTAGCTGTGGTCGGCGTGGGCGCCGGATGCGGCCCGCGTCGGCGTTGCAGCGCTGGCGGGTGTGGTTGTTGTGAGTGCTTCGGAGGCAGGGTGCGGGAATGACAGCCGCGTGGCCGTTGTCAGTTGCTGAAGTTCCGCGGCGAGCTTTGCTGTTATGCCGCCGCTGTCGTGTTCGGCGAGGACTTCGGGAAGGCTGGTGCGTTGGTAGGCGCGCAGCAGGTCAGCTTGTGCTGGGATCTCCTGCACGACCAGTCGGGCGAGGTCGTCTGCATGGGGGTGGAGTGCGGGCGGGACGACCGTGCGGATTGTCGTGGCGATGTCGGGCAGCAGGGCTTCCTGGGCGGGGGTCAGTGTCCTGAGCTTCGAGGTCTCTAGGTAGGGAGGTGTTTCCCCGTACATTGGCGGACGTTGAGAGAGCGGCGTGGGCGGGTAGATTCTCGCCTCGATTCGCTGCGCATGGCTCGTGATGCGGGTACCGGCGCCCGTGTCGTTGTGGAGGTGGCAGGTGGCTACGCTGTCGACGTCGTACTCGAGGGCGGGAACGTTGTCGGGCCGCAGCGCAGAGGCGGCGTTGAGCAGGTGAGCGCGTGGGGCGGGAGCCTGTACGGGGATGTCGATGACGAGCTTCCCCGGGGACCCCGGTTCCGGTTCCCAGGTGATGGTTCCCGGTACTTTCACGGACGCGGCGGTGGGTACCGGAAGGGTGGCGGCTTCGCTGCCGGGCGGCGAAGCCTGGGCGTAGCCTTCCATCCTGCGCTCATGGTGCTCGATGACCTCGGCAACCGTTACCCGGCTGTAGGCATCACTGACGTCTGATGCGGGGGGAATCTCCTCCGCAACAAGCAGGGCCAGTGCCTGGGCATGCGGGCGTTCGTGAATGGGCAGGACGAGTTCCATCGTTTCGGCCAGGGCCGGTACCAGGGCTTCCTGCCATGAGGTCAGTAGCGGATACTCTTCGCCGTCCCCGGTCCTCGTGGGGTCGGGTGCGGGGACTGCCGGGAGGTCCATCGTGATGGTGATGGCGTAGCCGTCATCGACGATGCGAGCGGATGTCGGGGCGAGTTCCTGCAGGTGTCGTGTGGCGACGTCGGCGATGCTCCATTCGACCTGGGCAGCGTCCTCGCTGCTGAGGGCGGCGTGGGCGGCTTCCGTGCCTGCCGGGTCCGCGCTAACGCGGTTCCGGTCGACGAGGATTTCGACGCTGACGTGAGCCGGGTACAAGTCGTTCGCCCGCTTGTACGTGGCGGTCGAGACGTAGTGTTCCTGCTTCACTAATTCGGGTTCGTCGACAAAGGCGTGTTCGTCCGCAAGCGCGGCGGCTTCCCGGTCTTCGTCATCGTATGCCCGGGCGTTGGTTCTGATCGCTTCGAGCGTTTCCGGGGTCGTGCGGGCTGCGTCCAGCGCTGCTTGGAGCGTGGCGTCCGGGAGGAAGTCCCTCGCGACCATGTCGGCGATTTGGTTGGCAGACCAGGCTGGGCCGAAGACCAGCTCACCTGCTCGCACGGTGATGTAGGAGTCCCAGTCTTTGATGAGTGCTGGAACGGTGCTGTTGAGATGGTCGGCGACGGACTGGTCGGCGCCGTTGAACGCTGTGCCGGACCCGTCGCTGCGGACCGTGTCGGCGAGGGCCGTCCAAGCGGTGACGACCTCGCTGCTGTGTTCAAAGGACCGGGTCTTTTTCGGTGCCCAATAGTCGGCTGCATCGGCGGTAATGTATTCAGCCCGGCTGGCCGGGTCGTTCATATTGTGGATGTAGTCCTGCCGCATTACTTCCCCCTCAGTGAATCGTGCATCGGGTCTGAGTCTATTAATCCGGAGCCGCCTCCCGGGGGTGCGACACGCGACGGGCGCGCAATCCACCGCGGGTGCTCCGCCCAAAGAACCGCTTTGCCACCTTCGGCGGAGCAAGCTATACATTTACACGGGTGTAAATGGCGTGTCGCTCACGGCCCGGTGGTTGTTCGCTTGGCACACTGGCTTGTGTGGTCCCCGGTTCCGGGGTCGCTGCGCTGGGCTTTTGAAGTGCTGGGCCGTTTAAGGAATTGGGGGAGTGCGTGTCTGAAGAGAATGAAAAGCTACGTTCCCCGCTGTCCAGGCGGCGCCGAGCGAATGCTCCGGCAGGAACGAAGAAGCGCCGCGATGTGTGGGTGACAGCGGAGGAGGAAGCGGCCCTGATCGCGAAGGCTGCCCGGCAGAAGGTCACGGTCCCGAACCTGCTGCTGACCGCTGCGCTGTCGGAAGGCTCGGAGACGCCGACCGAGCGCAGGGCGGCGATGGCCGAGCTGATGGCGATTCATACGTTGTTGGCGCGGGTGTCGAACAACGTGAACCAGATCGCCCGGCACGCGAACGCGGGCGGTGAGTTCCCTCAGGACGCGAAGGCAGCGCTGGCGTATGTGCGCGAGGTCGCGATGCGGATTGACCGGACGATCGAGGGGCTGATGTAGGCCGATGATTCCAAACATCACCCGCGGCTCCCGGATGTCCGGGCTCATACTTTACCTGGCCTCGACCGATGCTGATAAGACGAAAAACGCGCACACCAATCCGCACCTGGTCGCCGGGGACGCGGCGATCATGGCCTGGTACGACGACGGCGTCCTGGACAAGGACGACGCGGTCGCGATCGCGAAGCACTTGGACCAGCCCCGCAAGGCCTTCGGCGTCGAGGTTTTGCAGAAGGATTTCCGCTGGGATGCTGACCGTAAGGAACGCGTGCCGAACGGGCACAAGCACGCCGATGTGTGGCACTGCTCGCTGAGTCTCCGCGCTGAAGAAGGTGCCCTGACGGATCAGCAGTGGGGTGACATCGCGAATGACTTCGTCGACGCCATGGGGTTTACCGAGGCCAGTGGAAAAGCGCAGTGCCGGTGGGTCGCGATCAACCACGGCACGTCCGAGAACGGCAACCACCACATCCACATCGCCGTGTCCCTCGTCCGCGAGGACGGCACCAAAGCCTCCACCCATGGCGACTACAAACGCGCACAACAGACGTGCCGTGAACTGGAGACCAAGTACGGGCTCGAAGAGCTCTCCAGTGTGCACGCCACCCGCGGCTACGACCGGGCGGAGAAGGCCACCGCTGTCCGGGACGACCGCGAGATGCACCGGGCTTCCCTGGTCAGGAAGGTGCGCGCCAGCGCCAGCGCGTCAGCCACCGAAGCTGAGTTCGTTCGGCGCGCCCGCGACACCGGCCTGTTGGTGCGGCCGCGCTACGCGAAGAACACCACCGACGTCATCGTTGGCTACTCCGTCGCGGAGCGCCCCAAGCCGGGGGAGCGGCCTATTTGGTTCGGCGGCGGCACGCTCGCGTCCGACCTGAAGCTCGGTGCGTTGCGTGAGGAATGGATGGACTCCCCGCACCTGGCGACCGAGGCCGCGGCGGAATGGAACGCGGCCGCGCGCAACAAACGCAAGGTCTCCAGGACCGGTCCGGAGAACGCGACCCCGTCAGCTGATGTGTGGGTGGAGTACACCCGCAACGCAACAGCACTTGCCGACCGGCTGCGGAATATTCCGCGTGATGATCACGCGACCTGGGCGAGGGCAGCGCGTGAGGTTTCCGGTGCCTTTGCAGCATGGTCGTACCGGCTGGAGGCTACGCCAGGGCCGCTGGCGGCCACAGCTGCCGAATTGTCCCGCACCGCCCAACTTCGGGCTCCCCGTCAGCACGGCGAACCCGTCGCGCTGCCGTCCATTGCCGGGACGGCCATGTTGTTCATGGCAGCGTCGAGCAAGAACAAAACGGCCGCGCAAACAGCGCTCATGGTGCAGCTGATTAACACCGCCTTCGCGGTGTACGAAATGCATCAACAGTCAGGTCGTACCCGCGAAGCCCAACGCATCCGGGCCGTAGTCGAAAACCAGCTGGCCCCGTTCACTGCGACGATGCCCAAACCTGTCCTTGTAGGAGCAGAGCAACAACCGGCCGAAGCGGCTGCAGCGCGACCGAGGGCAGTTGATATTGCCCGCCGCGGCATGGCCCCGATCCGTCCCGGTTCGGTGGTTCCCACGACACCGACACCGGCAACACCAGCGAAGACCTATCAGCCCAGCCGCGATACCGGGCCGGGACTCGACCGATAAGAATCACACCACTAGTGCAAGGGGAACACCATGAGTGAATCAGACGGCATCGACGACTTTTTCGACAACGGAATGCGGCAATCCCTGATGATCGCCTCACGCATCGCAGAGACGCTGGCCCGCCGCCGGCAGGAAGCCCAACGGCAGCAGGAACACCTGGACGCCCAGGCGGCGCACGAAGCCCAGAAGCGTCTTGCTGTTGAACGGAGTTCAGCCCTCGCTGTCCTCGCACCCGTACAGAAGGATGCGTGGTGGGACAAGGCCCAGCCGGCCGACATCGCCACGGCACACGCCGTCGCTGAAGGCTGGAAAGACCACGACCCTGCCGCCCTTGAGGCCTCCGCAAAGATCCGCGAAGAAGTCCTCGCCCGGTACGGTATCGACACACACGACGTCGGCACGGACGCCGCCTACCTTGAATCGGGAATCGCGACTATCGCAACCGAGAAGGCACGGCTGGACGAGCTGGCACGCAGCCAGGAAGAAGCACGGAAAGCCGCTGCCGAACACAAGAAGGCCATGCAGCTGGTCGCGGCTGCACAGGCAGAAGAACTTCGAGCCCAGGCAACGAAGCTGGGCCCTGAAATGGAGCGCCACCAGATACCCGTGGAGTACCTGGCAAACCCCGAACTGGCACAGGCCCTGCAGCGCGCCCACAACGCCAAAACGCCCAAAGCTGCTGCGGCTGCAGACACTGAAATCAAAGAGCGGCTGTTCCTCATTGGCAAGGACGGCATCAACGGTCCCGACATTGAGCAGCTGCGCAAAGAAACCACCGCGAACCTCAGCGGTGCCGGCGAATCCCACTTCAAGGATCCCCAGTTCGTGAAAGCAGCCAAGGAGATGCACGAAGCCAAGCTCCTGGCAGAAGGCGGATTCACAGGCTCTCAATTTGCATCTCTGGAACAGCGGTATGAACGGGCCGAGAAGGAACTCTTCGCCCGACTCGAAGGCGTCGGCCGCGAGATCGAAAACCGCGTCACAGGCAACGACAGCAGCCAGCTCAAAGACCAGGCACTCACAGCAGAAACCGCAGCAGCTACCGGCTACGGTTCAGCCGAACACCACGCGAACTTCGCGGAGTCCCTGGAGGACACCGGTGCCAATGAAGCCCAAATCCGCGGCCGGCTCACCGCGGCACGCAGCGAAGGCACCCACCCCAGCGCCGCCGTCACCATGGGCAAGGGCGCAGCCAAGGCCAGGAAGACCCGTGCAGGGGCAGCCGTCGGGGCCGAAAGGTCCAAGAGCGGCCTCAGCAGATAACCCAACGGCCAGACAAGGGGAGGGGCTGCCAAAGCGCAGCCCCTCCCCTTGGCTTTACGGTCTAGCCGGCACCCGGGTCATGCGGTCTCCGTCGTCGGCCGCCGGTGCGGCGCCTGCCTTCGCGCCATCCGGGTAGATGCTCGTTTAGCAGTGCTTCCTTTTCCGGGGCCATCCTCCCCTGGTTGTAGTTGATTCGCTGGCCATGCAGCCACACACCCAGGACGCGTTCGTCCGCATCCGGGGTCTTCTGATGACGCGGCCAGTCACCGCCAGCATCCCGAAGTTCCTTCACCTGCTCAAAACGCTTCTGCCACCGGGCCTCATCCTCAGCCTTCCTAGGGGAGGCTTGATCCCAGCCGGGAATCACATCAAGCCCGTCCCGGACAGCGGGGGAGAGGGTTCCCTTTTGTGCTTCCTTGCGACGGAGGTAAAGCCAGCTGGTGAGGGCCTGCTCCCGCGGTGACTTGGCATGGGCGACTGGCAATCGCCCTTCCGTCCGGTAGAAGGAAATAAGGTCCTGCATCCTTTGCAGAGCTGCCTCGGACGGGCCCGGAGCCTTCTTCGGCAGCGCTGCCGCGTGTTCTGCCTCGAGCTCGGGTTCAATTTTCTTCGCTACCTGCAGGTGATAGCGCACGGTGGTGACGGGAGCCGAATCGAGCACCGCGATCCTCGAGGGAAGGATACCCCGCCGGTACATCTCCACCCACTCCGGGTCGGGCGCCGGGCGCCGCCCAGGGGAGGGCGCATCCTGAAACTGAGTCACCGTCACCCCCAAATGGTCCTGCTACAAAATAACCCACGTACAAATATGCCAGCCTGCGTGAGTCTCGAAGGCGGGAAAGGAGTGTAGCCGATGGCATCAGGTATTGAGATGAAGTTTGTGATTGCGCTGCAGCCTGGCGCACAGATGCAGTGGAAATAGTCCAAAGAACTTTGGACTATTTCCACTGGCGATTGAGGGGCGTTGAATGCTGGCACCGTCACGGCTAAAAGATTGTCCAGACAGTGTCTGGACAATCTTGGGTAACTGAGGATTGGACGACGAAGCATCTTGAGTGGCAGGACTTGGAGAGTAGCCAGGTGGAAGGCTGGGGGAGCAGGCCTGCGGGCGCCCGTCGATAGGATCGAACTCATGACTGACGCCCGCGACCTCGCCCTGCCTACCGGCTACACGGACCTCCTTGGTGAGCTAAAGAACCGGGTGCGTGCTGCCCGTATGCAGGCACTGCGCACCGTGAACACCCAGCTCATCGAGCTTTACTGGTCCATTGGGAAAACCATTTTGGAACGCCAAGAGATCGAGGAGTGGGGGAGTAAGGTCATGAGCCGGCTGGCCGATGATCTTCGGGCTGAATTCCCTGAAATGAAGGGCCTTTCCCGGTCCAACCTGTTCTACATGCGCGGATTCGCTACTGCCTGGCCGGAACCAATTGTCCAACAGGCTGTTGGACAATTGCCTTGGGGCCACATCACAGTGCTGTTGGACAAGCTTGACTCGCCGGAGGACCGTGACTGGTATGCCTCCGCGGCGGTCGAATACGGCTGGTCCCGCAACGTCCTACTGAACATGATCATGAACAAGACTTTGCAGCGCACTGGGGCGGCGCCCTCCAACTTTGTCCAACGGCTTGTTGGACCAGACTCAGAACTCGCGCAGCAGGTAGCAAAGGACCCCTACAACTTCGAATTCCTCGGCCTCTCCGGCGAAGTAGCCGAACGCGACCTGGAACATGCCCTCACCAGCAGAATCACGGAAACTCTCCGCGAGCTGGGCCCCGGATTCTCCTTCGTCGGCCGCCAAGTCCACTTCGACGTCGACGGAGACGACTTCTACGTCGATCTCCTGTTCTTCCACATCGAACAATCTCGATACGTGGTCATCGAACTGAAAACCGGTAAGTTCCAGCCGGAATTCGCCGGGAAACTTAACTTCTATGTGGCCCTCGTCGATGACGTGCTTCGCCGTGACCACCACAATGAAACCATCGGCATTCTTATCTGCGGCACCAAGAACGACCGTAGTGTCCGGTATAGCCTGGGACGCTCCACGTCACCCATGGCCGTCGCCGCCTACACCTACGACAAACTTCCTCAAGCTGAAAAACAAGCACTCCCGGACGAAGGACACATCGTTGCGGCTCTGGAATGGACAGAAGCCGAAGACGAAACGTAATCGCTTGAGGCCGGCATTTCACGGAGGCTGCGACTTAGGCTTCTACACCTGCTGTTCTGTCACCGCCGACCTGCTTGATGACGTTGGCTAAGAGGGCCAGACCTGTGCAATTTGTGCAGACACTGTCTGCACAAAATAGCAGCCACTTCTCAACCCTGCCGACCGGGCTGACTGTCAGATTTGAGTCTAAGACTACTCACCCGGGGGTTGTGGCAACCGCCTTTCCGAGCCTATTCTGACGCTCTTTCCCTCGCTGCCTGACGTCAGGTTGGGGTGTGCCCTAACTAGACCGAAACTCGGCGCCCGGGCCGTGAGGCCAAGCGGCCATGCGGAGTAGCCAGGCAGCGGCGACTGGGCGGCAACTTGTCAGCGGCTTACTCGGTTGAGCCCCGCAGTTCTCGGCTGATGGCGCGTAGGCCAGTTTCGAGTGCCCGTAGTTCGTCCACGGTGAGTCCAGCGAGAACATCGCCGCCGAGTTCGGGTCGCGTAGCCATGAGTTCGCGGACAACGGAACGTCCCAGGTTGGTGGCGTAGATGCGCCGGACCCGCTGATCGTTGGGGTCAAAAGAGCGGGTCGTAAGTCCTGCCGCGACGAGGCGGTCGACGAGTTTGGACATTGAGGCCATGGAGACGCCGAAGGTGTCAACAAGGCCGCCGCTGGTGGCCCCGTCTTCCGAAGTCACAATGACGGAGAGGACCTTGAGTTGCTGGATCGTGAGGTCCGTGGAGAGAAGCGGCTGGAGAATGCGGGGGATGGACCGGATGGTGATGGCGATTGTCAGAGCGTCGATGCTTTGCTGTACCGTCTCGCGGTCTGTGTCCGGCATGAAGCCCACGTTACATCGATGAGCGCGCCACGCTTTCTAAAATTACTTAGCCTCAGGCTAAGCTTTCTTTGGTAATCGATCCGATGCCGTGTCGACGCCCTTGGAACTCTGTCTGAGAGCCGTTCAGAATTCGGGGGCTGCGGGCGCGGTACTCGTTCCCGCGCTGGAGGCGACATGGCGCACTACCGAAGCGAGGACGACAGATGACTACCGCTCAAAACCACGCAACATCAAAGCCGCCTCTCGATATTGAGGTGCTACGGGCGAAATACCGCGCAGAGCGGGACCGGAGAGTCCGCCCGGACGGTCTGGGTCAGTACCGGACGGCTGCAGGAGAGTTTGGCTACTACGCCAAGGACCCTTACACCGAACGCGTCGAGCGTGAACCGGTCTTGGATCACGTTGAGGTGCTTGTCATTGGTGCAGGTTTCGGCGGCCTGCTCGCCGCATCACGGTTGCGGCTGGAGGGCGTTGAATCCATACGTTTGATGGATGAGTCCGGCGATGTCGGAGGAACTTGGTACTGGAACCGCTACCCGGGTATCCATTGCGACATCGAGTCGTATGTCTACATGCCGTTATTGGAGGAAGTGGGGTACGTTCCTAGATGGCGGTACGCGCCGGGGGAGGAGATCCGGCAGCATGCGGTGGCGTTGGCCAAGCGGTTTGACCTGTACCGCGATGCGCTCTTCCATACCCGGGCAACTGGGCTGACATGGAACGAGGAAGCCGAGGAGTGGATTGTCCGGACGGACCGCGGCGATCTGTTCAGCGCCCGCTTCGTCATCACATCGTCGGGGACGCTGACGCAACCAAAACTGCCTGGCATTCCAGGCATTGAGACCTTCCGTGGGCACACTTTCCACACCAGCCGCTGGGATTACGGCTACACAGGCGGCAGCGCAGATGGCGGATTGTCCGGCCTTGCCGATAAGCGCGTCGCAGTCGTCGGAACCGGCGCAACGGGCATCCAGATCATCCCGCATCTGGGCAGGGACGCAGAGCAATTATTCGTCTTCCAGCGCACGCCATCCACTGTTGATGTACGGGACAACCGGCTAACGGATCAGGACTGGGCAGCTTCGCTGGAGCCGGGATGGCAACGGGAGCGGATGGAAAACTTCCTCTCCGTCCTTGCCGGCGAGCCGGTGGAGGAAAGCCTTGTGACCGACGGCTGGACTGCAACCGTTGCCCTGCAACGGAAGATGTTGACCGGGGCGGTGGATACCAGCCTGAGTCCGGAGGAGCGTGAGCTGCAGGACGAACTAGCAGACTTCGACACGATGAACCGGATCCGTGCACGCATCGATGACATCGTCACGGACGCGCGGACTGCCGAGATGCTCAAGCCGTGGTACCGGTACATGTGCAAGCGTCCGTGCTTCAGCGATACCTACCTGCAGACCTTCAACCGGCCAAACGTCACTCTTGTAGACACCGCGGACTTTGGTGGCATCACGGCAATGACCGAGACGGCCGTCATCGTGGGTGACGCGGAGTACGAAGTTGACTGCGTCATTTTCGCCACGGGGTTCGACGTCGGTGTCTCCGGCGTCGTCTCCGGCACCCTTCCAGTTGCAGGACGTGCCGGGCGGTCCTTGTTTGAGGCTTGGGCCAATGGGCCCCGCACTCTTCACGGGTTCTATACCCATGGGTTCCCGAACCTCTTCCACCTTGGCGCTCTTCAAAACGCGAACTCGGTGAACTTTGTCCACATCCTGCAGGAGCAGGCCGAACACATAGCGGCCGTCATCTCCCGGGTGCGGGCCACGGGAGCGCGTGTGGTCGAACCGACCGCGGCGGCAGAGGAGGACTGGGTCCGGACCGTTGTACAAACCGCGTCGGATACCACCGCATTCCAGGCCGAATGCACACCTGGGTATTACAACGGGGAAGGAACCCGTTCGATCTCCGGCGCATCCTTCAGTCCAGGCCCCGTTACCTTCCACCGCCTGCTGCGCGAGTGGCGACAGGGAAACATGAGCGACATTCTCATGCCGGCGCGGGTTGGGGCGTCACGGTGACCCCGGCGCCCAAGAGGACTGCCGGCCTGCTGGCCGCAACTGCCTTCTCACTGATGTTTGCGCTTGCACTGACCGGGTGCGCCATAACGGAGCCAGCTGAGCCCGCCGACGCCAAAAGACCCACGGAACAGACGGCAAGAGAACTCCTCCAGGTCACGTCGGTCCATCAGGCAACCGGGATGACGTTGCTCGAAGGTCCGACATTCGGGCCCGACGGCCATCTTTACCTGGTCGATGTCACCGCGCCTCCCGGAGCACCCAAGGTTCTGCGCATTGACGTCGCATCCCGCCAGACCAGCACCGTGTACACGGATGACACCAGCGCGCTGACCTCCGCTCAGTTCAGCCCGCGTGACGGACGTCTGTATCTGACCGACTTTATCGGCGGAACAATCCGAAGCATTTCCGGCGACGGCGGCGATCCGCGGCTTCTGTTCTCGGGGCCGGTGGAAGGGAAACAGATGAACCCGGACGACATCGCCTTTGACCAGGAAGGACATCTGTTTATTACCGACGCGGCCGGCTCCCAGGATCCCCACTGGAAGCCCCAGGGGCGCCTGATCCGTATAGACGGTGGCACCTCCGAGGCCACTGTTCTGGCCCGGGACCTGCCGGCACCAAACGGTGTCGCCTTCACACCCGACTATGACGGGCTGTGGGTGAGCCACAATACGGCCAACCGTATCGATTACCTCCGGCTGGATGGGGAGGGGCGAAAGGTCCTCACGGCCTACCCCGGAATCCATGTGGACGCCGGCTCCAGCCAGATTGATTCTGCCGCAGTCGACGCGGACGGGAACCTCTACATAGGTCTGCACAACCGCCCGGCCATCCTCGTCTACAACGTCCACGGCGAACTGGTCTCAACAATTACTATCCCCAGCAAAGACGACAGCTTGTCATCGGCGACCAACATCGCCATCAAACCCGGCACAAAACAGGCTTTTGTGACGGTCAGCGGCAAAGCTGGCGGATGGATATTTACCTTTGATGCCCTGGGGGAAGGTTCGAGACAAAGCAACGGAGGCTGACCGCCTTAACAGTTCGGACGAAAGGCGTCCTGTCGGTATTGAAAACTCTGCCCGGAGCCGGCCCCTGCACCCCCTGGAGATCGAATTACCTGGAATCTCCTCCATGGAGTGCGGGGTCGGCTTTGGCGCACGTTCCAGCGCCCCGGCTGTTCTGCTGCCGCACTGCTGTGTGATGTATTCATCTGCCGCACGCTTGCCAGTAAGCGGGACTCACAGCGATTCGTCGACGGCAGTGCATGCAGGCAGGCAGAGCGGCGGCAGGCCTTGCGAACTGTACCCGCGATGGCTACCCTTCCGTAAGGTAACCACACTGGTTACTGTTCCTTCGGGTCGACGTCAAGGCCTCCCCATCCACCCGTTGGCGGCCGGAGAGCCTAATAGAGGAAGCATCAATGACCACGAAACAAGTGCGACGGTCCTGGTCGCAGTGGCCGCACACCGGCCTGCACTCCGTTCGGGCCGGCGGCCCTGGACGGCACGTTGGCCTGCCCTTCGTCGCAGCGCCCCTTCCAGCAGGACGCCGGCGGCGGACGTGACCCACGGTCAGGGGCGAAGCGCGGCGTACTTGTTCCATCGATTGCCAAAGGGCTGGAACGCCCCAGGACCCTCGGATCCGGGGCGGGCCGCCGGTTGTCCCTGGCCGGCCTGTCCTCCCCGCGGACCTTCGAGCTGAAACAATACAAAAAATTCTGGCAACCGGTTGTTATTTGGTTGCTGACATGTTTCACTTGTGAGAACGATCACCTGAATACGTCGGAGCTAGTCCCTTCAGGGACAGCCTCCACCCAATTCCAGATTGACAAAGGAGTCCCTAGACATGGTTTCTGTCCTGTCCCGAGCCCGGTCGCTGACGCGAGCCGCATCGGCCACTGTGGCCGTTGCAGCCTTGTTGGCAACCGCTGCCTGCTCATCCCCGTCCCCCGAAGGTTCAGCTGAGCAGGCCCCCTCCCGCGATGGCGAGTTGAGCATTGCGGTGCAGGCGCCGCCGGCGTCCCTGGACCCGTCGCAGCTTTCGGAGGGTCAGCAGTCCTACGTTTGGGCGTCGATTTTTGACACCCTGCTGCTGGTTGACAAGGAGGGAAAGGTCCAGCCCAACGCGGCTGAGAGTTGGCAGTACTCGGAGGATCTTCGCACTCTGACTCTCAAACTTCGTGGAGATCTCAAGTTCAGCGCAGGGGATCCCGTAACGGCAAAAGACGTTGTCGGCACATTGGAACGGACCAAGGCCACTCCCGGCCAGCAGCAGTCCAAGCTCGCCAAGGTGACCTCCGTGTCGGCGCCTGATGATTCCACCGTCGTCATCCAGCTCTCCGCACCCGAGCCGTCGCTTTTGAACTACCTGGCCCAGGCAACCGGCGTCATAGGCGATCCCGATACTCTGGCCGCTGAGACGACCAAGCTTCGCCCGGCCGGATCAGGGCCTTATGTCCTCTCGGACGCCACTGTTGACGGTACCGAGTACGTTCTCGAACGCCGGGAGGACCACTGGAACTCGGCCGCCTATCCCTTCAAAACTGTCAAGGTTAAGGTTATCCAGGACAGGACC
Source organism: Pseudarthrobacter sp. TE3704 (assembly GCF_056279405.1). NCBI lineage: Bacteria > Bacillati > Actinomycetota > Actinomycetes > Micrococcales > Micrococcaceae > Pseudarthrobacter > Pseudarthrobacter sp. TE3704. The sequence goes on from NZ_JBWCCJ010000007.1 coordinate 70,091, forward strand.
GCGCAGTACAACGCGCTTCAGGCCGGAGAAGTTAAGGCCGCCTTTATCCAGGCCCCGCAGCGCCAGCAGGCGGAAGCTGCCGGGTTCAAGGTAAAGGAGGTGCAGGCTGTTGCTGCGCTTACTCTCATTCTGGCTGACCGGAAGGGCGAACTCGCCCCCGCTCTGGCCAATGAGAAGGTCCGCCAGGCAATCAACATGGCCTTCGACCGGGAGCAGGTCGTCAAGGCACTGCTCCAGGGTGTCGGCCGACCCACGGTACAGGTCTTCAACCCCAATGGTGAGGCCTACAACTCCGAGCTTGAGGGCACTTACGACTTCGATCCTGAGAAGGCCCGCAAGCTCATGGCTGAGGCAGGCTATCCGGACGGTTTCGCCATGACGATGCCCAGCACTGTCATCTCGCAATCTTTTGAGCCTGTCATCACCCAGGCCCTGGCGGACATCGGGGTCAAGGTGACCTGGGAACCGGTGCCCCCGCAAAACACCGCGGCGTCAATATCTTCAAAGAAGTATCCCGCCGTGCTGTGGTTCGCAGGCCTCAACGAGGCAGGGCGTGAAGTAGGGGACATCTACACCCCTGAAGCATTCCTTAACCCGTTCAAGTGGCAGGACCCAGAGTTCGACAAGTTGCTCCAGGAGGTCGCCAACGAGTCCGATGAAGGAGCCCGTGCGGACCTTTACAAAAAGGTCAGCGAATACACTGTCAAGCACGCTTTGAACGCCCCGATCGCGTACACCGGCACACTCTGGGCGACTGCACCTGGCGTCGAGTTCATTCCTTCGGTCGTCGTTTTGCCCACGGTCCGGGACTTCGGGGTCACCAGCGGCTAAACCGGTAGAGGTGGGAAGGCCCGGGTCCCTGCCGGCCTTCCCACCTCTTTCTTATATTCAAGTCCTGCAGCCGGTTCCCGGATCCCTCCGGGCCCGGAGAACGCCCTGCAGGGGACGTACCTGAATCCCCCCATCACCATCACGGTGTCTTGACCAAACAGCACCACCCGCCCCGGCTGGGGCTCCACTCACAATAAGGAGTTTTGAAGATGCCAGAGGAAATGTCACGAGGCAGCTCATGATCATCTACGCCCTCCGACGTCTTGGCGCCGGCATCGTCCTGGCACTGCTCGTCACTATGATCACGTTCTTCCTCCTCAGCGGCTCCCTGGAATCCGTTGCCCGCGAACGCCTTGGCAGTGCAGCGACCCCCGAGTCCATAAAGGGCCTGATGGCCCAACTCGGTTTCGACAGGCCGGCTATCGTCCAATACCTGGATTGGCTTGGCGCCGTACTGACTGGCGACTTCGGCACTTCGCTCTTCACGAGCCAGCCAGTCGCCCCGGCGGTTGCTGCACGCTTGAGCGTCACGCTTTCCCTCGTGGTCACCGCGCTCATCATTACCGTGATCATCAGCGTCGCACTCGGTGTCTGGGCGGCCTCACGCGGCGGGGTTGCCGACAAGGTGTCCCAGGGCCTGTCATTGGTGGGCTACATTGTGCCCGGGCTGCTGATTGCGATTGTCCTTGTGGCCGTGCTGGCTGTGAATCTGAAGCTGTTGCCAGCCACCGGGTTCACCCCCTTCGCCCAGAACCCCGCTAAATGGGCGGCATCGATCACAATCCCCGTGATCGTGCTGGTGATTGGTGGGGTGGCGAACATGGCCGCCCAGGTCCGCGGGTCCATGATCGATGAACTCCGAAAAGACTACGTCCGCACATTGCGGACCCGCGGAATTCCGATCCGCTCCATCGTGCTCCGGCATGCGCTGCGGAACGCCGCGAGCCCTGCCCTGACCGTGCTGTCCCTTGAATTCATCCAGATGCTGGGCGGGGCGCTGATCATCGAAAACGTGTTCGCGCTACCTGGGTACGGCCAATACGCGTTCAATGCATCCCTCCAGGGCGATATCCCGATCATCATGGGCATCACACTGTTCAGCGTCATGCTCGTGGTGACCGTAAACCTCATCACTGACGTAGCAAACGGCTGGCTCAACCCGAAGGCGAGAATCTATTGAGCATCGAAGAACTCAGCGTCGATCCCGGGCTGGCAGCCCCACCCCGAAAATCTCCGCTGCGGAAACTCCTGAAAGACCCCCAGGCGATCATCACCTCCGTGCTGCTGCTGGTCATCATCGTCCTCGGACTCCTCACGCCATGGATCGCCCCGCACGATCCCAACGAGGCCCAGCTCAATGCGATTAACGCCGTGCCGGGGACGCCCGGCTACCCCCTGGGCGCGGACCAGAACGGCCGCGACATCGCCTCCAGGCTGCTCCATTCGATCAACACAAGCATCATCGCAGGCCTGATCGGCGCGAGCGTCGCCCTCGTTATCGGGGTGACCTTCGGCCTCATTGGCGGCTACTTTGGACGGCGGCTGCGCAGCGCAACCGAGTGGGTCTTCAGCCTCATCATGACTTTCCCCGGGCTGCTGCTGCTCATCGTCCTGATGCCGGTCACCAAAGGTGACTACCGCGCAACCATGCTCATTTTCGGTGTGCTGCTATCACCTGGGATCTATCGCATTGTGCGGAACCTCGTCGTCGGTGTGAAGAACGAGCTCTACGTTGACGCGGCACGTGTGTCCGGCCTGTCCAACCTGCGTATCCTCGGCCGGCACGTTCTCTTCGTTGTCCGTGGCCCTATCATCATTGCCGCCGCGTTCCTGGCGGGTTCCGCGATCAGCCTTCAATCCGGTCTCGCTTTCCTCGGTGTCGGATCGAACCTCGTTCCCAGCTTCGGCGCCATGATCGCGGACGGCTTCACCAACCTTTATGTTGACCCGACACAATTCATCTGGCCCAGCATCCTGCTCGGTACCCTCACTGCGTCCCTCGTGCTTCTGGGCAACTCCCTGCGGGACGCATTCGAGGGTGTAAAACTGAAGCCATCAAAAATATCGGCGCCAAAAGTGGAAAGCAAAGCACTCGAAGCCGGTGAGGGCACTTCGGCAGACCTGTTGTCCGTGCAAGACCTGGTCATCGCCTATCCCACCCCATCGGGCGAGCTCAAGGAGGTCGTGAAAGGTGTCACCTTGAACCTTCGCGCAGGGGAAACCCTTGGCCTGGTAGGGGAGTCCGGTTCCGGCAAGACCCAAACGGCTTTTTCGATTCTTGGTGTTCTCCCGTCGGAAGCTGTGATCGTGCGTGGCTCCATCAAGTTGGATGGACGCGAGCTGCTTGGCCTCCGTGAGCAAGACCTGCGCGCCCTGCGGGGACGTGAAATCGCCTATATTCCCCAGGAGCCGATGTCGAACCTCGACCCCTCCTACACCATCGGCGCCCAGCTTGTGGAGGGCATCCGCGCCTCCGCCCGCATGTCCACCGCAGACGCCAGAGCCAGGGTGCTTGCATTGCTGAAGCGCGTGGGAATCCAGGATCCACAGCGGACCTTCGACTCCTACCCGCACCAAATCTCAGGTGGTATGGCCCAACGTGTCCTGATTGCAGGGGCGGTGGCAAGCCGCCCCAAGCTGCTCATCGCCGACGAACCCACAACCGCACTCGACGTGACAGTCCAGGCCGAAATCCTCGACTTGCTGCGAGACCTCCAGGCTGAACTGAACATGGCGGTCCTGCTCGTGACCCACAACTTCGGTGTAGTCGCCGACATCTGCGACCGGATCGCCGTAATGCAAAACGGTCAAATTGTCGAGTCTGACACGGCTCTGGAACTGTTCCGGGACCCAAAGCACCCGTACACACAAATGCTCCTGGGGTCGATCCTCGACGAGCACACCGTACGCACCGACCCGCCAGTGCCTGTCGCGGCGGCAACAGGGGAGAGAAACTGATGACTACGCCACTATTGGACGTGACCGACCTCCGCGTCGCCTTCACCGGCCGAGGCTTCCGTCCCAAGGCCGTTGAGGTCCTGCACGGGGTGTCCCTGAGCATCGGCGCGGGCGAGACCTTGGGCGTGGTTGGAGAATCGGGATCAGGTAAGACCACCATCGGCCGGGCGGTCCTGGGTCTGGTAAAGCCCAGCGGGGGCCGCATCACCTTTAGGGGTGCCGACATCACCCATGCCAGCCCCAAGGACCGCCGGACACTGTCCAAAGACATCCAGGTCGTATTCCAAGACCCTTACACTTCGCTGAATCCGTCATTGACGATCGGTGACACCCTGAGTGAACCCCTCGTGGCGCAGGGCGCCAGCACCAGCGAAGCCAGGGCCCGCGTTCAAATGCTGCTTGACCAGGTGGGCCTTCCACGGGACGCTGCCGAGCGTTTGCCGCGTGAATTCAGCGGCGGGCAACGCCAAAGAGTTGCCATCGCCCGTGCGCTGGCCCCCGAACCAAAACTTATCGTCTGCGACGAGCCAGTCTCCGCGCTGGACCTCTCCACACAAGCCCGGGTGATGGACCTTTTCATCGACATCCAGCGCCGCACGGGGGTGGCCTACCTCTTTGTCTCCCACGACCTGGCAGTCGTGCGGCACATCAGCCACCGTGTCAGCGTTGTCTACAAGGGGGACATCGTCGAAACCGGACCCGCAGACGTGGTGACGTCCACACCCGAGCACCCGTATACACAGAAACTATTGCTGGCAGCTCCGATCGCAGATCCAGTCGAGCAGGAAAAACGCCGGGCAGAACGTCACCGGCTTGCCGAACTCCACCGCGAACAGCACGTCCAGGCCGGGGTTGGATGATCCGGGGGCTGTGCCACCACTCACAGGGTTCCATCCTGACTCATCCAGCTACCGCGCGGGTGGGTGCAGGGTCGTCCTGGAGCTGCACGTTCACCCGACGGTCCTCAAGCGCGCGACTGGCCTGAACCCGACACAGGTGTAAGCAAGCGAGCGTTGGAGGGCCATGCGCGTAATCGAACGTCTCTAACTAGCACCGGGACGAGGGCTCTTCCCAGCGGGTCGGTGCCATCAGAGATGAAGCGGACGGCGACGGGCTGGTTCCGTCCGCTGGGCGACCGGTAGGCTCCGTTCACGTGGATGGAGCTTACAAGGAAGGGTCAAGCTCTTACTCGGGCCTCGGGAGGCAAGCCGGAGCTGCCCGCCTGCACTGGTCGGCGCGATGTCAGAAAGGCTTAGCAATGCCGATCGGACGCGAAAACTTTCCCGCGCGGACTCCGGAGGCGGAGCCGGCTAGCACTGTGAAGTGAAACGGTTCTCCGCCAATCAGGACCTGCGCCGCTTTGGACCTCAACGGTCCGGACACCGACTGGCAGCCTTTTGGTGTCAACTACCCCGCCATAGTTACAACTTCCGCGACGAAGTCATGGAGATAGGCAGCATTTGGGTTCCAACGATCGGCGTGAGGGACAGGCATCCCGCCTTCCGCGCCCTACTGCTGCGCCACGGCCACGCTGAAGCGCATCGCGCACGGTCACACTGGCAGCTCGCCCAAAAAGCTAATTTCTGATGCCGGCGCTGCCGTCCGGATTAGGTACGGCTGTAGTGCCTCGACCGACTGAGACGGGCCTCGTAGAGCCAGCCGGAGCGGGGGTGAGGGCCGCTGATGTGCTGTGGTTTCGTTGGCACGGGCCCGTACCGGGGGTTAAAGGGCGGCTTTTGCTGCCGGCTCCTGAAGTTGTTTGCGGATTGTATCCAGCGTGCGGAAGACGGCTATCGTGTCGGTGGCTGGGTGGATGGGGTGTTGCAAGGATCCTGAGCGAATGGCCTCCCCGGCGGCCCTGAGCATGGGCACGTACCCATTGCCTTCGCGCTCATGCTCGATCGGTTCAGGGGAGAACATTTTCGTCCAGGAACCCGCGTGGACGTGAACGGTTGTCGATGTCCAGAACATGCCAGGGATCGTGATCCAGCCCATGGTGCCGCTGATGGATGCGGAGGGGTCAACAAACTCAGTCATCGAGCTCGCGCACTGGGCGAACCGGCCCTCGGCGAAATCGAGGGTGAAGTGTTCGGCGAAGTCGAGTCCGTCCGCCCGGAGGCAGCCGTTGGTGTGAATACTCGTAGGTTCGCCGAAGATGGTCTGAGCCAGGGTCACGGGGTAGATCCCTTGATCCAAAAGTGTGCCGCCGCTGCGTGTCACGTCCCACCGGCTGCCGCCATCAGCGGGCAGAGGGAACCCGAATCCAGCACGCAGGCTTGATGGTTTCCCGATTAGTCCGGTGGCCAGGAGTTCGAAAAGGTGCCGGAAGGCCGGGTTGAATTTCATCCACATGGCTTCCATCAGGAACAGGCCTTGCCGGTCGGCCAGGGCGAACAAATCCTCAACCTCGGCTGCGTTCAGCGCCATCGGCTTCTCCACCACTACATGCTTGCCGGCAAGCAACGCCTCCCGGGCCATGGCAGCGTGCGTGGCAAAAGGGGTCGCAAGGTACAGCACATCAATTCGCGGATCCCGCACCAGTGCAGCAAAGTCGTCGGTCCAGCGGCCCAGACCGAACTCGTTCGCGAAGCTGGCTGCCTTGGTGATGTCGCGGCTGAAAACAATCTCGACCTGGTTGTGGGGGATAAGCATTAGATCAGGCACGATGCTGCGCGAGATTGTTCCGGCGCCCGCAACAGCCCACCGCAGCGGGCCTGGAGGATCGGTTAATTCGTCCAAGGTTCTACCTTTCAAAAGTCGGGGATAAAGGACTGCAGGAACTTCCTCAGCGCAGTCTCCAGTTCTACGGATGTCCGGTCGAGCAGCCACTGCATCTGCAGCCCGCTGATCAGGGCAAGGGTCATGGTCGCAAGCGTTGCAGGATCGACCAGGGAATTGAGCCGTCCTTGCCCATCGAGTGTCTGGAAAATGACGGTGTAGAACTGGCGCGCTGCCCTTGAACGCCGGGCAAAAAACTCATGAGCCGGATGCTCAGGGGCTGTCGCTTCACCCGCCAGCACGCAGTTGAGTTCCATGAGGCCAGGTTTGAGTTCGCTCTCGACAACGACAGCAACCATTCCGTGCAGGGCCTTGAGCGGGTCGATGCTGGCGTCGAGTGCTTCTGCGGAGCGCAGGAAGGCCACACTCTGTTCCTCCCGCAACTCCAACAGGGCTGCCAGCAGGATCTCCTTATTAGGGAAATGATGCAGGAGGCCGGTGTAGCTGATCCCGGACCGCCGCGCGATGTCCTTCATGTTGGCGCCGTAGAAGCCGGTCTCGGAAAATGCCTCGATGCAACCGTCCAGGATGCGCCGTTTGACCTCAACCGATTTTGAATACTGACCTCTTATGACCGCGCTCACACTTGAATATAGCATTGCGATACGGTTTGTGTTAGTTTATGGCAATCGGTTTCCGTGATTCCTATGGGTCCAACCTATGAAATGAGCGATGATGCCCACTTTTCCCGCCGGTCTTCTTCGGGGCGTTCAAGCGGCCGCTCTTGTGAGTGCGGGGGCCGGCGTCGACTTCGACATCCGCGCAACCCTCGTTGCGACGTCTGGCCGGAATCCCGCACAAGGGTGCCTGGCGCTATTGGGGCTGCATCCGTGAGCCCCGAAGCGCCTCCTGACGACAGTACGGAGACGGAGAAAAGCGAGGGGCAGGCCTACCTGGGATCCTCAACGTCGCTTATGCCCGAGGTAGCGGGGCCGTTCCCGGCACCGGCCGGGGACCCATTCGAGCCAGCGAGTGAACCTGACATGCGCTTAACCACGGTTGGGCCGGGCACCGTTGGCCTCCTGATCCTGGCAACATTCGGCGGTGCCATGGCATTGATTGTTCCCATGTCCTTTACGCTCGCGCTGCAACTGAATGCCTTGGCACCTGGGCAGGAGGAACTGCTCGGCTACACGATCGGCATTGGCGCCGTTTTTTCGCTCTTTGCCTCACCGCTCACCGGAATCCTCAGTGACAGGACCCGGAGCCGCTGGGGCCGTCGCCGGCCCTTCACCCTGGGAGGCCTGGTCCTGGGCCTACTGGCAACTCCAATCATGGCTTTCGCCCCCGACCCCGCAATTCTTACCGCAGGCTGGGTGCTATGCACTGTGGGTTGGGGCACTGCCGTGGGCTCGATCGGAAACTACCAGGCGGACCGATTGCCCCCGCACCAACGGGGTAAAGTTTCCGCGCTCACCGTGATGACGATGCACGTGGCACCAGTGGCAGGGATCCTCCTCGTCGGACTCGTGAGCAAAAACCCGTTTTGGGTTTTTGCGGTCCCTTCCCTTATCGGATCCCTCTGCGTTGCCGCGTTCATCGTTTTTGTTAAGGAAGCGGACAGCCGCGGCACCGTGTTCCTTGAGCCGTTGTCGCTTAAGCGTTTCCTTGCCAGCTTTGTGTTCAATCCCCGAAAGGAGCGTGACTTTGCCTGGACGTGGCTGGGCCGGTTCGTCTTCTTCTTCGGCCTGTCACTCACAATGAGTTTCAGCACCTTCTTTTATGCCCAACGTCTCGGCATCAATGTCTCCGAGGTTGCCTCGGTTCTGGCGGTCATCTCGGCAGCCAGTGTTGCAAGTGCTGTGCTTGGTTCGCTCGGGGCCGGTTGGCTTTCAGACCATTGGGCACGCCGACGCCCGTTCATCATGGCAGCCACGGTCCTGTTCGCCGTGGGTGCATCGCTGACGGCCTTCGCAAACGATCTGATCTCTCTTGTAGCCGGCACGCTCGTATCATCGCTGGGAATCGCGATTTTCAGCGCGGTAGGCCAGGCGCTGGTCCTGGACGTGCTGCCGCACAGGGAAACCCAGGCCGGGCGCTTTATGGCCATTACAGGCTTTGCACAAAAAATACCTGCAGCGCTTGCCCCGTTCGCCGCCACCCTGCTGCTCTCCCTCACGATCGTCGGCGACGAGAAAAACTACACCCTGCTGTACCTCAGCTCCGGCGCGTTCGCGTTGGCCGGAGGCATCATCACCGTACTGGCGGTCCGTTCCGTCCGATAGCAGCAGCCCGCACCCACACCCATCCATACCGATCCGGCGGGGACCGCTTCTTCCATTCCCGCCCTCAACCATCAACCCGTTTGAATACCCGCAGGAGGAAATGCCGTGTTAAAACCCCGTCCCACCCTTACCCGAGAACTTGTAAACCTCGATGGCCTCTGGCGCTTCGCCCTCGAAAATCCAGATGTCCGGGAACCTTGGACCGGAACTTTGGATACCACGCTCGAAGCCCCGGTGCCGTCCAGTTACAACGATCTCTTTATCGATCCCAAGATCCGTGACCACGTTGGTTGGGTGTGGTACCAGCGGAGTGTGCGGGTACCCCGAGGCTGGGCAGGGGAACGGATACTCCTTCGCCTGGATGCGGCAACGCACGAGGGCGCTGTTTACGTCGATGACGTCCTCGTCGCCCGGCACGTCGGCGGCTACACACCATTCGAAGCTGACATCACCGAGCACGTGACACCCGGCGGGGAATTCCGGCTGACGGTCGGGGTGAACAACGAACTGACCAGCGCCACCATTCCCCCTGGCAGCATTACCGTGACCCAGGATGGCCGGCGCCAACAGACTTACCTGCACGACTTTTACAACTACGCCGGCCTGGCCAGATCGGTGTGGCTCTACAGCAAACCCCAACGGCACATCAGTGACATCACGATCGTCACCGACGTCATCGGTGGGACGGGCATCGTCGATTATTCGGTAGCAGCGAGCCACGAAACCGAAGTCCGGGTGCGAGCTTTGGATGCCACCGGACACGAAGTTGCTTCCGCTGCAGGGAGCAAGGGAACGCTCAGCATTAACGACGTCGTGCTCTGGCAACCGGGCGCCGCCTACCTCTACGACCTGGTGGTGGAGCTTCTCGACGGCGAGGATGTAATTGACAGCTACACCGAGTCCTTTGGTGTCAGGACAGTTGAAGTCCGCGGAATGCAGTTCCTCATCAACGGCAAGCCCTTCTACTTCACCGGTTTCGGCAAGCACGAGGACACGGCGGTCCGCGGCAAGGGACACGACAACGCCTACCTGGTGCATGACTTCCAGCTCCTGGACTGGGTGGGAGCAAACTCCTTCAGGACCTCGCACTACCCGTATGCCGAAGAAGTCCTGGAGTTCGCCGACCGCAATGGAATCGTCGTCGTTGATGAGACAGCTGCCGTCGGGTTGAACCTGGGTGTCCAAGGCGGGCTGACGGGAATCGGTCCCAAGCCCACCTTTTCCCCGGAAACCTTCAACCACGAAACCCAGGCAGCCCACGCACAACACATCCGGGAGCTGATAGCACGCGATAAGAACCACCCCAGTGTTGTCATGTGGAGTATCGCCAACGAGCCGGCATCCAACGAGGAAGGAGCGCGCGAATACTTCGAACCTCTCGTGCAGCTCGCGCGGGAGCTGGACCCCACGCGCCCCCTGACCTACGCCGCCGTTATGTTCGCCACCTTCCAGAACGACAAAATCGCCGACCTCTTTGACGTCCTCAGCATCAACCGCTACTACGGCTGGTACGTCTTCACCGGAGACCTTAAGACTGCAGAGCAGTACCTCGAAGGCGACCTGCGCGGTTGGGCGGAGGCCTTTGGCAAGCCCATCATGATGAGCGAATACGGCGCCGACACCATGCCAGGACAACACTCCGTGTGGGATACGCCCTGGAGTGAGGAATACCAGCAGTCCTACTTCGACATGAACCACCGGGTCTTTGACAGGATCGAGGCCTTCATCGGCGAACACGTCTGGAACTTCGCGGACTTCCAAACCTCCAACGGTATCCACCGCGTGGACGGCAACAGAAAAGGCGTCTTTACCCGCGACCGGAAGCCAAAGGCCGCGGCACACACACTCCGAGCCCGCTGGACCGGCCTCAACGGGACCAAGCCCTCCGGAAATGACACAGCAATCCCTGAGGGTGTAAAAGCGTACGCCCTCCCCGTACCGGCCCTTGAGGACGCAAAATGACCACAAACACGACACCCCTGACCGGCAAGCGTTCAATCCGCGAATGGCTTGACCACCCCGACGGTGGACCGCTGCTACGGGGAATGCTCGCTGGCGCCGGTCAGGACGAAACTGCCCTGAAACCCGTCGAACACTTCGCACTCCAACAGCTGGTCGAACTGGGGGCAGGCCAATTCCCCCAATCAGCCCTCGATCACTTGGTATTGGAAGCCAACGGGGGAGCGGCCCCCGCCGACAACCCTGAAGATGATGCCGCCGCAACCGAAGGCGGCCCGTGGGTGGAGCGCGTCACGGACGGACGGTTCACCGGCAAGACCGTGATTGTCACCGGCGCAGCCTCCGGCATCGGTCGGGCGACAGCATCGCGCATCGCACGCGAAGGTGGCAGGGTCATCGCAGTCGATATCGCCGCTGAACGCCTGGACGCCCTGACGGCAGCCCTTCCGAACGCAGATGTTGTCCCGGTTGCAGCTGACATCACCAAGGATGAGGACATCGCCCGGATTGTTGAAGCAGCAGGCGCCCGAATTGACGCGTTAGCCAACGTCGCCGGAATCATGGACGACATGACACCACTGCATGAGGTCTCCGACGGGGTGTGGAACCGGGTGTTCGCAGTCAACGTGGACGGCATGTTCCGTCTGACCCGTGCTGTCCTGCCCTCGATGATCGCCGCAGGACGGGGTTCAATCGTCAACGTCGCCTCAGAGGCAGCCCTCCGCGGCAACTCTGCAGGACTGGCCTACACCGCTTCCAAGCATGCCGTGCTCGGCATCACCCGCAGTACGGCGTTCATGTATGCACCACAAGGGATCCGGGTCAATGCCATCGCTCCCGGTCCTGTCGCTACAGGAATTGAGGCCACATTCGGATCCGAACTTGGTGCGCAGCGGCTTGGCCCGTTCATGCAGATGATCCCGCCGGTGGCAGAAGCCTCCCAGCTGGCAGCGTCCATCACGTTCCTGCTCAGCGATGACGGCACGAACGTCTCCGGCGCCGTCCTGCCCTCAGACGGTGCCTGGTCAGTGCAGTAAGCCCACAACAGTCAGCGCCGGGAAGGGGCCGGCATGCCGGCCCCTTCTTCAGGCGGTGCATAACCCGGCCCTCCGCCGGCCCGCCTCGCCGCCGCCGTCCGTAATGGCAGGTAGGCGCTACGACGGGATATCGATTCCGGCCTCGCCACGAATACAGCTTTGGACGAAGACAAGTCATGGACAGCAAAGATCAGGTTGAGCCAACCTTTTGGCAGCCGGAAGATGAATGGACCCGGATTGTCGGCCAGCACATCGAGATTCACGAAAAGGGCCGAATGATTGACGGGGGCCAGGTGGAGGACGTCACAAGGGACGGCACCGTCCTCTGGTTGAAAATGGAGGGGGCAAAGCACCGACGTCTTGTCGAAAAATACCCAGGAAGGCACGTAAAAATACTGCCCGACACCCGACACCACGACAGATGACTGCCGCCAACAACAGCTGACAGCAGCGCACAGCGAAGATCAACTTATTTTGCGCACCACGGCACCACCCACTCACCAGACGTTCAACTAGATTGGCAACCGGATGCAATTTCAGTTATTGGCTGTAGGATAACCGAGTGACCGAATCAAGTTCGTCAAGAGCGCCGTCCGCGACTGCTGACGGCAGTCTTCGCCATGAGCCCTCCAGCGGCGCCCCGCGCGCCGCTTCGCATCCGGACTCAAGGAATGACAGAACCAGCAGGTCGAACCCCACCATCTACGACATCGCCAGGGTGGCGGGAGTCAATCCTTCCACGGTGTCCCGGGCGCTCAGCAAGCCCGGCAGGGTCAGTGCCAAGACGAAAAAACTTATCGATAATGCTGCGGCCGAACTGAATTACCAGGTAAACGCGTTTGCCCGCGCCCTGCCCACAGGCCGGACCAATACCTTCGCCCTGATCGTTGCCGACATCACCAACCCCACGTTCTTCGACATCATCCGAGGCGCCCAAACCACCGGCACCCTGCATGACTACACCCTGCTGCTCGCCGAGTCCGCCGAGTCAGCGGTCACCGAGCTCACGACTGCCCGACGGATGATGACCACCGCCGACGGCCTGATTCTCGCCAGCCCCCGAATGGACGATGACGACATCCGGGCACTTGCCCTCGACAAGCCTGTCGTAGTCATCAACCGCGAAGTGCAGGACGTTCCCTGCGTCATCCCGGACGTCCGAAAGGGCATCGGCGAGGCGGTCCGCAGCCTGGCAGGCAACGGACACAAGAAGCTCGCCTTTGTGGCAGGCCCGGCAAGGTCCTGGATGTCCGCCCGCCGTTGGGAAGGCGTACAGGCTGCCTGTGAATGGTCCCGGGTTGAGGCGGTATGCCTGGAATCCACCAAACCAACGGTCGACGGAGGCAGGCAGGTCGCGCGTGACGTGCTGGCCAGCGGAGTCACCGCAGTGCTGACCTACAACGACCTCCTGGCCATCGGCCTCATGCAGGAACTCCAGGCCGGCGGCATGGTGGTGCCGGACCAGATGAGCATCGTAGGCTTCGACGATATCTTCGGGGCAAACTTCACCACCCCGCCGCTGACCACCATACGCTCACCGCTCGGGGAATGCGGCGCCAGGGCCACCACCCGGCTGCTGGCCCTCCTGCAGGGCGACAGCGATCCAGCAGAACCTACAGAGGTGGAGACTGAACTCGTCCTGCGTGGCTCCAGCGGCCGCCTCCTGCAGGCAGACTGAAAAACCGCTTTCACACAACGCTAAGGTCGCACTTGGCAATCTTGTGCAACCGGTTGACAACCGCTTGCCCAAACAGGATCATTGTCCTATGCCCCAACCGATTGCCGTGAGCCCAGACCGGCTTCTGCCCGCTGATCCCGCAACCCGCCGCATAGCGCGCGAGCTCCTGCAGCGCGTCCAGGACCTCCCCATCATTTCCCCGCACGGGCACGTTGACGCCGCAGTCATCGAGCAGAACACACCCTTTCCGGACCCCGCAGCGCTGCTGGTCAGCCCGGACCACTACGTCACCCGCCTGATCCACGCCAGCGGTGTCCCGCTGGAGCAGTTGCGCGAATCGAACACCTCCCGGCCCGACTCCCGTACGGTGTGGCGCGAGTTCTGCAAGGCATGGCCGTTGTTCGAAGGCACCGCCTCCGGCTATTGGCTCCGCACACAGTTCCACAGCGTCTTCGGTCTGCAGGGCGAGCTGAGCGAGGCAACGGCTGATGCCAGCTACGACGCGATCTCCGCCAAGCTCCAGGAGCCGGGCTTCCGGCCCCGCGAGCTGTTCAAGGACTTCAATATCGAGGTCCTGGCCACCACGGACGATCCCCTGGACACCCTGGCGAGCCACCAGGCCATCGCCCAGGACCCCACCTTCCACGGCCGCGTCCTGCCCACCTTCCGCCCGGACGCGTACCTGAACATCGCACAGCCGTCGTGGTCGGACAACGTGGACAGGCTTCTCGCGGCAGCGGGCGACGGCGGCACCGGTTATGGTGCCTACCTCACCGCACTGGAGAACCGGCGCCGTTATTTTGTGGAGCACGGCGCGGTCTCCGCCGACCACGGCGTCCGCACCCCGGCCACCCTGAAGCTGGACGCCGCGGACGCAGCCAGGCTGTTCGACCGTGCCCGTTCCGGCACCGCGACGGCACAGGACCGCGACGATTTCGAAGCCCACATGATGTACCAGATGGCCCGCATGTCCGTGGAGGACGGGCTGGTGATGACCATCCATCCGGGCTCGTACCGCAACCACCACGAGCCCACCTTCAACACCTTTGGTGCGGACACCGGGCACGACATTCCGTTCGCGGTCAACTACACCGAGGCCATCCGCCCGGTCCTGCAGGACTTCGGCACCGCGAAGGACTTCCACCTGGTGCTCTTCACGCTGGACGAGACCGTGTTCTCCCGCGAACTCGCGCCGCTGGCCGGCTTCTATCCGTCCGTGTACCTGGGTGCGCCGTGGTGGTTCCTGGACGCCCCGGACGCAATGCTGCGGTTCCGTTCCGCCGTCACCGAGACCGCAGGCTTTTCCCGTTCCTCCGGCTTCATCGACGACACCCGGGCCTTCTGCTCCATCCCGGCCCGCCACGATGCTTCCCGCCGCATCGAGGCCTCCTTCCTGGCCCGGCTCGTGGCGGAACACCGCGTCAGCGAGGACCGCGCGCATGAACTCATCGTGGACATTGTGGACGGGTCTCCGCGCCGGGTGTTCAAACTGTGAGCACCCAACTGCGCACATCGTCCCCTGCGCCCGTCACAGATCTTCCGCAGCTGAACCGCTCACTCGGGCCTGTACCGACGGCCCCGGCACGAATTGTCCACCTGGGGCTGGGGGCCTTCCACCGCTCGCACCAGGCCTGGTACACCCAGCAGGCCCGGGACGCCGGCGAGTGGGGCATCGCGGCCTTCACCGGCCGCCGCCCCGATGCCGCCGCAGTCCTGGCAGCCCAGGACGGGCTGTACACCCTGGTGGAACGCGCAGACACCGGCGATTCCTTCACCGTGGTGGACAGCATCGTTGAAGCCGTAGACGGAGCGGACGTGAAGCGGCTTGCCGAACTGGTGGCTGCCCCCGGCACAGCAGTGCTGACCCTGACGATCACCGAGGCCGCCTACGGGTTGGGTTCCGACGGAAGGTTCGACACAGCAGCGCCCGACGTCGCCGCTGACCTTGCGCTGCTGGCTTCCGGCAGCGGACACCCGGCCACGCCACTGGGACGGCTGGTGCTGGCACTCGCCGCCCGCCGGGACGCCGGGTCCGGGCCCATCGCCGTGGTCTGTTGCGACAACCTTTCCAACAACGGGGCCGTGACGCGGCAGGCGGTGGCCGGATTCGCCGGGGCACTGGACTCCCGTGCACTGGGCGCCGGGTTTGCCGCCTGGATCGACGCCAACGTCAGCTTCGTCAGCACCTCCGTTGACCGCATCACCCCAAGGACCACGGATGAGGACATCGCCCACGTTCGGGATGCATGCGGCTACCGGGACAAGTCACCTGTAGTGACGGAACCCTTCTCCAGCTGGGTGCTCAGCGGGGACTTCCCCGCCGGCCGGCCCCACTGGGAAGACGCCGGCGCCCTCTTCGTCGAAGACATCGAACCCTACGAAAACCGCAAACTCTGGCTGCTCAACGGCGCACATTCGCTGCTCGCCTACGCCGGGCAACTGCGCGGCCACAGCACCGTGGCCGAAGCCCTGACGGACACGGTCTGCCGCCAGGGCGTGGAAGCTTTCTGGGACGAAGCAGAAGCCAACCTCCCCGCCGGGGAGCTGCAGATCCACGCATACCGTGCCGCGCTACTCGCCCGGTTCAGCAACGCCCGGATTGCCCACAACCTCTCACAGATCGCCATGGATGGCAGCACCAAACTGCGGATGCGCGCCGTTCCAGTCCTCCAAGCGGAACGGGCCGCCGGCAGGTCCGGTGCTGCCGCGGCTCTCATGATCGCCGCCTGGACTGATTACACCGCCACTGCCGCACCGTTGCAGGACGGTCAGGCAGATGCAATAAATGCGGCAAATCTTCTGGCCGGAACAAAACGAATCCATGCCCTGTTGCGTGTGCTTGATCCTGCACTAGCCAAGGACGACGAAACCGTGCACCTCGTGGAAAGCCTGCAGGGCAGGTTCCCCCGTCCCGCCTCCACCTCTTACTGACCCTGCCCCAGCCCTTGAAAGGACCTGCTGTGAAAATCATTGCCGCTGACGTCTTTGTGACCAGTCCCTCCCGGAACTTTGTGACCCTCCGGATCACCACCGAGGACGGTGTGACCGGTATCGGTGACGCCACCCTGAACGGGCGTGAGCTCGCGGTCGCCGCGTACCTGAAGGAGCACGTTGCGCAGCTGCTGATCGGCAAGGACCCGCACCGGATCGAAGACACCTGGCAGTTCCTCTACCGGTCCTCCTACTGGCGCCGGGGCCCGGTGACCATGGCCGCGATCGCCGCCGTGGACATGGCGTTGTGGGACATCAAGGGCAAAATGGCCGGCATGCCGGTCTACCAGCTGCTGGGCGGGGCGTCCCGGAACGGGCTGCGCGCGTACGGCCACGCCTCGGGCGCGGACCTGCCGGCCCTGTTTGACTCCGTGCGGGAGCACCTGGAGCTCGGGTACAAGTCGATCCGGATCCAGACCGCCGTGCCCGGCATCAAGGCCGTGTACGGGGTGGCCGCGCAGGCGCAGGCCTCCGGGGAGCGGTACGACTACGAACCCGCCGGCCGCGGTGCGTTCCCCGTGGAGGAGGACTGGGACACCCGGGCCTACCTGCGCCACCTGCCCACCGTGTTCGAAGCGGTGCGGAACGAGTTCGGCCCGGAGATCCCGCTGCTGCACGACGGGCACCACCGGATGACGCCGATCCAGGCCGCGAAGCTGGGCAAGGCCCTGGAGCCGTATGACCTGTTCTGGCTGGAGGACTGCACCCCGGCCGAGAACCAGGAGGGCCTGCGCCTGGTCCGCCAGCACACCACCACCCCGCTGGCGATCGGGGAAATCTTCAACACCGTGTACGACTACCAGACCCTCATCAAAGAGCAGCTGATCGACTACGTCCGGGCCGCGTCCACCCACTTTGGCGGGATCTCCCCGTTGAAGAAGGTGATGGACTTCGCCGCGCAGTACCAGATCAAGTCCGGCTTCCACGGCCCCACGGACATTTCCCCGGTGGGCTTCGCGGCGCAGCTGCACGTGGGCCTGGCGATCCACAACTACGGCATCCAGGAATACATGCAGCACTCGGACAAGACCAACGAGGTCTTCGAGCAGTCCATGACGTTTGTGGACGGCTACCTGCACCCGGGCGACAAGCCGGGCATCGGCGTCGAATTCAACGAAGAAGCCGCCGCAGCCTACCCCTACCAGCAGGCCTACCTGCCCTACAACCGCCTCATCGACGGAACGGTCCACGACTGGTGAACACTACCAATCCTGAAACAACTGTTCCCGCCGCGGGAAAGCCCAAGCTTCGCATTATCGTGATGGGCGTGTCCGGCTGCGGCAAGACCACCATCGGCGACCTCGTGGCGCGGGAACTCGGCGTCCCCTTCCTGGACGGCGATTCCCTCCACCCCGTGGAGAACGTCGCCAAGATGGCCGCCGGCACACCCCTGACGGACGCGGACCGCTGGCCCTGGCTCGCCACCGTGGGCGCCGAGCTGGCCAGCGCGGCCGACGGCGGCCTGGTCCTGGCGTGCTCCGCGCTGCGCCGCAGCTACCGCGACGCCATCCGGGCGCAGGCGCCGGACACCATCTTCCTGCACCTGCACGGCAGCAAAGAGGTTTTGCGGGCACGCACCGAAGGGCGGACCGGGCACTTTATGCCGCCCGCCCTCCTCGAATCCCAGCTGGCCACGCTGGAACCGCTCGGCGCCGACGAAGCCGGCCTCGTCGTCGACATCGCCGCCCCCGTTCACGACGTGGTTGGGGCAGCCCTGGCCATTAGGGACAAGGAGCACCCGGCCACTACTGCCCCACACGAGGGAGGTGCTGTCGGTGCGGTATCGGTCCGGACAACTGGTGGCTCCCTCGGGCAAGGGTGAAACCGGGCCGCCAGGCGGTACCCGCTACTAAACAAGAGTGAAGCAGGAGCACCATGGCAGACAGCCTTCGAGTGGCAATCGTGGGATGCGGCATCATTGCCCGCGTTCACGCCCAGGCGGTTAGGGCTATCCCCGGTGCCTGCGTTGTGGCCCTGGTGGCCCCGTCGCCGCCGTCGGCCGAGAAACTGGCGAACACTATGGCAGAAGCCGGAGATCCGAGGCCGCTGGTCTTCCGGACTCTTGGTGAAGCACTCGCGGGCTGCCCCATTGATCTGGTTGCCGTCACAACCCCGACCGGCTTTCACGTCGAGCTCGGGCTCGAAGCCCTCGCTGCAGGAAAACACCTTGTCATAGAAAAACCCCTCGACGTCGATCTCGGCCGTGCCCGGCGACTGGAAGCGGCAGCATCGAAGGCTGCGGAATACGGGACAGTCAGCTCAGTAATCAGCCAGCATCGATTTGACCCGGCCAGTCTTGCAGTTGCCGCCGCGGTCTCCAAGGGCCGCTTTGGCAGACTCGCCTCCTCGGTCGCCTCAATTCCCTGGTGGCGAAGTCAGGGCTATTACGACAGCAGCGCCTGGCGCGGCACGTGGGCGGCCGATGGTGGCGGGGCGCTGATGAACCAAGGAATCCATACAGTGGATCTGCTGCTCTCGCTGATGGGACGACCTGTTGAGATCAGTGCCCGCACGGGATTACTTGTCCATCGTGGCATCGAAGTGGAAGACACTGCCGTTGCAACCATTTCGTTTGAAGGGGGCGGACTGGGTGTCCTTCATGCAACCACCGCCGCTTATCCTGGCCTCCCGACCCGGCTGCAAATCATGGGATCGCAAGGGTCTGCAGTCATCGACAACGATCGCCTCGCCTACTTTCATTCCTCGGACAGGGGAAGTGTAGTTCCGGGCATGGGACTTGCCGGACAACAAAACCAGTCAGCAGATGAACTTGCGTGTCTTGCCCTGCGCGGACATGAGGACCCTGATCCAACAACGTTCCCGTCCGGACATATACGGCAGTACCGTGACGTCGTAGAAGCCATCACAGAAGGCCGTCCTCCCACGGTGACTGTTGGTGATGCGGTCCATGCCCTCGCTACCGTCCGGGCTGTTTACATCTCGGCTACACGGAACGAACGGGTGCTGTTCAATGACGTCCTCGCTGAAGAATTCAGCGGGCTGACTACAATCACCGGCGCCCCGGAGAAGGGTGCTGCGAACTCAGGGGTGGGGCTTTGAGTAACACGCTGCTGGCTAGCATCAGCGTGGGACCACCCACTGTGTTGGCTATTGCCAGCAGGGGAGCGTTGCCTAGCAGGATCTGCCCGCAACTCAAGGGGCTACTCGTCCTGGGGTGTGGCGATGAGCCGCATGAGTGTCTCCAGGAGGTGGAGCGTGGGTCGGCCGGGATCGAGCAGGTACTGGATCCTGAGCCCGTCGATCATCGCCATCACCATCGTGACCTTGTCGGCTGCGCTGAGTTCCTCGGTGTCCTCAGAAGTGGCAAGCCGCGTGCTGGTGAAATGTTGGCGCATGCTTTCCCGCCTGGCGACAAAAAAATCGTGCGCCGGATGATTGGGATTGGTTGCCGCTATCGTGATGGCCAGCCAGTTCCGCAGCTGCTCGGGGTGCGCAAATTCTTCCTGCAGGATGCTGCTCAGGACTCGTTCCCTGGGCACCTGCGCTTCCATGATGCTCCGGGCGAGTTGGGCGTCTTCGGCGTCCCGTTGCGCGAGGGCTGCCAGAAGCAGGTCATCCTTCGTCGCGAAGTGGCGGAGCAGAGCTGCATGGGTAACCCCAGCCCGGGCAGCAATGTCGCGCAGGGAGGCACGCTCATAGCCATGTTCGGCGAAACTCGCAGACGCCGCACGCACGATCTCCGCACGGCGGGCAGGAGTGGACGCGTAGGGTCCACGCCGCTTCGGCTCAGCCATCTTCCCAACCACTTGCTCGGCAACTTTAGGCACGGAACTCGTCTTCTTTCCTTGCTGCGGCATGCACTTCCTGCGCATTGCCAATAGTAACCGCCATGGCTACTATTTGTTCAAGAGTAACCACGATGGTTACTTTTACTGGGTCTTGACGCATAACTCGCCCCGGCGCGTCCGCGCTGTCGCGGACGGAGAGCCACCCGATAGAGGAGTCATAGGTGACTACGAACAAACACGAAGCTACTGACCTGGTTGACGGCATGGCGGCCGCCCAGCCGGTGCCAGGAAATCAGCCCCCCGCCGGCGGGATCGACGACGCCGTCGGGACCAACGTGGAGGAGCCCCAGGCTCCGGTGAGCCGGGGCTATATTTTCTGGCTGATGCTGGCCAGCTTTGGGGCTTCGATGGCGATGATGGTCCCGTTGTCCTACGGCATCGCTGTGCGGATTACCGAATTGGCTCCCGGACAGGAGGAGATCCTCGGTTACATCACGGGCACCGCGCAGCTGATCTACCTTGTGATCAGTCCAGTGATCGGCATCTGGAGTGACCGTATGCGCTCCCGGTTTGGGCGCCGTACGCCATTCATCTTTCTGGGTACGGCGATCGGCCTGACCGGCCTGATCGTGATGGGCTCGGCCCCGAACCTGCTGATCGTCGGTGCAGGCTGGGTCTTGGGTATGTCTGGCTGGTCGATTTCCGGGGCGGCGATCCAAAACCTGATGGCCGACAAGCTGCCCGAGCAGCAGCGCGGACGGGTCTCCGCACTCACCGGGCTGATGACCCAGATCGCCCCCGTCCTGGGCATTGGAATTGCCTACGCGGTTTCCTCTAACACGCTGCTCGTCTTCGTCGTTCCCGGTGTGATCGGCGCGGTGCTCCTGGCACTGTTCCCGATCATCAAACCCGAAGGCAGCTCCAAAGATATTGCCGCCGCCCCGGATGTCACCGCCAAGTCTTTGGTCGCCAGCTACGGCTTCAACGTGCGTAAGTACCCCGACTTTGCGTGGAACTGGCTGGGCCGGTTCGTGTTCTTCATGGGCCTGTACTTCAACACCACTTTCGGCACCTTCTTCTACGCACAGCGCCTCGAACTCCCCGTCCGGGAAGTCGCCGGCGTCGTCGCCACCATCGGTATGCTCGGCGTAGTCGCCGCCGCCGGCGGCGCACTGCTGGGCGGATTCCTGTCCGACAAACTCAAGCGCCGGCGCCTGTTCGTGCTCATCGCTGCGGTTCTCTTTGTCGCAGGAGCGGCGACTGAGGCCTTTGCCTGGTCGTTGCCGCAGCTGATCGTGGGGGCCGTGCTCATGCAGACCGCCATCGCCGTGTTCGCGACCGTCGATCAGGCCATCATTTTCGCCATCCTGCCCAACCGCATCGAAACCGGGCGCTACATGGCAGTCGTGGCCTTCGCGCAGAAAATTCCCAGCGCCGTCGCCCCGCTCATCGCTTCGCTCGTCATCACCCTGGGCGCCGTAGGAGCGGAGAAGAACTACACACTCCTGTACCTCACCGGCGCCGTCCTTGCCCTGCTGGGCGGTGCGGTAATCGCGATCAAGGTCAAAGCAGTTCGATAGTCGCCCAGCCCCACTGAAGGAAGAAGGACTAGACATGGGCAAAGCGCCCTACGATCTGACCGTCGACAGCGGCGGAGACCAGTTCCCGGTCACCGGACCTGCCCCCAGGCTTTCCTGGAAACCTGGTTCCGCCGCCGCGACCGCATATGAGATTGAGGCAGTCGTCGAGGACGTGCCGCAACCGGCGGCGAGCTCCACTAGTCACCTGTACGTTCCCTGGCCCTGGCAGGCACTGCGCAGCCGACAACACGTCCAGTGGCGCGTCCGGCCTGCTGCCCCGACTGCACAGTGGTCTGACTGGTTTGCGTTCGAAGCCGGACTCCTCGACCAGGACTGGACAGCCTCGTGGATCTCCCCGGCGGAGCACGGGGATCCTGGCTACGGCCGACGACCTGCGCATATCCTTGCCACGGAGTTCGAGCTGCCCGCCGGCGTGAAATCTGCCCGTCTGTACGCCACCGCACTCGGCCTATACACTGCGGCGGTCAATGGACAGCCGGTCGGCGCGGCGGAACTCTCCCCAGGCTCAACGTCGTACGACCGCACACTCTACGCGCAGGCATCCGATGTGACGTCTTCGCTGAAGCCGGGACGCAACCGGATCGACATTGAACTCTCTGACGGCTGGTACCGGGGCCAAGTCGGCGCCTTCCGGATCCCCGCCGGGTGGGGCACCACGCTCGGAGCCCGCGCCGAACTGCACATGGAACTGGCCGACGGAACTCATCAGGTCGTGGTAACGGACAACACTTGGACAAGCGCACCGTCCACAACGGTCCGCGCAGACCTCATGGACGGGCAAACCGTCGACCATACATCCACCCCCGCGCCGGCCGTGAAAGCCCTCGTCGGCCTTGTTGAGGCGCCGGCGATCGACTGGTCGCCTGCCCCGCCGGTGCGTGTCATGGAATCGCGTCCCCCGGAGCGCTTTCACGAGCTCAGGCCGGGGGTGTGGGTTGCCGATTTTGGCCAGAACGCATCCGGGTGGATCCGGCTAGAGGACTTGGGGCCTGAGGGCACCCGCACGGTGATTGAGTACGGCGAACACGTCGACCCGGACGGCGACCTCTCAACCGCCCACCTCGATTCCCACCGGCCCGGAGAGCCCACGAGGATCTTCGCCCAGCGCGACGAAGTAACGGCTGGCTCAGATGACGCGGTCTTCGAGCCGCGCCACACGGTCCACGGCTTCCAGTACGCCCGCATCAGCCGCGAGGGAGCTGCCTTGGATCCCGCGGCGCTGACCATGCAGGTTGTCCATAGCGACCTCCGCCGGACCGGCGAATTTTCCTGCAGCAACGAGGACCTCAACCACCTGCACCGCATCGGCGCGTGGAGTTTCCTCGGGAACGCCGTCGATGTTCCAACGGATTGCCCGACGCGGGAGCGACTGGCGTGGACGGGCGACTACCAGGTGTTTGTCTCCACAGCCACCAGGCTGCGGGACGTCCTGGGGTTCAGCCGCAAGTGGCTGAGGTCAGTGCGGGATGACCAGCTAGGGGACGGCAGGATTGCCAATTTCTCCCCGGATGGCCGCCGCATCAAAAACAAGCTCGATGACCAGTTCGCTATGATGACCGGCTCCGCCGGCTGGGGGGACGCCATCGTGGCCGTTCCCTGGGAACTCTACAAGGCGTACGGCGACGACGTAGTCCTGGCCGAAAACTGGGAAGCCATGGAACGCTGGGTGCAGTGGGCCCTGGAGAAGGCACGCACAACCCGCCACCATGCCCGCGTCCAGCAGTCTCCCGAGCCGGAGCCCTTCGAACAGTACCTGTGGGACGGGACGTTCCACTGGGGCGAATGGATCGAGCCCCAGAAGCGTGACGCGGACGGGAAGCTGATCAACCCCGTCCAGGACAACCCTATGGCCTGGTTCACCCAAGATAAGGGCGAGGTCGGAACGGCTTACCTTTACCGGTCCACCGCCACACTCGCACAGATCGCACGAGTCCTGGGGCGGCGTGAGGATGCGTCGAAGTACGCGAAAATCGCCGACTACGTTCGGGAGGCGTGGCAGGCCGCCTACCTTCGCCAGGACGGAACAACCGCCACAGACACCCAGGCTGCCTACGTCCGTGCTTTGTCGTTCGGCCTCCTGCCCGAGCAGGACCGCCAGAAGGCGGCCGACCGGCTCGTCGCGCTCATCCGCTCTGCGGACACACATCTGGGAACGGGATTCCTTTCCACCGGAGATCTCCTACCCGTCCTTGTTGAGGCCGGCCGGGCGGATGTCGCGTACGAGCTGCTCCTGCAGCGCACCGCGCCGTCCTGGCTCTACATGGTCGACAAGGGCGCCACGACAATCTGGGAAGCATGGGAAGGCGTCGACGACGAAGGCAACGCCCATGAGTCCCTGAACCACTACAGCAAAGGAACCGTGCTCCGGTTCCTCCACGAGCACACCCTTGGTCTGCGACAGGCACAGGATTCGGTGGCCTGGCGCTCCATTGTCATCGCGCCAACCCCTGGCCCGGACCTGACGTGGGCGCAGGGCTCGCACGAGACACCCAACGGAACCATCAGGGTGCACTGGCAACTCGACGGCGAAGAGCTGCGCATCGATGCCGACATCCCCGCAGGCACGTCCGCCCGCATCGTCTTCCCCGACGGCACCGAATACACAGCTGGCCCTGGAAGATTCCGTGCGGGCAGCGCCTTCCGGCAAGCAGGGGCCGCCGACCCACGCCGCTCCGCGGCGACAGTGTGAAGAACCTGCCGAAATCTCAATGCACAACAACACTCACAGAAGAGGATGACATGACAACTTTCCCCGACGGCTTCCTATGGGGCGCCGCGACTGCCGGGCACCAAATCGAAGGCAACAACGTCAACAGTGACTGGTGGGCACGCGAGCTGACAATGCCCGGCATGGAGCTCTCCGGAGACGCCTGCGACAGCTACCACCGGTACCGGGAGGACATCGCCCTGCTCGCCGACGCGGGCCTGACCTCCTACCGGTTCAGCCTCGAGTGGTCCCGGATTGAACCCGTTCCCGGACACTTCTCCAAGGCCGAGCTTGCCCACTACCGCCGCATGATCGAGTACTGCTTCGAGCGCAACATCACTCCCGTCGTTACGCTGCAGCACTTCACTACCCCCCAATGGTTCGCGAACGACGGCGGCTGGCTGGCCCCGGATGCCTCCGAGAAGTTCCAGCGCTACGTCAAAGCCGCCACGGAAATCCTCGACGGCGTCGAGTGGGTGGTAACCATGAACGAACCCAACATGCAGGCCGCCATCATGACTGCCATGCGTCGGATGCAGCAGAACCAGGGCGGTCAGTGGCAGAGCCCGACCGTGGAAGGAGAAGGGGAGGAGAAGAAGTCACACGGCGAGTTCCTCACCTACGCGGATCCCGAAATCGGCCGCACCTTTACGGCCATCCACCACGCGGCCCGTGAAATCATCCGTGCCAACACCAGCGCGAAGGTCGGATGGACCATCGCGGCCGGAGCGCTCACCGCAGCGCCCGGCGGTGAAGAGAAACTGCTTGAGATCCGGTACGGCAAAGAAGACGTCTACTGGGAGGGCGCCCGCGGCGACGACTTCGTCGGCGTGCAGGCCTACTCCAGCCAGGAAGTGGATGCAAACGGCCTCGTCCCGCACCCCCCACACCCCGACAACACCCTCGTCGGCACCGCATACCGCCCCGACGCACTCAGCGTGGCGGTCCGCCACGCATGGGAGATCACAGGTGGTGTGCCAGTCCTCATCACAGAGAACGGTATAGCGACCGCCGATGACAACCAGCGGATCCGCTACACCACCGAAGCGTTGCAGTACCTCCACGAGGCCATGACTGAAGGCATCGACGTGCGCGGGTACCTCCACTGGTCGCTCCTGGACAACTTTGAGTGGGGACACTGGGAGCCCACGTTCGGCCTGATCGCCGTCGACAGGGACACCTTCGCCCGCACTCCCAAGCCAAGCCTTGCCTGGCTCGGACGCGTCGCCCAGCACAACGAACTCGATGCCGAGGTCCTCTCATGACAACCGCATTCGCCGACGTCTCCGCAACACCTCTAGCTGACCTGCTGTCCCTGACCGGCCGGACCGCGGTGGTCACCGGTGGCGCGCAAGGCCTCGGCAAGGCCATCGCCTTCCGGCTCGCAGAAGCAGGCGCCGATGTCCTCATCGGTGACGTCAACGCGCAGAGGGCACGTGCCGCGGCGGAGGAAATCACGGAACGCTATTCCGTGCGGGCACTCGGTCTCGCCATGGACGTCACCGACTCCGAATCGGTCCGGACCGCCGCTTCAGCTGCGGCCGAAGAGATCGGCGGCATCGACATCTGGGTGAACAACGCCGGCATCTTCCCCAGCGTCCCGGTCCTCGAAACACACGATGACACTTGGGAACAGGTGTTCGCCGTGAACACCCGAGGGGTCTTCAACGGCTCCCGTGAAGCCGCACGGCACATGACCGGTGGTAGCCGCGGCGGAGTCATCATCAACATTGTCTCGACTGCCGGGTTCGGAGGAACAGCGCCGGGACTATCCGCCTACGTCGGATCCAAACACGCCGTCCGCGGCATGACGAAGCAAATGGCACTCGAATTCGCGCCCCTCGGCATCCGCGTCCTCGGCGTCGCCCCCACCTTCGTCCCCACCGAGGGCAACATGGCCGCAGCTGCAGCGCATCCGCCCAGCGAATCAGGCGGAACGATGGCCGTGATGACCAAAAGTCTGATCGGCCGCATCGGAACCCCGGACGACATTGCACGTGTCGTTCTGTTCTGCGCGAGCGACCTGTCCACCATTATGACCGGAAGCACCCTCCTCGCCGACGCGGGACAGACCATCTAAAGCCGGACGGCGCTCAGCCAGCGACCTTGCCCCGCCAGCAGGAGGCGGGGGAGCGCCTGCGCTGAGGCCCAAGGGCTCCGGGTCGCTGCACCTCCTGACGGTTTTTGCCCCGCAGGAGGTGCAGCCCGGGCGCCCCCCAAGGGGCTCCAACGTCAGGTGCTTCGTTCTCTTTCAAACCCGCAACACGTAACGACAGAATCCAGAAGCCCAATGACCGATACCGCGCGCATCATCTGCAATCCCCTGGACCTCGCCTACCGGTATCAGGACATCCGCTACTCAGGCGTAAGTGAGGGGCATGAAGATCGGAGAACCGCGTCGAACGGTTCACCGTGAAGCCGCAGACCCCTCAATCGTCTTATACCGCCAGCGCTACTACCTGTTCGCCTCAATGTCCGCCGGATTCTGGCACTCCGCCGACCTAGTGACCTGGAAGTACCAGACAACGGACAAGCTGCCCGCCCTCGATTACGCTCCGGACGTCAGGGAGGTCGACGGCGCCCTCTACATCAGCGCTTCCCGCAAGGAAGGTAACTGCCCCTTTTTCCGAAGCGTCGACCCGCTGGCCGACGACTTCACCGAGATTACGCCGGGAACGTTTTCCTTTTGGGACCCCCACCTCTTTCAGGACGATGATTCCACCAGATACCTCTATTGGGGTTGCGACAACAAAACGCCGCTCTGGGGTGTCCAGGTCAACGACTCCTTCAGCCAGACTGGCGAGCCGCTCCCGCTGATCTCATCCGACACGGACGCGCACGGCTGGGAGCAGATTGGCGAGGACTACGTCCAGAAAGTACCGGTCACAGAGCAGGAGAAGCTGGTCGCTCAGTTCATGGGAACGTCCCCCTATGTTGAGGGCGCGTGGATGACAAAGCGGCAGGGAACGTACTACCTGCAGTACGCCGCACCAGGCACCGAACTGAACACCTACGCCGACGGTTACTACACTGCCGGTTCCCCGCTCGGCCCCTTCAGCTACTCCGAAAACAGTCCATTTTCAGCCAAACCCGGAGGCTTCATCACCGGCGCCGGACACGGCAGCACTTTCCAGGACCGCCACGGAAACTGGTGGCATGCGTCCACCATGCGTATCTCCGTCAACGACGTATTCGAACGACGGATAGGCCTGTTTCCCGCCGGCTTTGACAAGGACGGGGTCCTGTTCTGCAACCAGAACTTCGCCGACTACCCCTTCGAAGTTCCGGACGGCCCCTTCGACCCCTGGGGGCCGCCAAAGTGGATGCTGCTGTCCTATAAGGCGAAAGCCACGGCGACATCCTCAAGACCTGGACATGAACCGTCCGAAGCCGTCGACGAGAACATCCGGACCTGGTGGGCGGCTGCCGGATGCACTCCCGGGGAGTCCCTGACCGTCGACCTCGGCGCACCAAAAACCATTCATGCCCTCCAGATCAACCTGGCCGACCATGACCTCGGCACCATCGCGCCAGGCGCACCCGAAGGTGTCGACCAGGGTCACTCCTGGCGGGGCATCATGCCGGAGCACCAGCCGGCAGAAATCCTCGTTGAAACGTCCATCGACGAAACCACCTGGACCGCACTGCACGACAGCCGAGGCGCTGGCAGCGACCGGCCCCACGCGCTGATAGTCCTCGATAAACCCCGCCCCGGGCGGTATGTACGTGTCACCAACGGCCGGCTCCCGTTCGGCGGACCCTTCGCGGTCAGCGGTCTTCGAGTCTTCGGCCATGGTGATGGCCCCGCCCCTGCCCCGGTTTCTGCCCGTGCAAAGCGTATTGACGGGCGCACCGCGAGGATCGAATGGGAGCCTTCCGAACAAGCTACTGGCTACAACGTCCGCTACGGCTCTCACCCTGAGAAGCTGTACCACAGCTGGCAAGTCCACGACCGCACCTACCTTGACTTGCCCTCCCTGAACGCAGGTGTCGACTACTGGGTTGCAGTTGACGCCTTCGGGGAAAAAGGGGTTACAACAGGCTGCACACTCCCCATACCAGGAAAGGAGGAAACAGTTGACAATCGGTTGCCAATCGGATGAGAATTTATGCAACTTCCATTCAAGGACCAAAACAACGGGGCACACATGGCGCTGCTGAGCAACGATACCGACCACGAGCCCCGGCCTTCCGAGGTCGGCGACGTGTCAAACATTCCGCGTGTTGTGCGTACAGGCTTAGCCTCGCACCTGCTGGTCGACGGCTTACCGTACCTCGCCGTAGGGGGAGAGCTTCACAACTCCAGTCCCTCAAGTCCGGCGTACATGGCGCCTATTTGGGATCGGCTCGAACGTAACGGCGTTCCCTCGGTCATCGGCGCCGCCAGCTGGCAGCTCGTCGAGCCGGAAGAGGGAAGATTCGACTTCGCTGCCGTCGATGATCAAATCGAGCAGGCCCGGGCACGCGGGATGCGGCTGATCCTCATTTGGTTCGGTTCGTACAAGAACGCCGATTCCGCCTACGCACCGACCTGGGTCCGGCGGGACGAAGGGCGCTTCCCTCGCGCGCAGCGCGATCCGGAGCGGCTGCTTAGCGGCCGCTTCAGCATTGATGGTCCCGTCCTTAGCGTCTTCGGCGGTGAGCTGCTCAAAGCCGATGCCCGAGCGTTCGCCGCTTTTATGCGCCATCTGCGCGAAGTGGATCCCCGACACACTGTGATCGCTGTGCAGGTGCAGAACGAAGTCGGACTGCTCGGTGACAGCCGTGACCGCAGCGCCCTTGCCGAAAGGGTGTGGGCAGGACCTGTTCCCCCGGAACTGCTGTCGGGCCTGGACGCGCGCGTAAATGATCTGCATCCGTGGGTAAAGGAGCTGTGGGCGCGCAACGGCTCGCGGGCTGCCGGCACCTGGGCGGAAGTCTTCGGCGAGGGCCGGGATGCGGAGGAACTGTTCATGAGCTGGGCCTTCAGCCGCTTTGTAGGGCAAGTCGCCGAGGCCGGGATCGCGGAATACCCGCTCCCGGTGTACACGAATGCCTGGCTCGGTCCGCAGCCGAACGCGCAGGAACCCGGTCAGTACCCAAGCGGCGGGCCGGTAGCGCGAATGATTGATATCTGGCAGATCGGTGCGCCGTGCCTGGATTTCCTTTCCCCTGACATCTACATCGACGACTTCGCGTGCACGCTGAGCGATTACTCTGCCGCCGGCAACCCAATTTTCGTTCCCGAGGCGCGGCCCGATCCCGGACTCCTGTTCCTCACTGTCGGCCGATTCCGCGGGATTGGATTCCACCCTTTCGGGATTGAGGACGTTCCCGACGGGCACGATCTCTTCGACGCTTACGCCGTCCTCCAGGGAATGCAAAGGATCATTACGCAGGCGCAGGCATCCAGAGCCATCCATGGTTTCCGGGTCGAGACCGGTCAAGAGGAGCAGGTCACGCTCGGGGATTACGACATCGCAATCTCCGGACCGCTCGACACCCGGGGCATGTTCGGGGAAGGAACAGGCTCTGCTGCCGCATCCCAGACTGGGTACGGCCTCCTCATTCAGACCGCCCCGGACGAATTCCTCGTCGTCGCCCGCGGTGCATCGGTGCAATTCTCCAGCCCAAATGCGATCGTTGAGCTCAACACCCTGACCGAGGGGACGTACCGAAACGAGCAGTGGAGCCCCGGCCGGGTTTTGAATGGTGACGAGCGCTACTTCATGTTCCCAAAGGACACTTTGCGGACGGTCCGTATTGAACTGCTCCGACGCGCCGGTCACTAATCACGCCGTCAGCATCATGTTGCTGCCCGTGAAGACGTTGGCGGACCACTTGCCCTCTCAAGGGCGCGGATGCCGAAACCGCCCCAAACATGGATCAAGTGGCAACGGGCAAGCTGCCATAGTGCAAAGAGCCCGTTGGTTTAGATAGCAGCCACCCTTAGGCCGGGGAGCACCTGTTGAAGGAACCGGCTTACCAAAGAATCTCGATCCGTTGGCGCTGAGGGTGGCGAACGTGCCCCCGGGCGCAAGGCTGGAACCTAGGGGAGTCCAGGAGTACTGCTGGAGCAAAGCCGCCTTTCACATCCGACGTGCCGGTCAGGCCCAGTGCCATAGTTTCGTTCCGGTGCCTCGGGAGCATGCTGTGCTGGACCTGACCGCCGGGCCGACCCGGGCAGCGCCGACAGCGTGGATGCATTCCTGGTGCAGGATTAGGCCAACCCGCTTCATCGAGTTTCGAGAGACAAAAGGCCCAACAAATTTGGTGAGGGTGGTTCTCAGCCGATTCCGGCGGCCTCACCGACAAAGGCGAGGGAGATTTCCGTTCCGGCCGACCGGCCCAGCTGGGAAGCTCACAACGAGCTCTCGAAGAGGAAACACTGCAGGGGCCGCCGGCGACGCAGCTGGGAAAGGCCTGGCAGGCCTTTCCCAGCCTTGGTCAAACTGCGCTCCGGACGGGCTAACCCAGTCGCTGATTCACGGTGAAGGTGGATCAGCAGCCTTAAACCTGCGGGCTTGGCTTAATGTTTCCGTTGGTAGTCCACCGTTTTCGCAATGAATGCGCTGCAGCTTTCGGCTGCCGGTCTCGAGTGAACACGCCCTTTCGGTTCCCGTCCACCCTGTAGATACCCTTGGTGGTTTGGAAGTCCGCGAAGTTCCACACCTGCTCACCGACGAGTTCGGGGATACGGTCGAAAACGCGGTGGTAAGTCTCAAGGAAATGCGACTGAAATTCTTCTGACCACGGCATGTCCCAAAACGAGTGGAACCCAGGCATGGTGTCAGCACCGTATTCGCTCATGATGATTGGCTTCTTGAACTCCGACGCCCAACCTTTCAGATCGGCCTCCAAATATTCCTCCGCGGTCTCCATATCCCCGGTGAAGACATACCAGCCGTAGTAGCGGTTTACGCAGATAACATCAAAGAGATCGGCAATCTTGTCATTCTTTGAATGTGCGAGCATCACGGCCGAATATGTCAAGGGCCGTGTCGGGTCCAGATCCCGGGCGAGCTTCACCAACGGCTCAAAGTACTCCCGGGCCCCTTCCTCGTTCGATGCGGGTTCGTTGGCAATGCACCACATCAGGACGCTGGGATGGTTCTTGTCGCGTTGAATGAGTTCACGGAGGTGTTGCTCGTGACTGGCGCGGGTCTGTTCATTGAATGCTTCCGGCGAGAAGGTGGGGCTGGGAGCGCCACCTGTCAGTCCACCGGCGACTCCGAGGTTGATACCCACGCCGGCTGACTCGTCAATGACCACAACCCCGTGGCGGTCTGCGAATTCCAGAACTTCTTCGGCGTAGGGGTAGTGGGAAGTCCGGAAGGAATTGGCTCCCGTCCACTCCATCAATTGAAAGTCGTGGACCAGGTAGGCGTTGTCGTGCCCTTTGCCTCGGACAGGTGTGTCTTCATGCTTGCCGAACCCGGTGAAGTAGAAGGGCTCCCCATTAATGAGAAATTGGGCGCCCCGCACTTCTACGGTTCGCACACCAACGGAAACAGGGTACGAGTCAATGACTTTGTCATTGTTGAGCAACTGCACTTCGAGGTCATAGAGGTACCCCTCTCCGGGCTGCCACAAGGTGACATCAGGAATTCGGAGCGTTCCTTTGGCACCGGTTGTGGAAGACACTTCCACACCCTGGGCATCTCTAACGACTACGCGGGTTTCGGCATCACCTTCCGCGACAGTGTCGTAGTCGATGTACCCGTCGGATCCCTCCGCGCGGGTAACCACTGTCACGTCCGTGAGGGACGTCTGGGGCCTGCTGTATAGCCAGACCGATCGAGCAATGCCCGCATAATTGTAAAAGTCATGCAGGTATGTCTGCTTTTCCCGGCCCTTCTTGTCGACGGTAATGGTTCCTGGGGGAATCGTGACGTTGGTCAGTCGGTTATCAACACCGACGGTGAGTCGAAACTCCTCGCCGGGTTCTACTTCTGCGGTGAGGTCTACTTCAAACGGTGTATAGCCGCCCACGTGTTCAGCCACCTGACGCCCGTTAACGAACACGACGGCAGCATGAGTCACTGCGTCAAAGCGCAGGAGAATCTGCTCCCCGGACCATACAGTAGGGACGATAACGGCCCGCTGGTACCACGCGAGACCCACATGGTCGCGTATAGCAGGATCCAGGAAAAGGTCGTTGTAACTCGCTGGCACAGGCACCTCCAGCTTGCCTGGAAGGAGGGCATTGGAGGCAGGTTCTTCAATACTGAACCTCCATAGCCCGTCGAGGCTGAACAGGTTGCGGCTCTGTGTAGCGCGTGGTTTCAACATTGAAGACTCCAGGATCGTGCAGACATTGTTAACCACCATTGAACCAACAAGAGGGCAACTTTGGCAACCGATTGCTAAAGATTGTGGACGCGCCACACAATTCGCTCCGCTTGGATGTGCAAGTACCCCGATGCGCGCTGACAAGGGGTGACCAGCGCGCTATGAAACACCTGAGTCCTGTGGCGATTGCCGGGAAGCGGCTAGTTACTTGCCCTGCACTCCAATGGCTCCCCTTCAAGCCCTCGCCCACCTACTGACAGCTCCATTTCACAGGAAGCAGCTTCTGACCCGCCCACCAAGTCGTCGGCAGGACGAGCCGAAATCCATGATCGAAAGACAAGGGGCGGTGAATCATCGCCCCTGCAATGCCTCCGCCGGCAACGCTGGCTCCTCGTCCGTTACCCGGGGAGGGTTCGGAATAAGGGCTGCCGTCACGGCGCAGAGGACAGCTGCGAGCAGTCCCAGGAGTAGGGCAAGGTCGAAACCGGCCTCAGTCGGCACAGCTCCACCAGAAGCCCCCTCAGCGGTGTTGGCAAGTGCCGCAGCCACTGCGGCCGCGGCAATGCTTGTCCCCAGTGAACGCATCAGCGTATTCAGGCCGTTTGCCGCGCCCGTTTCACTGATGGGAACCGCACCCATGATCAGGGTTGGCATCGCGGCATAGCCGAGGCCAATACCGATGCCGATAACGGTATTTATTCCTAGGATCAGCCAAGCATCGGCCTCGACAAGGACGGCAGCCAGATACGACGCCGCGATAATCACGGCACCGGCAACCAATAGCGGCTTGGCGCCGATAAGACGCTCCAGGCGTCCCGCCGCGGGTGACATCGCGAGCATCGCCAACCCCGAAGGCATAAGGATCAGGCTCACATTCAGCAGGGAGAGTCCCAGACCGCCGGCATGTTCGGGCAGTTCCAACATTTGGGGAAAGACGATGCTGGAGGAGAACAATGCGAAACCCATCGCCATTGAGGCGAGGTTGGTCATGAGTACCGCGCCACGAGAACTTACCCGGAGGTCGACGAGCGGATTGCTGTGCCGCAACTCGTACCAGCCCCAGATCAGGATTGCCACGAGCCCGCCGCCCAAACATACAAGGGTTGGAGCACTGAACCACCCCCATCCGTTACCTCTCGAAATGGCCAGGAGTAACCCGACGAGGCCGATGGCGAGTCCGATAGCCCCACCGACATCGAACCGGCCCGGCGAGTGCGGGTGATCTGCAGGTATCACCAGCAGATAGAGAGCCAGCGATACTGCCCCTATGCCGCCCGCGAGCCAGAAGAGGACATGCCAGTCAAGATTCTCGGTCACCAGTGCACTGACCGGGAGGCCCAGGGCTCCACCAACCCCGAGGGTTGCGCTGACCAAAGCAATGGCAGAACCAAGCTTCTTTGCCGGAAGAGTGTCACGAAGAATCGCGATTCCAAGGGGAATCACACCCATGCCGGTGCCCTGCAGTGCGCGGCCGACTATCAGAGATGTCACAGATGGGGCTAATGCACAAATTATCGAACCGGCGATCAGCAGCCCGAGCAGGATCACAGCAATGCGGCGCTTGCCATACATATCGCCGAGCTTGCCGGAAATGGGTGTACAGATCGCTGAGGCCAACAGCGTGACGGTGATGACCCAGGCGGTATCCTCGCGGCTTGCGTTGAGCAGTTCCGGGAGCTTCGCTTGTATCGGAATCAGGATCGTCTGCATAAAGGAGGCCCCCATGCCAGCGAAAGCAAGAACGGTCACGACGAGATTTGGTCGCACGCGCTTCCGGGCAAGTGCCGGTTCAGGTTCCGTGATTGAAGAACTCATTATTTCCCTCGAAGTTCTGTAGATGGACGTCCTTCACCGGGCATAGGGTGTTGCTCGGCGCGGGGGAGCGCGGGCGGACGCGGAGCCGAAGGTCGTGTCGATCAGCGAGAAGGTCGGGGCGCTGAATGGAATCGGGGGGTCGCCCTTTCCGTACCCGACTGGTTTAGTCAGCCGCCTGCAGCTTTAGCGGGGCAACTGCTCTATATCTACGAGGTGTCAGGGCGAACTGTAGGCGAAGCAACTGACCAGGGCGTCGGAGCCGAGAGCCTCAATTCCGATTAGCCGACCGGTAAATCCGCCGGCCACCTCGGTTGAGAGGTAACGGCCGTCGACGGAAGCGATTTCTTGGAATGCATCTCCGGCACCCACGCCGAGAATCAGGCGATCAGGCCCCTGCCGCTGACCTGGCTGGCCGCCAAAGGGTACGGAGCGAATCGTGAGCGCCCAATCTTCGGGGACTGCATCTTGCACAGCTAGAGTTTGATCGGCTGGACCAATCACGACCCGAGCCGTTACCTTGCTGCCTACCCGCTGCACGGTTGCCTGGTGAAGGTCGTCTATGCGCACGGTCAGGGCAAAGTCACCGATGCCGTGCACGCTTGCGCTCCATTCGAGATCCCTCGCACGAACGCCAAGCATGCGCTCTGCTTGGGCAGAGCCGGGATCGCGCCCGGCCCGCAGTTCAAGCCCGTTATCACCCGGTTCGGCAAAAGAGGCGGGATTGACTCCCGGGGAAATCCACCTTGAGTGCAGCCGGTCGCCGGCGAAACGGTCTTCGAACGACGTGTTGAGGTCCGGTGCAACAAAGCGGTCCTCGACCACGACCGGCCAGTCATCCACCCAGTCAATTCCGGCGAGGAAAGTCTCGCGCCCGTTCGTGTGCCACTTCGGGAAGGACCCGCGGGGACGGATCCCGAGGTGCACCAACGCCCATCCTCCGTCGTGCAGCTCGAGAAGGTCACCGTGACCGACAGCTTGCACCGGATCGGCGGTACTGCGGTGCGTCAGAATTGGGTTCGCTGGGTTGGGAACGTACGGGCCGTCAATTGCTCGCGCCCGAGCGACAGTGATCATATGGCCAGCCGCAGTGCCGCCTTCCGCTGCCAGGAGGTACCACCAGCCGTTCCTTGCATAAACGTGCGGTCCCTCCACATGGGCGCCGCCCGTGCCACGCCAGAGCTCTTGCGGTTGGGACAGCACGCGTCCAGTCTGCGGATCAATCTTCGCCTGCGATATGCCACCGCGCACAACATCAGACCACGTTATAAAGCAGTCACCTTTTTCGTCCCAAACGAGGTCGGGATCAATGCCAATGAGGCCAGCCGTGAATACAGGGTCGCTCCAGGGGCCGCAGGGATGCTCTGCCGAGACGATGAGATGGCCCTCACGCACGTCATGCAGGTTGGTTGTCGTCATCCAGAAGCGGCCACCGTGGAAGCGGATGGTCGGTGCGTAGATGCCTCCACTTGCCCCTTCGATACCTGTACGTACGTTGAGTTGACTCTCACGATCGAGCACATTTCCCACCTGGCGCCAGTCAAGCAGGTCACGGCTCGAGAAGATGGGGACTCCAGGGAAGTATTCAAAGGTGGAGTTAACCAGAAAGTACTCATCACCCGCCCGGCAGATCGAAGGGTCGGGGTGATATCCCGGAAGGATAGGAGTACTCATGGAAGACAGCTACTTTCTCTCGGCGCGATCTTTTCCGCTCAGCGGGGCAGCGCTGATGCGACCGCAGCCACTGGTGCAGCCCTCCATCGCCCTCGGACCAACGCGCGGCAACATCTTGCCACCCATTCAACCACAAAGGCCGAGTCATTGGCAACCGGTTGCTTGTTTGCTTTTCATGAGCCTGCCGAAGAAGAGTGGCGGCCCAGTGAACGGGCGTGCCATTTGGGCTCGCCGGTGCCATGGAGGTCGTGACTGCGAGCAGCAGCGGTGACAAACATCCGCTATCAGCACCGACTCCGCCCAGCTCACACGGAATCCTAAGGTCTTCCGGCACACCACGGACCAAAGCTCCGTTCAACCGCTGTTTGACTAGAGCTTCGCCATTGCAGGTCCGGGCAGGGTTGATGCCAGGTTCGAACACATGGTGAATTGCTCTGGTTGACGCAGATGGAGCGAAAAAGGAATAGGCAAGCCTTCCAGCGCCTTGTTGCTGATGGGGCCGCTGACCGTTGGCTGCCTCATTCGAAAGGGCCCTCTTGCCCACAGCTTTCATTCCCCTCACCATGCGCGCGTCAGCCCGTAATGACCACCGCGGCACCTTCCGCACTGACATTGAACGACTGAGCGCCGGACACCGGCACTGGGCGCCCCTTGACGTGCTCAGGTCCACGAATACCAGGCTGTTTTCCGCGGTGCCGTCCCGAAGGGCGCACACACCGCGACTGATGCGAGCCTTGCACGCTTCCTCCAGGACCGTCTCGCCACTGTTGACATCCATCTGGACCTCAGCGTCACGATCGAGCGATAGCCGACCTCAAAGCCCCGGACCACGGTCCGGGGCTTTTCTTGTGCACCTTATAGTCACCAGTCCGGTCGGCCAAAGGAAGGCCCAAGGAACCGCTGCTGACATGGCTCTTGAATGTCGCGGGCAACTCGTAACCGGGAATTCGTCCCGGAAGGTAAGACGAACGCCTGCCCTCTAACGCTCACCTGGCAGGCGCAACTCGAAGGAACGATCGGCGTGGCGTCAGAATAGGGTGAAATTTCCGTTTATTGACAGTCCCTCATGATGTTCTCAAATCCCACCCTGACAGTCGAATGGCAGGAAACCGAGGTGCGGTAGCCCGAGAATCATCGACATAGGCCAAAGAATCGGCACTCGATGAGACTCGCTTGCGGCAGGAGCTGACGAAGACCCCTCTTGCGGCTCGAGAGGTGTCTGACCTGAGTTGGCTCACGGGCTGCGGTTTGGCGGGAGCGCAGGTCACTGACCTGCGGTGATGTTGGCGGGTGGGCGGTTTTTCACGCACTAATGGGTTTTGTTCTAGTGTCGCCGTGTGGCATTCATCAGGAGGGTGCGGACGGCCTCGGGCGCGACCGGGGTGCAGATCGCTGAGTATGTGCGGGGCCGGCAGTGCATCGTTGAGCACGTCGGTTCGGCGCATACGGAGGCTGAGCTCGGGGTGCTGCTGGCACGTGCCCGCGAGCTGCTGGAGAACCCTGCGCAGGGCGTCCTGGAACTCGGTGTTGAGCCCACGCCTCCGGCGCTGGGGTTGGTCGCTGCGGCCAGCGATCCGGGCCTGTTCGATCTCGCCGGCACTGCAGCACCATCTGGGCGCACCGGCCCTGCCCGCGTGGTTGGCACGGACTCGCGCGTCCTGTTCGGTGCGTTGGCCAGCGTCTTCACGGCGCTGGGGTTTGACGGCCTTGAGGATGAGGTGTTCCGGGACTTGGTGATCGCCCGGGTCGTCGAACCTAGCTCACTGCTGGATGCCGGCAGGGTCCTGCGGGACCTGGGCCAGGCCCCTGCTAGCTACGCGACCATGAAGCGCACTCTCGCCCGCGCCGCTGCGGGCAAATACCGGGATCAGGTTGCGACCTGGTGTTTCGAGCATGCCAGTACCAGCGGGGATGTTTCCCTGGTGCTGTATGACGTCACCACGCTGTATTTCGAGGCGGAGAAGGAAGACGAGCTGCGCAAGGTCGGCTACTCAAAGGAACGCCGCGTCGATCCTCAGATCGTTGTCGGTCTGCTCGTTGACCGTGGTGGGTTTCCGCTGGAGATCGGCTGTTTCGAAGGCAACAAGGCCGAGACGGCAACCATGATCCCGATTATCAAGCAGTTCCAGGCCCGCCACGGCCTGGCCGACATGGTCGTCGTCGCTGACGCGGGCATGCTTTCGGCGGGGAACCTGCGCGAGCTGGACGAGGCGAACCTGCGGTTTATCGTCGGCTCCCGAATGACCAAGGCTCCCAATGACCTGGCCTCGCATTTTCGGTGGCACGGCGACGCGTTCATCGACGGGCAGCTGATCGATACCATCACCCCCAGGACAGGTCACAAGAGCGAGAACAACCCCGACCTGCGCGCCGAACCCGTCTGGGACCCAGAGCAGCACCCGGGCTCCTGGCGTGCCGTGTGGGCGTACTCCCGCAAGCGAGCTGTTCATGACAACAAGACGCTCACGGCCCAGGAGAACCGGGCCCGCGAGGTCATCGAGGGCCAGAAGACGGCCCGGACCCCGAGGTTCGTCAGGACCTCCGGCGGGGCGCGCAGCCTCGACGAGGCATCACTGACGCGTGCGAGGCAACTGGCCGGCCTGAAAGGGTACGTGACGAATATCCCCGCAAACATCATGACCGCAGGGGAAGTCATCGGCTCCTACCACGACCTATGGCATGTCGAGCAGTCCTTCAGAATGAGCAAAACAGACCTGCGCGCCAGACCCATGTTCCACCGCACCCGCGACGCGATCGAAGCCCACCTGACCATCGTGTTCACAGCGCTTGCCGTCTCCCGGGCCGTCCAGAACCGGACAGGCCTCGCGGTGCGGAACGTCATCCGACAACTCCGGCCCCTACGCTCAGCGACCATCACCATCAACGGCACCAACCAAACATTCGCCCCCGACATCGGCACCGAGCAGCAGGTCATTCTCGACGCCATCCGGAGCCCAAAACTCACGCACTAAGCAAATGAGCCAAGTCAGGAGGCCAAAGAATCGGCACTCGATGAGACTCGCTTGCGGCAGGAGCTGACGAAGACCCCTCTTGCGGCTCGAGAGGTGTCTGAGAACAAGACCGAAGCCCCATCCGGCAGGTGAATCCTCCCTTGTGAGACCGCCTTTACGTCAGGCTGGGGTGTAACTCATATAGAAGAGACAACTCCCACTCACACGGGTAGATGGTTCAAGGGAATGCGTTCAGCCGCAGCTGGCACTCAGAGGAACTTTGTCCTCGAGGCTATATTGATGGCGCACACCCAAGTTGTGATGTCCTCTAGTTCACCTTTGCGCGATCTATTAGCGGGACTCCCGAGTTGTGCCGCATGGCACTTCGTGGTCGACGCGAACGGTGTACTTGCCGTAATTGTGTTGTATGACCAGGATGCCCTGCCTGTGTTCAAGAGCGGCGGGTATGAGCCTGCTGATGACACGGTTTAGCTTCTCGTCCCTACTTTGGGAATCCTCTAAAGCGATGACTTCAAGGGAAAGAGGAAGCGCCGGGTTTGAGAAGAGGCCGCCGCTTGTCAGCGAGAAGGCAGCGTTGGCTGCCGGTTCATGCAAGTTGTAGGACACAAGTCCTCCTTTTACTAGGTCGACCGGCGTGTACGGTCGGAATTGCCGTTTATGTGGTTTCCTGCCGGGTCACACGTACCGCTTGCAGTTCTCTCGTCTGGTAAAGCGGAAGCTCCCATCCGACTACATATGTGGTTGGTTCCCTGGGCCTGTCGTACAAAAATTCAAGGTCAGGTCGAGGAGAGTCAGATTGGGGTGTGTGCGTTACGCAGACTCATCCCGATAACCCATCGGTGCTGCCCAATAGGCTCAACTCTGTGCCGTATGGGTAGCGAGCGGTGCCCAAGTCGCCGATCTTGTCAGGCGCTGCTGCGCCGACTGGGTGAGCAGCTGGGGCAGGCACACGTTTAATCCATTTGCTCGCGGCGGGGGAAGGAGGCTGAATTGTCGACACGCGGTTGTCGTATGCCGACCGTGACACCGACTGACGCGGCGGTGACCAAAACCAGTGCAATGATCTCGCGGAGACCAAGTACTTGGCCCAACACCAGCAAGCCAGCGAGGGCAGCTACAGCCGGGCCCAGGGCGGACAGGACACCGAAGACTCGGGTGGACAGCCGCCGCAGCGCCAGCATCTCCAGCGCATAGGGAAGCACGCCGGCCAGCAACGCCACACCCACAAACACAGTTAGCACTGGCGGCGAGACGACCGCTCCGCTTGTGGCGGCCATTGCACCAAAAGGCAACGCGATGACCGCGCCTATGGCCATTGATACTGCCAGACCTTGGACGCCAGGCACCATCTGGCCGACGCGTGCACTGGCCAGGATATAGACAGCCCAAAACGCGCCCGCGCCGAGTGCGAAAAGTGTACCGGCTAGCGAGAGGACGCTGCCGCCGTCATACCCCAGGAGAACGACGCCGGCGAACGCCAACAGCGCCCATGCGGCGTCGGTAAGGCGCCGGGTCTGCACAAGGGCAAGCATAAGGGGCCCGGTAAATTCGAGGGTCACGGCGACACCTATCGGAATCTCACCGATGGCCAAATAGAACAGGGTATTCGTTCCAGCCAGGGCGACGCCCAGCACTGTTGCCGCTGCCCACTGCTCCAGCTTCCATCCCCTGACCTTTGGTCGGGCGGTGACCAGCAGGATGATTGCGGCGAAGATCAACCGTAGAAACGTTGCGCCGGTGGCACCCACGACTTCGAACTGGGTCTGGGCCAGGGCTGCGCCGAACTGAACGGATAGTACGGCGGTGATCATTAGCACCGGAGCCGGAATAGAGGTGCTCCACCCACGGGTGGCGGAGTAGTTTAGCCGAGAACTCATCGAAACCTCTTAAGGGTCTCTTGACAGTATCTATCGGCTGATCCGCAAGGTTCGGCTCGGGGAATGGGTGAAGGGGTCAAGGTCTGAGCAGTGTGCTCTCCGAGAGTTGATGGCGCCATGTTGAGAGGTGCGGCTTTGGTCCTTGATCCCAGGGAAAGGAACACCAGATCGCGAGCTACGGCTTCAATAGAAGCCGTGCGGCTCAGATGTCCGTTGCCAAAGAGCTTCTTTTGTCGTTTCGATGTCCAAGTACGTTCAGCGTCT
Source organism: Pseudarthrobacter sp. TE3704 (assembly GCF_056279405.1). Classification (NCBI taxonomy): domain Bacteria; kingdom Bacillati; phylum Actinomycetota; class Actinomycetes; order Micrococcales; family Micrococcaceae; genus Pseudarthrobacter; species Pseudarthrobacter sp. TE3704. The sequence continues at coordinate 111,475 of NZ_JBWCCJ010000007.1, forward strand.
GGCTGAGAAGTCCCGCTTTGATCCGGCTTCGGGATGTCACCGGCAAGGATGGGGTCGTAAAAGACGAGGTCTGTGCTCCTCCAGTTGAAGAGGCTATCTTGTGGTACGGGCGGCCGGTTTTGTTGTGGGCGCTGGTTGCGTTTCGGGACTGCAATCGGATACATCACACCCAGAAGGACCACACTGTACTCGTCTGCGCCGGAGTGCCACCGCTCCCTTGGTAGGAAGGGCATCATCGCTTTTCTCGTGACGGCAGATGCGCTTGGGAGCATTGCTGAAATCTCAAAGCCGTGTTGACGGTGGTGCTTTCCATGGAGCTTTAGCCCTTTCTGGCACGAGTATCAATGTTTGGCTGCATTTGGATGCAGCCGGTTCCCAGCAGGTGTGGCATCCACAATGCAGCACACACGGCCCGTACTACCGGGGCCGATAATTCCGCTGCGCTTAGAAAAACCCCGAACGACGGTTCGTAGCCCTTTCGTGCTGGTGCTGGTGAACAAAAGAGGTGGGCATGGCCGGGGATGTAATTAGGGTTCCCGGTCCCGACCTTGTTCTAGGGGGTTGCACTCTGGCGCTTTTTCTGCCAGCATGCTCACCCGTCCCCTACTCAGGCCCGAGAGGGCTGCCAACCACCAGGCGTTGAGCTGAGCGGCCTAACCAGGATCCCAAGCTTCAGGTTCTGTCTAAAGTGGTCCGGAGAGGCACAGGAAATAGGAATGGTGTCCTGATCCGTTCGCTCCTAACCAGGTGCGGGGGGTGGATGTCCGTCAGCGGGGCCTGGTGACTCGGCCTGCTCGAACAGCATCCGTCCAATCGCCGCCAGGCGCTGGGTATTAACAAAGATTTCGCGAATCGTTGCGTCGCCGCTACTGAACGGCGAAGCTTACATGCCTTTAAGAGGCGGGCTTAGCTCAACCGAGTACCCTTCCTCTTTTAGAAAAAGCTGACGAAGATCTGCACCGTAATTTTCGATCCATAGGGCGTCCCCACCGGGTGCCACTTCTTCAACCAGGCCGTTACGGACCAGTTTTCCATTTTTTCGGATGAGGACTTGCTGCCCTTGCAAGTTTTCCCAGTTTTCAATGTCCATTTAGGTTCCTTGCTCTTGAAGCCCATGCGGACCGCATCATCGTTCGCCCTCCCGGAAGCAATGGGGGGCAGCAGATATCGAAAATTCGTGACTTGTTTCCGCTTGGCATCCCAGCACCAGCACGCACCTTGGAATACAGGTCAGCATCGGGGGGACAGCGCCGACGACCATGTCACTCATTTCCGAGCAGGTGCATGACTTGATGGACAGGTGAGAACGGCCGGGGCACTGCGTCAGAACGGGGAAACCACGCAGTGCCCCGGCCGTCGTGGCATTACAGAACCTGGCTGAGGAACGTTTGAAGACGCTCGGTCTTCGGGTGCTCGAAGACCTCTTGGGGGGTGCCGCTCTCGACGATCATTCCTTTGTCCATGAAGACGACGCGATCGGCAACGTTCCGAGCGAACTCCATCTCGTGAGTCACGACGACCATCGTCATTCCCGATTGAGCAAGTCGCTGCATCAAGCCGAGCACACCCTTCACGAGCTCAGGATCCAGAGCGCTGGTTGCCTCGTCAAACAGCATCAGCGCGGGCTCCATCGCCAGAGCCCGTGCGATAGCCACTCGCTGTTTCTGTCCTCCGGACAGGCTCGCAGGATTGAACGGCGCCTTCTCCTTGAGTCCGACATCTTCAAGCCGTGCTAGTGCGATCTGCCGAGCATCTTCTTTCCCGAGCTTTCTTACCTCGCAGAGGGGCATCATGATGTTCCCCTCGACAGTCATGTGGGGGAAGAGATTGAAGTGCTGGAACACCATGCCAACCTTCTGCCTCAGCACATCGACCGACATTGCTGCCGTGTCTTCTCCATTCAGAAGGATAGATCCGCCGGTCGGTTCTTCGAGTCGATTCATGCTGCGCAGGACAGTGGACTTCCCACTACCGGAGGGACCGATGACACACACAGTCTCACCCTTCCGGATTTCCAAATCTATGCCTCGGAGGACGTTGTGCTCCCCGAAGCACTTCTGCAAGCCTTTCAACTTGAGCACCACCGGACGGACTTTGTGCGATGTTTCGACGCCTGATGCCATCGTCATTTCATACACCTCGCTCTTGAACCTTGATCGTTCCGGTCATGAGATCCTGTTCTGGATCGATTACAGCCTTGACGTTTTTCCCCTTGCGCATGCGCTTGTCCACGACGTTTACGAGATGCGTGAGCGGGACCGTGATCAGGAGGTAGGACACGCCTGCGAGGACGAGAGGCGACAGGTTCCCATTGGTGATCGATGCGTCCTGGCCGATGCGAAACAGTTCTCGCTGACCGGCGGTGAGACCAAGCACGTACACGAGTGAGCTGTCCTTGATGACGGCGATGAGCTGGTTCATCAGTGACGGCAAGACCGTCCGGACAGCTTGGGGTACGATGACCCGGCGCATCGACGTGCCGTATGAGACACCCAAGGCACGGCTAGCCTCCATCTGCCCTGGATCGACCGACTGGATGGCCCCCCGGAAGATCTCGCCGATGTATGCGCCGACGATAAGTCCGAGTGCGATGATCGCCAGCACGTAGGGGTTGCCTTTAGTGAGCCCCGACAGGGGCTGAGCGAGGATGGAACCGACCACGAGGATCGTGAGGATTGCAGGCAGCCCTCGGAACAAATCCGTGTACACCCGCGCGATCGCTCGCAGGAACGAGTTCTGGCTCACGCCAAGGATTGCCAGGAGCAGCCCGACCACCAGCCCGATCATCATGGCGAACAGCGACAGCAAAAGCGTGTTCAGGAAGCCGTATGTCAGAACTTCGGGGAGCGCTTTGAGCATGACCTCAAAGTTGAAGAAGTTGTCAAAGATGTTCATCTTGAGAACCAGAGCGCTTAGCCCTTGAGTCCCGAAATGTCAGCCACTTCTTGGTCCGGGAAATACTTCTTGAAGATCTCCTGATACTTTCCGTCTTCTACCGATTTGGCAATGCTCTCATTGATGGCTTTTTGCAGCGCAGTGCGGTCCTTCGGGAGCGCAAAAGCGGCTGGAGCGTCCTCCGCGGCGATCTCGAATGCCACGGTCAGCCCGTCCTTCGGGTTGTTCTCCATGAATTCCTGCGCCAGGGGGAGATCGATGAGCACAGCGTCAACTGCGTTGTTGCGGAACCCCGTCATAGCAAGGGTGTTGTCGGTGAAGCGGACCAACTCCGACTCGGTGTAGTTTTTCGTCGCGTAGGCATCCATCCAAGAGCCCTGGGTGAATCCGACACGCTTGCCCTTGAGACCTGCAGCGTCCGTGATGCCGGCACCTTCCTTGGTGACGATGGAGTACACCGGCAGGAAATAGCCGTCGGTGAAGTCCACCCTCTTGCGCCTCTCTTCGGTAACCGAGATCGATCCAGCGCCAAGATCGTACTGCCCACTGGAGACTGCCGGGAGCAGGTTCGCGAACTCCACGGAGGTGTATGTGACCTGTAGGCCAAGATCCTTGGCGACGTAGTCGAGCAGATCGATGTCGAAACCGTTGGGCTTGCCGCCTTCGTTGTAGGTGAAGGGCTTGGCGTCACCGTTGATGCCGACGCTGATGGTGCCGGGGTTCTTTAGCCCGAAATCGTTGGAGGCCGCTTCACCTGCAGCGGCTCCTGTCCCACCCGAGCAGCCGGCAAGCATTAGGGCAGCGCTTGCGAGTGCGGCCAAGGCTCCCAAACGGCCCAGTTTCTTGTGCGAGTTCATTTTCTTCTCCTCTGAGTGACCCTCGCGAGATACAGCAAGATGCAAATCTTGTGTCTCGCTAAGTTTTGTGCGCCGAAGCCGGGGAAGCTTCAGACAATGGGTGAATGCATGTTTTTCTTTATTAAATGAAAGCCTGGGTCGAGCATACGCGTGGAATACAAGGCTCTCAAGGTCTTTTATTGAACTTTAGTAGACCAGCTGGATAGCGGGTTTCGGATGGGAGTCGGTCCAACTAAGACCTCTTCTGGGTGACGACGGCGCGCTTCCACTGGCTTAGGCAAAATTTAAGCTGGCTGTCGAACTTTGACCAAGTCAAGTGCGACATCGACGATCATGTCCTCCTGTCCTCCTACCAGGCCGCGCTCACCGAGCGCGACGATGACATCTCGGGTGTCGAGCCCGTAGCGGGAAGCCGCCGCTTCGGCATGACGCAGGAAACTGGAGTACACACCTGCATAGCCCAACGTTGATGTTTCTCGGTTCACCTGGAGCGGGACCGTCTGGAGCGGGCGCACCAGGTCATCGGCTGCGTCCTGCAGCTTGAACAGGTCGGCGCCATGCTCGTAACCGTAGAGGTTAGCCACGGCGACGAAGGGTTCGATCGGCGCGTTTCCGGCCCCTGCCCCGTGTCCGGCAAGCGCAGCATCTACGCGATATGCGCCTGCGTCGACAGCAGCCAAGGAGTTCGCCACCGACAGGGAAAGATTTTCGTGCGCGTGAATTCCGATTTGGGTCTCCGGACGAAGTGCCTGCCGCAGAGCATCGACGCGGGCGGTCACATCTCTCGGAGTGAGACGTCCACAGGAGTCGGCGATGAAGATGCACTCGGCGCCCGCGGCTTCCATGATTTTGGCATTCTGCGCGAGCTGCTCCGGGTCGATGGCGTGGGACATCATAAGGAAGCCTGAGGTGTCGAGGCCGAGCCGGCGGGCGTGCTCAAGGTGCTGGATCGCAACGTCCCCCTCGGAACCCAGCACCGATACCCGGATCGAAGTAATGCCGCAGTCGCGTGCGGCGTTAATGTCGTCGATCCGGCCGATGCCGGGCATCACGACAGTGGTGAGGCGCGCCCGCTTCACGACCGATGCCGCGGCTTCGATCCATGCCCGGTCGGTCGAGCCGCTGACTCCATAGGTGAGGCTGGATCCGCCAATGCCGTCCCCGTGGCCAACTTCGATGGCATCGACGCCTGCTTCATCGAGTGCTGCGGCGATCGCCGCGACCTTCTCGACCGGGAGTCGATGGCGAAGGGCGTGCATGCCGTCACGCAGAGATACGTCCTGGATGTAGATACGGGTCATCGCGCCGTGACCTCCTTCTGCGCGTCCGCGACGCGCGCTAGCTCTTCTGCAACCTGCACGGCCGCAGATGTCATGATGTCTAGGTTTCCGGCGAATGCCGGTAAATAGTCAGCGGCCCCTTCGACCTCGAGATAGACCGAGACCCGGACGAGGGCCTCGGGAAGATCGGGAGCGAGTGTTTCTAGTTCACTGACGTCCTCGATCCGCTCGAACTGGACAGACTGCTTCAGGCGGTAGCCGGGGACGTATGCAGTCACAGTTTCGACCATACGTTCGACAGCGGCGGTAATCTCCGCTTCGTGACCGGGAGCGACCAGCGCCAGGACGGTGTCGCGCATCAGCACTGGCGGCTTGGCCGGATTCAGGACAATGATCGCCTTGCTCCGCCCGGCTCCGCCGACATCCCTGAGAGCGCGCGCAGTGGTATCCGTGAACTCGTCGATATTCGCGCGGGTACCAGGTCCAGCTGAACGAGAAGAAATCGAAGCGACAATCTCGGCGTAGTACACCGTGGTGACCGAGCTGATTGCGGCGACGACGGGAACCGTGGCTTGACCTCCGCAGGTGACCATGTTGACGTTCTTGGCGCCTAGGTGCTCCTGGAGATTGACGGGGGGCACGACGAACGGGCCGATGGCAGCCGGAGTGAGGTCAATCATTGTGATTCCGAATTCAGCAAGTGCCGTCGCGTTCTCAGCGTGCGCCTTAGCTGAGGTGGCATCGAAGACGAACTCGATCTCATCAAAGCCGTTCATGGCGATTAGTCCTGCCACTCCGGTATCAATGGCGGTCACTCCCAGGTTTCGCGCCCGCGCCAAGCCATCCGAGGCCGGGTCGACGCCGACCAAGGCGATGAGTTCCAACGACCCGCCTCCGCTGAGCAGTTTGATCATGAGGTCGGAACCGATGTTGCCGGAGCCGAGTATGGCGACTTTGTGCGTACTCACGCAGCTTTTCCTTTCGTGAAGCGGCCGGAGTCGACCGCGGATGTGATCAAAGCACCGAGCCGATTGGCCGCATCGACCATCTCGTCGCGCTCGAGGCTTGAGAAACTAAGACGTGCGTGGTTCGGCTCGGCACGGTCCGGGTAGAACGGCCCGCCCGGAACGTAGGCCACCCGACCGTGAGGGATCGCTTCCTCCAGCAGGAAGCGAGCCGCGTCAAATCCCTCGGGCAGCGTCAGCCACGTGAACAATCCCCCGGAAGGCCGGGTGTAGGTGACGCCTGGAGGCATTGCCGAGTCGAAGACGTTGAGCAACAGATCCCGCTTGGCGCTGTACTGGACGTTTACACGTGCCACGTGCGCGTCGAGGTCGTAGCGATCGAGGAACTCGGACGCCACCGCCATGTTGATGGTGCTGGTCTGAGTGTCTGCTGCCAGCTTGAGAAGTCCGAGGTTCTGGATGAGCTCTGGAGTGGCCACCGCCCAGCCCAGACGCAGCCCTGGTGTGAGAATCTTGGAGAAGCTGCCGAGATAGATGACGCGGCCGTCCGTATCCATGCTTTTGATAGTGGGCACCGCGTCGCCCTCATAGCGTAGGTCCCGGTAAGGCGAGTCCTCAACTACGATCACGTCATGCTTCTGTGCGACTTCGAGCAGTCGGCGACGCCGCTCGAGCGTCATGGTGATACCGGTGGGGTTGTGAAAGTCCGGCACGGTGTAGATGAACTTAGCGCGGGGGTTCGCGGTGAGCATCGCATCGAGGGCGTCCGTGCACATGCCGTCCTCATCCATGTCCACCGCGGCGTACGTGGGCTTCATAGGCGCGAAAGCGATCATTGCGCCAAGGAACGTCGGGTTCTCAGTAATGACCACATCGCCGTCGTCCAGGAGCAGTTTTGCCACGAGGTCGAGGCCTTGTTGAGCGCCCTGAAGGACGAGCACTTCTTCCATGTTGGTCGGTGTGCCGTCCGCAGCCATCCGAGCAGCAATCTGTCCGCGCAGCTTCGGCAGCCCATCGGAGACCGTGTACTGGAAGGCACCCGCGTTGCCCGGAACGGCGAGATCTGCATAGATCGCGCCAATCTCATGGATTGGAAAAGTCGTCGGATCCGGGTATCCGCCACCGAAGGAAACGATGTCGGGGTCATTTGCGTATCGCAACAGATCGCGTATTGCTGAAGGTTTGACGCGTTCCATTCGTGCGGCCAGGTTGTAGTTCAAAGCGCGGCTCCTCTCTCGGACGGCGATGCCGTCGCTTGCGTATGCCTCATTGCGTCGCCCTCGGTTGATACCAGATAGCGGTCGGGACGAAAAGATCACGCGGAAACTTCCTGACGCTCCCGCTGCGGAGCAAGCCTCCGGTCTCCCTCAAGCTCTGCTCACACGCAGCCTACAACCTTATTTTTATAGGGTCAATGAATTTATCACTTACATTTTATAAGTCAGTCATCGGGCACTGCCTGATAAAATAGTAACCTCGCTGTGCTGTCTCGCCGATTGCCGGGCGCCATGCAGTGATCTAGCGTAGAGTCCTGTTTCGGCCGCCCTGGCCGAAAAGTCGTTCGTGGAGGACAAGAATGGACCATATGAGCAACGGCCTCGATGACTTGCACCCGCGCGGGACGTTCCGGAACATCGGCACCAATCTCTCAACTCCCTCTGCCCGCGTACAGATCGATCAGGTCGACCTGGAGATCCTTGAGCTCCTCACTGCCGATGGTCGTCTGCCCCAGAAGAAGCTGGCCGAACGCCTAGGCATGTCTGCACCCGCAGTAGCCGATCGCCTCTCTCGATTGGCGCAGAAAGGGGTCCTTGCCGGCTACTCGGCCGTTGTCAACTGGGATGCTCTCGGGTTAGTCACCGTCGTTTATATCTCCGTCAAGCTCTCGATGAAGATCGATCGCGGACCGATCATGAGTTGCCTCGCAGCGAGCCGAGGAGTCGAAGAGGTCACGCTCGTCACAGGCGGGTTCGACCTGCTTGTGCGCATGCGAGTCCGGGACAACATCCATCTTCGCGAGATCCTGATGGACAGCATCTGGCAGATGGAGGGGATCGACACCACAGTGACAATGATCAGCATGGGGCAGCCGCCGGGACTGGACCCTAACCGGCGACTGCTTGACGAGGTTCGACGCGAGCTGCAGGAGAGATCCGAATCAGGCGAGTGAGCCGTCTGATCGCGACCACAGAGGATTCTTGGTTTGACCGGCGGCTCTCCGTATACCGGAAAGCTTCACATTTCCGCAAAGACATTCCACGACACAGGCGTGAAGACCCTCGACCTATCCTAAGGTACTAAACAGCCGGTTGCGCCTCACCGGATCACCCGTTGAAGAACGATATCTCGTCCCGTTCTTGGATCAAGCACCCTCGCCAGCGGGAGTCCCGCGAACTTCGTCGCCCAGTAGATGCCGCCCTTTTCAGGTCGGACAACAACTTACTTCGAAGATCCAAGTCCTTATTGTCAAGGAAAAAGATTTGAGATTGTCAGTCTTTCCCTAGGTAACATCTCGGACATTCCTCAAATTTTGAACCCTGTTGAGGTTGGTGGACAAGGCGTCCTTTGGCCGACCATACCTCCATCTCAGGAGTACGGCGAAAAGGGTGTGAGCCACGCCAGTACGGCAAGTGGCAGTCCCCTAAATTTAGGATGGCCTAACCAGGTACACGCTCAGCGGTCCGTCCCGGGAGTTTTTCCAACTCTCCCATCACCGCAAGGCGCGGGTGATTCCGAGGGCGATGGCATGGACTGTAGGAGCGAAATGTTCAGCCTGGCTTTGTCCCGTCGCTCCCGTTACAGACACGGCTGCTGTAATCAAGCCCCGTGAGTCAAAGACAGGCGAGGCTACGCAAAACAAGCCCTCCCGTGATTCCTCCAAGTCATACGCCACACTGGTTTTTCTGACTTTGCGTGTTTCGGCATTCAGTTCCGCACGACTTGTCATCGTATGGGGTGTCAGGGGCTGGAGTGGTTCGGAAAGAAGTTCCTCGAGAGACACAGGGCCACTGAATGCCAGAATCGCCTTACCCAGTGCCGTCGCGTGAAGCGATCCCCTACCTCCCATTCGTGAGTGGGGAACTTTGAGTGTCCGCGAGCCGATCTTCTCAAGGTAGACGATTGCGTTGCCTTCACGGACGGCGAAATTGGCAGTCAGTCGTGTCACCTCATTGAGCGTGTGCAGGAAAGGCGAGGCGGCCTCTCTCAGGGTGGCATGGGTCGGAGCCAACGTGCCGAGCTCGAACAGTCTTACGCCTAACCGCACACCACCTGGTCCCCTCTCGAGGGCTCCCCAATCCAGCAGCTCAAGGACGAGGCGGTGCGTTGTGGATCGGGATACTCCCGATTGTTGGGCAAGTTCTCTAACGCTCATCTCGGGACGTTCGAATGAGAAGGCCTCCAAAATGGCAAGTGCCTTTCCCAGCGATGTTTCGGTGTCCTGCTCAGTGGGACGCTGCATGAGTAAGCACTATATCGGGTGTCCATAATCAAGTGAAGAAAGAGGAGAAAGTATGCAATCACCAACAAGGGACAGCTATAAATTACTGGGCGCCGAAGAATTGCGGCTGACAGTAACTAACGCGCTCGTTAAGGCTGGAGCGACAGTAAGCGATGCTCAGGTTCAAGCCAACCAGCTCGTCGACGCTGAGCTTAGGGGGCATGCTTCCCATGGAATCCGGCGGGTACCGGTGCTCTGTGACCGCCTTCACGCTGGCCTCATTGTCTCCGGAGCGTCCCCGGACACAACCTGGGTCTCGGAATCCGTGCTCGATGTGGATGGAAATCTGGGGTTCGGTCCTGTTTCGGCGCATGCAGCGATAGACGAGCTTCTACCTCGCGCTGCCAGCACAGGGGTCGCCCTTGCCGCCATCCGGCGCAGTCATCACATCGGGATGCTGGCGCCCTACGTAGAGCGGATGGCGAGTGCTGGCTTTGTGAGCATGGTTATGACTACCAGCGAAGGGTTGGTCCATCCGTGGGGTGGGGCAGGGGCTCTAGTTGGCACGAATCCCATAGGCATCGGCGTCCCCTCCGGAGACACTCCCCTGATTTTGGACATGTCGACGGCGGCTGTGTCCATGGGCAAGATCCTGGACTACAAAGCAAAAGGACTGGAAATACCGCACGGTTGGGCCGTGGACCGGAACGGCCGTCCAACAACGGATGCAGCCGCTGCCTCCGAAGGTGCCATCTCGCCGTTTGGTGGGGCGAAAGGTTATGCCCTTGGGATTGCCGTGGAAGCCATTGTAGGGCTGCTCACCAGAACAGCGTTCGGAACGGAAGTAACCGGAACCTTGGACGCAACTCAGCCCACAACCAAGGGTGATTTGTTCCTTGTGATCTCAACTGACGTTTTGAGAGCCGGCGAGTCTGCTCAGGCCCTTGCCCGCTATTTTGAGCAAATCCGTGGCAGCGGCGTCGATTCCGGCGTGGTCAGCATCCCGGGGGACAGAGCCCGTCGGACACGAACCGAGCGTCTGGAAGCCGGCGTCCCGGTAGATGGTGCACTTTGGGCAACGATTCAGGCCGCCTGTCAGGACTGAAGCTTGGTTCATCCAAGCCGAGAATAGAAAAGGACCAAAATGCAAAACAACATCGGAACGATGCGGCTGCCCGGAAACGTGCTCTTCGGCAATGGGGCCAGTGCGGCAATCGCTGAGACTTTGAAAGAGTTCGGTCAACGAGTCTTCATCGTGGTCGACCCGTTTCTGGCTACTACGGACGCTTTCCAGGAAGTAAAGGCAGCGATAACTGCCGGCGGAACGGCAACTCGCGTATACACGGACATCCAGCCTGAGCTTCCTGTTGACACCCTGACGGCGGCGGCTCGAACCGCGGCCGAATTCGAGCCGGACGTTATCCTCGGCTACGGCGGTGGAAGCGCCCTCGACGCCTCTAAACTTGTGGCGTTGCTTCTGTCCTACCCCGGGCCGCTTAGCAACTACTATGGCGAAAACGCGGTTCCAGGGCCCGTGTTGCCGCTGGTGGCGGTACCTACAACGGCCGGAACAGGTTCAGAAGTTACACCTGTTGCCGTCATCTCGGACCCGGAACGAGAGCTCAAGGTGGGGATTTCAAGTCCCCATCTGGTTCCGTCAGCCGCGATTGTTGACCCACAACTGACCTTCGGGGCGCCGGCCTCCGTCACTGCTCATTCGGGTGTGGACGCGTTGGTGCACGCGATAGAGTCCTACACGGCCGCACCCTTTGTACATGATTGGTCAAAGACCCTGCCCGTTTTTGTGGGCCGTAACCTACTGTCGTCACCATACTCTCTGGAAGCAGTGCGGAAGATCGGCGGGTCGTTGGTAACTGCCGTCACCACCCCGGGAGATGACCTGGCGCGGGCTGACATGGCATATGGAAGCCTGCTAGCGGGAATGGCCTTCGGCGCCACGGGCACGCACTTGTCCCATGCTCTGCAGTATCCCATAGGGGCTTTGACCAAAACGCCGCACGGACTCGGGACCGGCATGATGCTTCCCTTCGTCCTCCAGGCGTGTGCACCTGGAATCCCCAGCGAACTCTCAACCATTGGGGATGCGATGGGCACAGGATGCTCGGGCAGCGCAGAAGACCGTGCGGCTGCAGCCATCGACGCAGTTGAGCGCATCTGTCTGCAGATCGGGTTGCCCAAATCCCTCAGGGAAATCGGAATCGCCCGGGAGGACCTGCCAAGGATCGCGGAGCTGGCCGCGAGCGTAAAGCGCCTCGTTTCGATTGCGCCCGTAGCCGCGGATGTCAATTTCCTCCAAAGGATTCTTGAGGCAGCCTTCGAAGGCAACCGGAATCAGCTGAGCTAACACCAACATTAGACAAAGGAAATGAACTTGACCTACTTCACAGATTTGTACATTGGCGGGGAGTGGCGCCCGGGCAGCGAAGGTCGACGCTTCCCTGTTATCGATCCATCTGACGGGAGCGAAATCGCCCTATTCGCGGCGGCCAGTGAGTCTGACTGCCTTGCCGCAGTCGCAGCCGCTGAAGGCGCGCAGGAAGAATGGGGCGCTACTTCCCCCCGCCAGCGATCGGAAATACTCCGACGCGCATATGAAATTCTGTCCGAGGAACGCGAGCGTTTCGCGGAGATCATGGTCCGGGAAAATGGAAAGGCTTTCCCTGATGCTCTTGCCGAAGCAGACTATGCCAAGGAGTTCTTCCGATGGTTTGCAGAAGAGGCTGTACGGATCCCTGGCGAGTACAGGCTTTCTCCGTCAGGGGATAAGAACATAGTGGTTACCCGCCAGCCGATTGGAGTATCACTTCTAATTACTCCATGGAATTTTCCCGCCGCAATGGCAACGCGCAAACTCGCACCAGCTCTAGCCGCCGGATGTACAACCATCCTCAAGCCGGCCCGTGAAACCCCTCTGACAGCTGCGTACGTGGTCGATGTTTTGCAGCGGGCGGGGGTACCCAACGGCGTCGTCAACTTGGTAACGCCCATACCCACTGGCCCGCTCATCAAGAAAATGCTGGACCATCACGCCGTCCGAAAAGTGTCCTTCACAGGTTCGACAGAGGTGGGCCGGGAGCTTCTTCGCGGGGCAGCAGAAACGGTGGTGAGTGCCTCCATGGAACTAGGCGGGAACGCTCCAGTAATTGTTCTTCCCGGCGCTGACATCGATCTGACAATCAAGGGATCGATCCTCGCGAAAATGCGCAATGGCGGATCGGCATGTACGGCGGCAAATCGTTTTTATGTCCACAGCAGCCTGCACGGAGATTTTGTAGCCCGGATGAAGTCAGCCCTAGCCGACTTTCAAGTGGGACCAGGCCTCGATCGTTCGAACACCCTGGGTGCGCTGGTTTCGGTGGCCGAACGGGACAAAGTCGCCGCGCTCGTCCAGACTGCGCAGGATGAAGGTGCCAGTGTAGAACTTGGTGGCAACAGCATTGGCGGGGGTGCCTACTACCAACCGACACTCCTTGTAGATGTACAGCACGGGAGCACAATAAATCGGACTGAAATCTTCGGCCCCGTGACTGCCGTCACAGCCTATGAGGACGTCAATGAAGCCATACGCATGGCCAACGACACAGAATTCGGTCTAATGGCGTATGTTTTTGGTCCAGACGCGGAAGCGCGCCGCACTTCCCTCAAACTTGATGCCGGCATGGTGGCCGTGAACCGAGGAGTTCTGAGTGACCCGGCCGCACCATTCGGCGGAATGAAGCAAAGCGGGCTCGGTCGTGAAGGCAGTTCCGAGGGAATTCTTGAATTTCTCGAAGAGAAATATATCGCCCTCAACGTTGACTAGATAGACCAGGAAAAACTCAAGGTCAGGGGACGGGTAGCACCATGCCCGTCCCCTGGGCTCAAAAGGCTGCCAGTCCAAGGGACGCAACTTTCGAAAACCAGAACGCCCGGTCATAGTCCCGTCAGGTCCCCAGATACACGTTCGAGGCTAAGTTTGAGCCCGTTCAAGGACGGTAGTTGCCTACCGGCACCATGGTTACCCACGGATTCCCGGTCGCCGAGGCCCCGCGGATGAATGCCAAGAAGAGCCGGGGATTCAGACGTGCCGTTTTGGGTCCAGTCCCCCGAACCTTGGGCGCTGCTGCCTACATGGAGGCGGTGAGCAGATCTTAGCCGTCTAGCTGGGGACTACTTCTAAAAATTGGGAGGAGACGAGCCTATTTTTATTCGGTAACTGACCGACGCAGCCTAACGTTGTGTATCGTTGACGGGGTTGAGGGTAGACAATCTAAGGTGTCTCGTGGCCGGAAGGAAGCTAAATGCAACGCTCGCCAATGCGTAACCTAAAGGAGCGCATAAGAACACCCAGCCCGGCTGTGGAACTCGATGACATCGATATTACGTTGCTGACGGAACTGGCTAAGGATGCAAGAATTCCCCAGCGCGCACTGGCGGCAACACTGGGCCTCTCGGCTCCATCGGTAGCTGACCGGATAGCACGATTGAAGTCCCGGGGCGTTATTCGTGGCTTTCAGGTCAATATTGATTGGGATGCGATCGGTTATTCAACTGTTGCCTACCTGACTATTGTTGCCGCTGCTGGTCAGGAGATAAACGCGGTAATCGGATATTTGGATCAGGTCCGCGGCGTCGAGGAGATTACAAGCCTCACGGGCGCAACAGACTTAATCGTTAAGATACGAGCCCGTGGCTTCGAGGATTTGCGCGCTCTTCTTGCGGAACACATTTGGGATATCGACGGAGTACTTCGCACGGAGACGTCTATAGCTCTGATAAGGATCGAACCGCAGGATTCAATGGTTAAAATGATTGAGCATCTTCGTCCAACACTCGAATAGCCAAGTGAAGAAGTGAATCCAATTCTCAAGGGGCGGGGTACCAGCCAGGCCGTTTGGGGATGCGACAGAAGCCGACTAAGCCAGATTGTCGTAACTGATTCCCATACGATGCCCTATACGCGCCTTCTCGGCATCGGAGATAGGTTTAGGAGGCGGACGCATCTTTTAGGGCAGATTGGACCGCCGCGGCGAGCAGTGCTGTATCTGTTGTGACAGCTACCAGTTGAAAACCCCTTCCGACAAGCTTGCGCGCATTAGTGGCGGACCCCCCAAACCCTCCAATAACGATTCCTGCATCGCTAGCGGCAGTGCGTGCCTTCGTGAGCGCTGACCCTTCGCCAGTGTCATCAAGTATCTCAGTTACTGTCGTGCCTGCATCGATGGACAGGTCCATGGTTCCGACAAAGATGCCGTCGATGCCATCCACTTCGGCTATCTCAGAAACAGCATTTAGACCCGCCACGGATTCGATCATCACGATGCAGTTGACCGATTCGTTCGTCCGGTACATCTCGTCCTTTAGGCCTCCATATGGAACGTGCCGGGGACCCCAGCTTCGGGATCCCCGTGGAGGGTACCTACAGGCACTTGCTGCTTCTCGAGCCTGCAAGGCAGACTCTATTTGCGGCACGATGACCCCTGCCGCCCCGCCATCCAATGCCGCCCCAATTAGTTCGGGCCTGTTGTGGGCCACCCGTATATAGGCCGGAACCTTTACGGCGCGGGCCTGGTCCAGCATCGACAGTATGGCAGCACGGTCCGCATTGCCATGTTGCTCGTCGATCCCCAGCCACCTATAGCCGGCATCAATCATATAGCGAGCGGAGTCGGGGTCAGAGGACATGATCCAGCCGCCAAGGGCCGGTTCCATTTCAGCCTTGAGAAAGTTGTTCATCCTGAGAAATCCTCCTAAATTGAAAGTGCAGTGGCGTGCGCTCCATGTCTTTCCTGGGGAGGAGGGCTCGCAGACGCGTCCTTGACCGAAAAATGCTTTCTTCTTGCGAGGAGATCCTAAGGGGATCTTGAACCGGATGTGCGGCAACCGTCGAACCGGGCTCGCCTTGTTGACGGACCTCGATTAAGCAAGGGTCGAATTGCAGTACCGGCGCTGCAAAGGAGTGTTCGCGAATCTTCTGAATACTCTGCTACAGCTCCCTTGGAGCTTACATTCATAAAGTCCTTTTGCAAAAAAGCTATTTATAAGAAGCCGGACCGTACTTTGGATCCCCGCGTGGTTCCATTTGTCCACCCGGCACCCCCGCCCGCGGCGCGAAATCCCGAGGAGCCGCAGCCAACCAGCACCTCGGGCCGAGAGTTGAGGGCGTGTTCGCCGCGGGTGGCCTAAGGCTGGGGCGATCGTGCCTCTCTTATTGCCGAGGCAAGGGGAGTTGCCCCGGGCACACCTCCACGACCGCCCCGCGAAGACCCGCTCGATCAGGGCCTGAAGGGACGTTACGAGACCAGACTTTCGGTCGCATGTTCCCGGCGAGGACGCCCACGCCGCCCGCCCAAAAAACCGTGCGATCGCAGGCATAAGACATCCAAGCCCTTTTAACATTGACCGCCCGACCACTTGACCATCATAATATTAGCCAGAAGCAAAGAAATACCCTTATTTAGAAAGGCTATTGTCTTGATCTGGCTAGCTTTCGTGAAGGATGAGCGTTCACCCGGCAAGTTTGGTTCCGGGGCTAGCCAGAATCTTGTTCGCGGTTGTATAGCTGATTGTTCCCTACCCGTGAGATACGGAATGTCATTGGCGAACTGCTGCCGTGGAGAACGGCGAATGCGGTATCAGGCAGCAACTAACCGGGAGGATGAGCAGCGCCGGGGGCAGTGCCCCGTCGACGGCATCCTAATTAGTCAAGGCGCTCAGCAGGGCCTTGACCTTGCTGGCCTGCCGGAACAACAACTTGTTGATAGTGCTACCCGCCTCGCCAAAGCTTTTGCCTTCTTTCCAAAAGGACCCATCACACCGTGCACCTTAATATGAAGCGGAGACCTACTCAATGAAGCCCAGGCGCCTGTATCGCCGATCGCCAGTGCCATTCGTTGTGGCGCCAACGGGAACACACTGCCCGAAATCCGGCAGTTGGCAATCACCGACTGACCCCCAAATTTGCACAACCGTGTATGAAGGGCAGATTATGCCGGCAGCGGAAGGACAGTCTATTAACTGGCAATTCGCTGGCGACCCCGTTGTAGTAGCGACACTGGCTTGGTAGCGGGCTAGGGACTGGCCGATAATTGTGATTCTGTCAACCTATAAGCAGGGACTCACTTTGCTTGCTGACGAGGACCACTCGCGCTGCAGCTTTAGCGGGTTGCCTTCCACAGGTCTAGGTCAGACCATCCCACGGGAAAACCCATGCTCACCTCGGGCGATAGGAGTTCGGAGCCGTCCGGCGCTTGAAGTTTGAGATCAAGCTTTCTTACTTGTGTCTTGAAGGTCAAATGCCAGTTGGTGCCACTCATGTGAGATCCGAGCATGTACGCCAAAACGGCCGCGTATATGTAGAGCCTGCGGTTTGCTTTGGGGGTTCTCGTGAAGCCGGGCTCGAGCAAGTGCTCTAACAGCGTGCCCTCGGTGTCGTGCTTGCCGAGGGAGAGTGATCTTTTGAAAGCTCGGTTGAAGAGCCGCGAGCCGTGGGCACACGCGTTTCGAAAGTCCACCATCATACGCACCACAGCGCCGAAACGGCTCGGATGGCTAAACCCGAACATGCGGGCCACCTCACGCGCATCCGGGGTCTGCATGAGTTCATAGAGGAACGGAAGACTCCCGAAGCTCAAAACTTCGGTGACGGCCCAGATGGGCACATCCTGCTCTGGATACTTCAACAGGTGGTGTTTAAGGAAGTCTTCATCCTCTGCAGCGGACGTAACAGCTTCCCGCCACGTCGTAGACCATGCTTGGAACTTCGTTTTCTCGCCGGCGGGTCTATCGCAGCTTTGCGCATCGAGAAACTGCTTAGAGGCATGAGCTGCAACGTCCTTCGAAGCAAGCGTGTGGGCTATAGCTGCCCTCAGCCGGACTTCGAATTCCAGCAGACCCTCCTGGCAGACTCGGGCAAGCTTGAAGTCAAATGCTTCTAGCTTCATGACATGCTCAATGCTCGCGCCAGAGATGTAATCGTCCGAGCGATACTGATGCAGCCGTTCGCTAATTTGGTCCGCCGGGAGCAGACGACGGAAGACGTATCTGTACGCGCCAGAGCGGAAGTAGCCAACGCGGGTGAGGAAGTTCAGCGCAGCATCGCGGTCAGGAACGGCGAGGCCACGGTCTTCGAGTTGTTGAAGCAGCTCGTCGCGCTCTTTGAATTCCTTCGTATACTCCACGCTTCACCGTTTGTCGCACAATGAAAATCGCCCCCTTGAGCCGAGGCTCAGAGGGGGGCGATGTCTGATGAATAAAATCTAGCACAATCAACGTGCGTTACGAGTAGGGCGCAGTCTCCTGGAAGCGAACACCGACCGTGCAATCGCTAAATCAGGTCATCCAATCCCTTGCCACACTCAGTTCTCACGCCACCGTCAGCAGTGAAGGAACCGGTACATCTCGTAGCTACTTCTACTTGTCCCACTCAACCGCGGATAACGGATGTTCGGCCAAGTCGCCAACGGGTTATGCCAGAGAGCGGAAACCGTAAGCGTACCCGGTTTGTCGGCGGTCGCTTTGCCGTAGAGCCGACCGAACGGGGGAGCGGGCAGCGCGGGCAACTTGCGGGCGCCGGTCTGCCGTCCTCATCGAGTAAGCGAATTCGACCCGGCGGTCGGCGTTGGCGTTGGCGTCAGAATAACTCGAAGTTTAGTTTTATTGACACTGGCTCATGATGTTCTCAGATCCAACCCGGACAGTAAGAGGCGCTGGAAACTGAGGTGCGGTAGCCCGGGAATCATCGAATAGTTTTCAAGAAACGGGGGCATGATGGAACTCGCCGGGCGAAAGGCCCGGCGATACCACTTCTGCGGCTCAGCAGGTGTTTGAGAACCAGACCGGAACTCTACCGACAGGTGAGTCCTCCCTTGTCAGCACACCCCGACGTCAGGTTTGGGTGTGCCCTTTATGGACGAACGTCAGGGCCAGCGCAGGTTTCTTCGGACTTCCGCATTCGGGTCCTACCGCGGGAAACGCCGTACAGAGTGCTCCCGGATGTCCAACAATTTACGTTCCCCCATTCCAGTCCGGATCCATGCCACACCGAGCGCCGGCGCGATTTCCTCCACGGCGCCCTGCCACTCGACGTTTCCTCGATGATCGAGCATCTCAACCTGATCTCCCAGGGCCAGCAGTTCCAGGAACTCAACTTCCACGTGTGACAACCCACTTTGCAATCTAAAGTTCCTTCCGTACACAGGGCCCGCTTTAGCCGGCTGTGGCGGCCTTGAGCGGGACGGGTACCAGTTCCTGGAGTTCATGGGTTACTGGGTGATTCGGATACTGATTAGTTCCTCTTCGTATTTGTAGTGGAGCCCAATCCAAGGCGAAGCAGTTAACTCGAACTCCCGCGAGAGTATCGATAATTCTTCATCGTTCCTGGTGTCACTCATCGTCTCAGCAGACACTTCGTTGCCTTCCGTCAGGGGAGTGAAACCTCGGCTGGAACTCCCTTGGTTGGTGTTGGTTCTATGATCCGAGGTCGCTGCGCTTCCCGACTGGCGATGTTCGTTGAACGAGCATCAGACGGCTTTTCCACGTCACTGTCCCGGATCTCCTTCGTGCCGCGAAACCACGGCGGGGCAGGAAACAGCAACGCGATGCCCGTCATCACAATGACTGACCAGGGGACATGGACCCAGAGCCGGATGCCGCCCCCGCACAAGTCCGGATCGAACTTCCTATCAACGGCCCGCTGCAGGGCCCGGTCGTCATCGGGAGACCATTGCTGGTCCGCTTTGGGCCGGCGCGCAGGATCGCGATTTTTCAGAGCTGCAGCGAACGACGTTTAAGGGCGGGTGGGTTGCGGCAGCTGACGCCTCAGCTCTTAACCAGTTGCAGCTGGTGTGATTGGATCCAAACTTCGTAGCCGTCCTGTTTGCCGAGCAATACGCTGTCGACACCCTCGGATGATAGCCAGAGCATTGTTGAATCAGGGGTAGCTGACTCCACAGTTCCGTTTCGGATGAAGACCCCATATCGGCGGATCTCCACGGTGGCGGAGGGCAAGCGGTACCAATCGTCAACTCTGAATCTCGTCACCGTGATTCCCGTTTTTGTGTGTGTCTGCGGCAATGTGATCATCAAGGCGGACAAAGGCCGCTTGTTTGCCTGACTCTGGCCTCCAGGCGCCGCGCGCGTGTGAAAAACGGTCTGAGCGGGCTAGCTACTTGGTGAATGCGCTGCGGCCGGTGATGGCTCTACCCACGACCAGGGTGTTGATCTCTTTTGTTCCCTCGTAGGTGTAGATCGCTTCGGCATCGGCGAAGAACCGGCCGACATCGTTTGAGAGGAGGATGCCGTTTCCTCCGGCAATTTCTCTGGCCGAGGCTACGGTTTCGCGCATACGAGAGCACGTCCAGGCCTTCGCCATCGCGGAGTCCTGGTCCCGGTAGACGCCCTCGTCCTGCTGCTGGGAGAGCCGGACGACCATGCCGAGAGAAGCGATGGTGTTGCCGAGCATGCTGACGAGTTTGTCTTGGACCATCTGGAACCCGGAGATGGGTCTTCCGAACTGTTCGCGGTCCGTGGCGTACTTCAGTGCTGCTTCGTATGCTCCTGCCTGCACGCCGGCGGCGAACCATGCAACCCCGGAGCGCATGGAGCGGAGCAGGTCGGCAACGTCGGCGAAGGAATTGATGCGCGCCAGCCTGAACTCTTCAGTTACTTCAACGTTGTCCAACGAGATGTCTGAGTTCTGGACCATGCGCAGCGACATCTTGCCGCCGATGTTTTTCATGGTGACGCCAGGTGCGTCTGTTTTCACGAGGAAGGCTTTGATTTGGCCGTCGGCGACATCGCGGGCAAGGACTGCGAGGTAGTCAGCGAATGCAGCGTTTCCGATCCAGCGTTTTTCCCCGTTGATGACCCAGGTGTTCCCGTTTCTGCGGGCGGATGTTGTTAGTCCGCCGGCGATATCGGAGCCGTGCTCTGGCTCAGTGAGGGCAAAAACGCCGGTCATTTCAAAGGAATCGATGAGCGGCAACCAGGTCTTGGCCTGGTCCTCGCTGCCGCCGCGCAGCACGGTTGTCCGGAAGAGCCCGGACTGGCCGTTGTAGTACGTTGCCAGCGAGGCGTCCGTGCGGGCCAGTTCGAAGTTGCGGAAGCCTTCGTAGAGGGACCGTGGTTTGCTGCCGTCGGAGGTGAGGGACGCCGGGGTGATGAGGTCCAGCGCTGCCAGGGGCTTGATGAGGTGGGCCGGGAACTCGCCCCGCTCCCAGTAGTCGGCCAGCAGGGGCTTGGCTTCCGTTTCGAGGAAGCCACGAAGTTTGAGGAGTTCTCCTTGCTCGGCATCGGTGAGCAGCGCTTCATAGTTCATGGGATCGCAGTCGCCGTAAAGGCGGGTCCGGGGAGTTGTTTTCTCGGACTGCGCGGTTTCGTGGGTGGCTGCGGTCATCGTGTTTCCTTCTGCATTCGTGTGGCTTGGGGTTAGGGCTGGGCCGGCGGGAGGACGCGGAGCTCGCGCCGGAGTAGCTTTCCGACAGGGCTGCGGGGCAGTTCTTCCCTTCGTTCAATCTGGCGCGGGAGTTTGAACCTGGCCAGATGAGGGCGGAGGTATTCCTGGAGCTCCTTGAGTTCAACGTTGGACTCGGAGACGATCACGGCGGTAATGACTTCACCCCACAACGGGTCGGGTCGGCCAATCACCGCGGCGTCCAAAATTCCGGGGTACCCGGCGATCAGGTGTTCAATTTCTGCCGGGTCAACGTTCTCCCCGCCGGTAATGATGATTTCCTTCGAGCGGCCGGTGATGCAGAGATCACCGTCGGCATCAATCAGGCCCCTGTCACCGGTAATAAGCCAGCCATCGACGAAGGCTGCCTCGGTTGCTTTGGCGTCCCGCCAGTAGGACGATGCGGTATGTGGTCCGCGGACCAGGATTTCACCGGTTTCCCCTGGCGGGAGGTCGGTTCCGTCCGCGGAGACAATGCGGACGTCCGTCAGCAGGGCCGGCGTCCCGGATGATTCTGCTTTGCCCGAGGCGTCGGTCCGCCGCCTGAAGCTGATGGAGGGCCCGGCCTCGGTCATTCCATAGGAAGCCAGCACGGGGACGTTCCGCGCAGACCAGAGGGCGACGAGTTCCGGTGGCATGGGTGCCCCGCCTCCGAGGATCCAGCGAAGGCTCGAGGTATCCGCGTCGGCGAAGCCGGGAGTTTGAGCCATCAGGGTAAGCATTGAGGGAACGGCGAACATGGTGGTGATTCCGTATTCACTGATCTGTTCGAGGCAGCGGGATGCGTCGAACTTGCTGTCAATGATTACGCTGCCGCCCTTGTGCAGGGTCGCGACGGCAATCGTGTTCAGTGCGGCAATGTGGGAAAGCGGGGTGTTCACCAGTGTCACGTCGTCGCTGGCGATGTCCAACCCCAGAAGGGTGTTGACACCGTTGAAGAACAGCGCGCTGTGGGTGAGGAGGACGCCCTTGGGGTGCCCAGCGGTGCCTGAGGTGTAGATGATGATGGCGGGGCTGTCAGCCTCCGGCTGGATTTCTCCGACTTCCGCAGCGGTCTTGACCGGGATGGATGGAAGCCCGTGGCGGGATTGGGCTTCGAGTTGGATAATGCTGACCTCGGTGTCCGTTCCGACGGCTCCAAGAGCCGTCGGAACGGAGCGCTCCGATACCAGGATGGTTGTTGCGGAGAGATCGCGGAGGATGAACTTCACATCCGCGGCGGGAGCCGCGATTCCTATCGGGGTAAAGACCGCTCCGATACGTGAACATGCATAGAGCGCCGTGAGTATTTCCGGGCGGTTCTCGCTGACGCAGACCACTCTGTCGCCTCGCCGGACGCCTTGGGACGTCAGGAACGCGGCTGCCGCATGGATCCGTTCGAGCAGTTCCCCGTAGGTGATGCGCGCCCCGTCGTGGATGATGGCGGTGCGCAGGGGCTGTCGGAGCGCCCGGCGCTCCACCAGCTCCCCGTATCTCAGCCCGGGGAACTGGCCCGTTTCCTGCCCCTGCAGGGCAGGGCCGTCGGAAGCTCCGGCAATACTCACAAGTGTCTCCATTGACTAGATAGGGTAGTGGCGTTCTTCAGTTGAAACGGTAATCCACCGCAGTTCGGTGAATTCTTCCAGGGAAGCTGCGGAACCGAACCGCCCGAAGCCGCTGGACTTTACTCCGCCGAAAGGCATCTGTGCCTCATCGTGGACGGTGGCTCCGTTGATGTGGCAAATACCGGACTGGATGCGACGCGCCAGCCCCAGTCCGCGGCTGACGTCGCTGGTGAACAGGGCCGCGGCCAGGCCGTACTCCGAGTCATTTGCAACTTCAATGGCTTCGTCGGCGCCGTCAACCTCAATGATCGGCGCCAACGGGCCGAAGGATTCCTCGGTGTAGATCCTGGCAGCCTTGGTAACACCCGTGAGGACCGTGGCGGGAAAGTACAGTCCATCGGCTTCGCCGCCTGTGAGGACTGTTGCACCCTTCTCGACAGCGTCGCGAACCAGAGCGGTGACGTGTTCGACGGATGCCTCGTGGACCAACGGGCCGAGTTGAGTCGCCGGGTCTGAGGGATCGCCTACGACCAGCTTGGCGGCCCGCTCAGCCAGCAACTGGCTGAACTCCGCTGCGACGGCCTTGTCCACGATGATGCGTTCGGTGGACATGCAAATCTGGCCCTGGTTCATGAACGCCCCGAAGGAGGCGGCCGCGGCTGCGGCCTCAAGGTCAGCGTCTTTGAGCACGATGAACGGGGCTTTGCCGCCCAGTTCCATGACGGAACGCTTCAGGTTCCTCCCGGCCTTTTCGGCGATGATCCGGCCAACCTTCGTGGACCCGGTGAAGTTGATAACCCGGACCGCTTTATGGGTGACCAGAGCGTCGACGACCTCGGCGGCGTCTTCGGGTGCGTTGGTGATCAGGTTGGCGACGCCGGCAGGAAGACCGGCATCGATCAGGCATTCGATAATCGCGGAGTGCGTCGCCGGAGTCTCTTCGGAGGCCTTCAGTACCACGGTGTTCCCGAAAGCCAACGGCATAGCCACAGCGCGCACTCCAAGGATCAGCGGCGCGTTCCACGGGGCGATACCGACAACGACGCCGACCGGTTCACGTACAGCCGTCGCGGAGAGCCCGGGCACGTCTGAGGGGATGACCTGGCCGACCGTGGAGTAGACCTGGGCGGCGGCTTCGCGGAGCATGTTGGCGGCGAGCATGGCGTTGAAGTGGCACCAGGCAGCTGCAGCCCCCATTTCCTTGCCCATGACGGCGGCAATGTCGTGGCTGCGTTCGGTCAGCAGCGTTGCAGCTGCCTCCAGAATCTTTCGGCGCTGGGCCGGCGGGGTGGCCGCCCATACCGGAGCTGCGGCAGCTGCAGCGTCGACGGCACGCTCTGCATCAGCTCGTCCGGCCGCCGCGACGGTAGCCACCGTCGCCCCGGTCAAACGCTGGATCTTGTCGAAGTAGCGTCCGCTGGCGGGATCGGCGGCCTCGCCGGCGATCCTGAGGGGAACTCTGACAATGTCTGTCGCTGTGGTCATCACGGACTCCTTACTCTGCGGTCGCGGTGGTGTAGGTGCCCAGGCCGGGCCGGTACGTCTTCTCGTCCAGGAACTGCGTCATGCCCTGTTCCCTGGCGTCGGTGTCGAAGAGGATGGCCTGATCGTGCTTGGCGTACAGGAAGTCCTCAGCAGTTTCCCAAGACATGAGCCGGGAGTGCCGGAAGCCCATCTTGGTACCGCGTACGACCCACTGGCTGAGGCTGGTCAGCTGCTTCGCCAGCGCGATGGTGCGTTCGCGCAGCTGATCGGCCGGGACGGCCTCGTTAACCAGCCGCATCTGGGAGGCCCGGCGGCCATCGAACTGTTCGCCGGTCATGATGTAGTACATCGCGTCCCTGGTCGGGATGGTCTCGGCCAGGGCCCGGGTCACCAGGTTACCGGGAGTGACGCCCCAGTTCACTTCGGAAAGGCCGAAGGTTGCATCTTCGGCGGCGATGGCCAGGTCGCAGGAGACCAGGGGCACGAATGCACCACCGAAGCACCAGCCGCTGACCATGGCGATGGTCGGCTTGGGGTAGCTGAGCAGTTTGCGGTACTGCCAGTTCGTCCCCTCGGTGCGGACCTTGTTCTGTATTGAACGGGGCTTGCCGTCCGTTTCGCGGAAATACTCCTTCAGGTCCATCCCGGCGGACCAGGACTCTTCGGTTCCGGTCAGGACCAGGACTGCGCACCGGTCATCCGTTTCGAGGTATTCGAGCGTGGCGTACATTTCACGGTTCAGCGTCGGATTCATCGCATTGCGCTTTTCCGGGCGGTTGAAGCGGATCCAGGCGATGCGGTTCTCGTCGAACTCGACCAGAACGGTGTTGCCCCAGGGCTCCTCGGGGGTGGTGTTTTCAACTGTCATGACAATCCTTCAGCGGAATGGGTGGGGTGGATGTGGTCCCGGCGTCGGCCCATCACAGGATGGGGCGAGCTCCGGGAGGAGTATCAGTGTTTCTGATACAAGTGGTATCAGGCATTCTGATAAGCTGTCAACCATGTCTGCAGAAGTTTCCGGCGCCGGCCGTCACGGGGAGCACATTACTGACGAACCGCACGCCCGTGTGACCTATCTGGTGAAGCGCCTGGAGTCCGCGGTCCGGCGGGACCTGGACGCGATCATGCAGGAACAGGGGCTGACCACCCCGCAATACGCCGCCCTAAGCATCCTGCGAAGAAGTCCGGGCCTTTCATCGGCCCAGCTGGCCCGCCGGTCTTTCGTCACAGCTCAGTCGATGCAGGTAATGGTCGCCGCTTTCGAGCGCAGTGGTTTCATCGAGCGGCGTGCTGATGCGGGGCATCAGCGGATTCTGCGTAACTTCCTCACGGCCGCGGGCGAAGCTGTCCTTGCACGCAGCGAGGAAGCCGCCGACCGAATCGAGAAGCAGATGCTCGCCGGGCTCAGCGACGCCCAGATCAGGCGCCTGCGCGAAACCATGGAGGCCTGCGTCCAGAACCTTCTGGCCGACGGGCCTGAACCGCTGCGGTAGGCGTGCTGCGGCGGCTACCCTGCCCTATACCGCCCGGCTCCCTGCCTGCCGGTGCAGACGGGGGCTGATGGTGGAGGCGGCGTGACTGCCGGCGAGGGCGTGGGAGAGTCCGCGCGCCGCCATCTGCACGAGGAGTTTCATCTCTTTCAGATCCCTGGCCCCTGGTGAACTCAGGAGTGAAACCGCAGCGATACCCACTTCCGGCGGACCGAATACGGGGGCCGCGCAGGAAACTGAACCCGGGGTCAGTTCATTTTCTGACGTGGCCACGCCGTCGCTCCTGATGCGGTCCAGTTCCAGACGAAGGACCTCCGGGTCGGTATGTGTATTCGTTGTGTAACGGGCCAAGGGTGAAGCCAGCACGGCGTCCCGGATCTCAGGTTCGGCGTATGCCAGCAAGACCTTTCCGGAGGAGCTTGCGTGAAGAGGCAGCCTGCCCCCGGCCCGGCCGGCCGCGGGCACACCACGGGTTCCGGCGATCCGCTCTATCAAAAGAGCATCAGTGCCGTCCATGACGGCGATGAGCACATGCGCCTTCGTCGTTTCCCAGAGGCTTTGGAGGAATGGCATGGCCGCCTCCCTCAGGCCATAGCTGCGGTTGGACCTTGCCGCGATCTCCCAGAGCCTGACTCCGATGGCATAGCCGCCGCCGGATGTGCGCTCGAGACCGCCCCAGGTGACCATGTCCTGGATGAGGCGATGGACCGTGCTGGTGGGCAGGGCAGTGAAACGTGCGATGTCGGACATCGACAGCACCGTGCGCTCTCCGGCGAAGGCGTCCAGAACGAGAAAAATTTTCGCGGACACCGACTGCCCGGGAGTTGAGCTGTTGCCCGCCATTGGACGCTCCTTGGATGTCAGAGGATCTTATTCACCTCTTGCAGTTTAGTTTCCCACTGAGTGGGCATGCGTGTCACCCGTCACATCAGAGGCTCTTATATTGAAGTCAACGGCGTGATGCCGGCCCTCAAACATCTCACAGGAGTGAACAGTGACCAGGACAATGATGTCAGCCCGTATGCACGAGGTCGGAGCGCCGATGGTGCTGGAGGAGGTACCCCTTCCCGAGCCCGGCCCGGCGGATGTGCGGGTATCTGTGCAGGCCTGCAACATCGTGCCGAACCTCGCGAACATTCTCGCGAACTGGACGACCTGGTTTCCCCAGAACCCCCTTCCGGCCCTGCCGGCCATTTTCGGCCTCGACCCGGCGGGCGTCGTCGAAGCGGTAGGTTCCGACGTCCACGGGTTCGCGCCGGGGGACCGGGTGTACGTCAACCCGGGTCGCTATTGCGGTGGATGCCTGGCCTGCCGCCGCGGAGACCATATCAACTGCACCAGCTACGCGTTCTCCGGCTACTTTGGCTTCACGCCGACGGCTACCAAAATGTTGGACCGCTACCCTTACGGTGGACTGGCCGAGTACATGATCGCCCCGCAGTATGCGCTTGTTAAACTGCCGGATTCGGTCAGCTTCGAACACGCTGCCCGCTTCGGCTACCTTGGCACCGCGTACTCCGCCCTGCGTAAAGCCAACGTCGGGACCGACACCACCGTGCTCATCAACGGCATCAGCGGAACCCTCGGCCTCGGCGCCGCCCTGTACGCACTCGCCCTCGGCGCCACACAAATCCTGGGCACCGGTCGTGACCACGCCCTGCTCGAAAGGGTCCGCGCCCTGGCCCCCGAACGGATCCAGACGTTCTCCAGCCTCGACGGACCGATCGATGAATGGGTACACAGCGTCACGGACGGCGGAGTCGACGTCCACATCAGCACCCTTGGCCCCGGCACACCCCACGAGCCCTTCATCCAGGGCATGAAATCCCTGCGCCGCGGCGGAAAGGCCGTCAACATCGGAGCCACCGCAGGGGACGTCCCCATTGACGTCCACCACATGATGGACCAGCAGCAGCAGCTGATCGGCTCCGTCTGGTTCACCGCAGGGGAGGGCCAGGACATGGCAGCCATGGCTGCCAACGGCATGGTCGACTTGTCCATCCTCGAAAACGTGGTCTACCCGCTCGCGAAGGTCAACGACGCAATCAACGGCATCGAGAACCGCCACGGCGGCTTCAGCAACTACATCATCAGCCCGAACGAAAAGTAGGACACTGCCATGACCACCAACGAGCTGCAGCTGGATCCCGCCCGCACGGCACTGGTAAACGTGCACTGGCAACAGGACATCGTCACCGCCCACGGGGCGTTCGCTCCCTTCTTCGCCGAGGCCGTCCAACGGCACGGCGTCATCGACAGGACCCGCGCCCTGGTGGAAGCCGCCAGGAAATCCGGCGTGCCGGTCATCTGGGCGCGCGCCGCCTTCCAGGCCGGCTACCCCGAACTCGTCATGAACACCGGGCTCAGCCACGCCATCAAGGACCTGAACGCCCTCGTGGAAGGAAGCCCCGGAGCGCAGATCATTGAGGAGCTGGCTCCACTGGATTCTGAACCGGTGGTCAGCCACCCCGGCACTTCCGCGTTCCCGGTCACGCCCTTGGATTCGATCCTGCGCCGCCTCGGCATCGAGACGGTGCTCTTCACCGGTGTGGCCACCAACATCACGGTCGAAGGAACGGCCCGGGATGCCGTGAATCTCGGATATCGTGCGGTCATCGTCTCGGATGCCTGCGCTGCGGCAACGGATGCCGCCCATGAGGCCACCCTTGAGACCTTTTCGCTGCTGGGGCAAACAGCCACAGTCGAGGAAATCCGGGCCGCGCTGCAGGGCGTCGCGGCACAACCAGTTGGCTCGGCCTCTTAGCCCGCCCCTTCACCCCTGCCGTGTTCTACCGTGCGGTCCCCGGCTGGGGACCGCACACACATCCGCTGCTTCACACCGTCGAAGGAAGAACATGCCCAAAAATCGAATCAGGTCCTCAGCGCTGACGCTTGGGGCCTCCACCGCACTGATCCTCTCCCTGGCCGCCTGCGCAGGTTCCTCTCCCGGCCAGTCAGACCAAGGCCTTGACGGCGCCGGCCAGCAGGCGTTGGCGCAGGCGAAGGACTTTGTCGAAAAGTCCCAGTCGAAAGTCACAGAGGCGACTCTGGCCTCCGACTCACCTGCCATCGCCAAGGACATCTCCATCGTCGTCATCCCCTGCACCTACGCGGCAGAAGGGTGCAAGCGGGTGGCCGACTCCGTACAGGAGGCCGGCAAGACGCTGGGCTGGGACACCCGCATGATCGACCCGGCCGGGGACCCTGAAAAGATGCGTCAGGCCATCCGCACAGCCATGCAGCTCAAAGTCGACGGCATCGTGCTCGGGGCAATTCCGGAAATCCTGGTCAAGGACGATGTTGCCCTCGCCCGGGCCGCCGGGATCAAGGTCGTCAACGCCATGGAACCCAATTCCAAGGAATTCGCTGATGCGCAAACAGGCACGGACAACGTCCAGGCCGGCCGCATGAACGCCGCCCTGCTCACCGTTGAAACCGCGGGCCTCGGCCGCGTCGTCACCATCAATGATCCCCAGTTCCCTGCCGTCATCGGCTGGCATAAAGGCTTCACGGAAGGACTAAAGGAATTCTGCCCCTCCTGCACCATCGTCAAGGAAATGGAATTCCAGTTGTCCGGACTGCAGACCACCCTGCCCCAGGAGTTCCAGGCCACACTGACGGCCAACCCCGACATTAACGCGATCTGGGCAGCCTACGATCCTGTTGTCACCGCGATCACCCCCGTCATCGAACGCTCGTCCAATCCCGACATCAAGATCGTGTCCCACAACGCGGACCCGTCCTCCCTGAAAGACCTGCAGGCAGGCGACAAACCGGTCTCCGGCTCCGTCGGGTACTCCATCGAATGGATCGCCTACAGCGCAGTAGATCAAATGAACCGCTTGTTCAGCGGTTCCCTTGCAGACGCCGAACGCCAGCGGACGGTGCCGAACAAGCTGATCACCCCCTCGAATGTCACTACGGTGCCATGGGATGGCGACGCGGACTGGAAAAACGCGTTCCTCACCGCCTGGAAATCGGCCAAGTAGCAGCCGGCCCCGGATCCAGGACACCAAGATGATCAACTACGCCGTCGCATGCGAGGACCTGAGTATCTCCTTTGTCGCCACTAAAGCACTCAAGTCGGTGACCACCGGCTTCGAACGCGGAAAGATCACCGCACTGCTGGGCATGAACGGTTCCGGCAAATCGACGCTGATCAAGGTCCTCGCGGGAATATACCGACCCGATCCCGGATCCCGGATCACCATCGCGGGCTCCCCGATCGCGGGGCACCTGACACCGAAGCGCGCCCACGCCTTGGGGCTGCGGTTCCTCCACCAGGAAGTCGGGCTGGTGGAGCCCTTGACCATATCGGACAACTTCGCCATGGTCGGGCGCTTCAGAGCCCCCTTCGCACTGGGTCCCATCGCCCAGCGGGAACAGGACGAATATGTCGCCCAGGTCCTGCAACGTTTCGACCTGCCGGTTCACCCGCAAACCAAAGTCGCTGACCTCAGCCCGACCCTACGGACCATGGTCGGGATGGCCCGGGCGTTCCAGCACGACGGCGAAGACGAGGACGTGTTCGCCAGGAACGTTCTGGTCCTAGATGAACCCACGGCATCACTTCCCGCCGATGAAGTCCACGCAGTCATGGCCACCGTTGAGCGACTGCGCGACCACGGGGGCACGGTCATCTACGTCAGCCACCGCACAGAAGAAGTCAAGCGGCTGGCAGACAACCTCATCGTCCTTCGGGACGGGGAACTCGTGGTGGAAGAGGCGGTAGCACACCTGCAGATCCCCGACATCGTCTCCAGGGTCGTAGGACAAACCATCGCAGCCAAAGAACCACGCCGGACCGACCTCAGCGGAACACCCGTCGTGCTTGAGGCCAACAACCTCCAAGGAACCACGCTCCAGGACGTGAGCCTGCAAATCCGGGCAGGTGAAATCCTCGGCGTGGCAGGGCTCGTCGGGTGCGGGCGGAGCGAGCTAATCCGCCTGCTCTCCGGCGCGCAACGCCCACACCAGGGAACAATGCAGCTCAACGGCCAGCCGTACCAGCCCACGCACCCGGGAACCGCGGTGAAACGGGGTGTCGTCTCGGTGCCACAGGACCGCCGGGCCGAAGGATGCATTCTCGGCATGGCAACCAACGACAACCTGACCATGGGCAGCCTGGACACCTTCTTCAAAGGCGGACTCCTGCGCCTGAAATCCGAATCCCTTTCGGCCCAGGGTCTTGCCGAAACCTACCAGGTCAAGACCGGGGACATCCGGTCGCCCATCAGCACCCTCTCGGGCGGTAACCAACAGAAGGTTGTTATCGCCAGAGCAGCCAGCCGGGCAACGGAAGTGCTCCTGCTCGACGAGCCCACGCAAGGCGTCGACGCCCTGGCCAAGCAGGAAATATGGAACATCATCCGCGGATTCGCAGCAACTGGAAAAGCCGTCGTCGTCGCATCGACCGACTTTGATGAGTTCGTTGGCCTGTGCGACCGCGTCATCGTCCTGGACCGCGGAGCCATTGCCGCCTCCGCCGCCGGCCCCGACGAAATCACCGAAAAACAGCTTGCCCTCCTCTGTGCCGGCGCGGACCAATGACGTCCCGCAGCCAGTCACCCTCCACGAAAAGGATCACCACAGCAATGGTTTCCACCATCACGAAAGCCCGGCCGAAGCCGGGCCCGGCTCGTACCCGACCAGGGCCGGCCGCATTTCTCACCCGCTACGGCGTTATCGTGTTCCTGGTTCTCCTCTTCACCATTTTTGCGCTGCTGATGCCCCGGACCTTTCCGACGTCAGGG
Organism: Pseudarthrobacter sp. TE3704; assembly: GCF_056279405.1. NCBI lineage: Bacteria > Bacillati > Actinomycetota > Actinomycetes > Micrococcales > Micrococcaceae > Pseudarthrobacter > Pseudarthrobacter sp. TE3704. Next base: position 142,635 of record NZ_JBWCCJ010000007.1, read on the forward strand.
AACCTCGTGGCAATCGTCGCCGACCAGTCCATACCCATCATCCTGGCCCTGGCGGCCATCCTTCCCCTGGCCGCAGGGGAATTTGACCTCTCCATCGCAGCGGTCCTGGGCTTTTCCTCAATTCTCTCCATCGCCCTATCGAACGCCGGGCTGCCCCTGCCGCTGGTACTGGCAGGAACTCTCGTTTTCGGCCTGCTGGTCGGAGCCGTGAACGCCTTCTTCGTCGTCAAAATCGGCATCAATGCCTTCATCGGAACCTTGGCAATGGCCACCATTCTTGCCGGCCTGAACCTGCTGCTTACCCGCGGATCACTGATGACCCTTGAATCGGACGAGTTCGCCAGGCTCACATCCGTGCCCGGCTCCCGGATCCAGATCGTCATCGCGTACGCCCTCGTTCTCGTGCTCGCCGTCTGGTATCTGCTGGAGCGCACACCTTTCGGCCGATACCTGCGGGCCACGGGCATGGGTCGCCCGGCAGCCCGCCTCAGTGGCGTGCGAACCGAGCGCTACCTCACATCCTCGTTCGTGCTGGCAGCGCTGCTTGCCTCCTTTGCCGGATTCCTGCTGGCATCCCGGTCCGGAAGTGCACCGCCCACCTTGGGGCCGGAGTTCCTCTTGCCGGCCTACGCCGCCGCATTCCTGGGGGCGGCCACCATACGCCCGGGCTTCTTCAACGTATGGGGCACAGTCGTCGGCGCATTTCTCCTGGCCGTGGGCAGCAACGGCCTGACTCTGATGGGCGCCCAGACCTGGGTGGCGAATGTCTTCAACGGGGTGGCCCTGCTCGCAGCAGTGTCGGCCTCCGTGATCGTGGCCCGCAGAGGAGTCAACGGCAGGGCATAACCGGCCAAGGCGTTCCGGATGTGCGAGGCCCCTGCACATCACGAAAAATGATGGGTCAGCTGCATGGGTAAGCGGTCCCCGGGCTAATGCCTTGGGACCGCTTACTTGCGGGCTTTGGGCAGTCCGGGCAGTCCCCGGGGACGTCCGGGCGGCCCCCGGGAATGTGCTCCGGCAGCGGAGTCGGAGAATCCCGCTCGCGCCAACACGCTGCAGATAGTCGGCTTCACCGGAGGATTGGCCAGGAGAAACACCGCCCGGTTCGTATGTAACGGGCGTGGCCGGGAGCGTGTCGCGTAGCCTCTCCAAGGGTTCACGTCCCCGTCGGCAAACCCGTCAATTAAGGCACCCAGCAGGGCCGGACGACCGGCCCCTGCTGGGCAACTGAAGCCGGCCCTGCTGGGTCCGCTGGAAGGTGTCCCTTGTCAGGGGGACTGCAGGCCGCTGGCACGGTAGGCGCGTGCAGCCAGCGGGCCGGATAAGAAGCCAAAGAGGGCTGAGGCCAAGGCATCGTTAAGAGCCGTGCGCGATATCGTCGCAGAGAACGCAGTGTAATGCTGGACGGGGTGGGGGAGTGGGCCAATGACCGCTGCCTCGGGGACGAGCATCAGTTCACTTAGCTGATGGATGGCGATATCAGCCCGTCCGTCGATGAGAGCGTAGGCGGTGGGGCCCTGGTCAACAATGGTGCACCGGGAATTCACCTGGTCCGCTATGCCCAGGTCCCGAAGCAGGCGTGCAAAGTAGATGCCGCTCGGTCCGTGCCGCGAATAAGCGACAGAGCGTGCGGTGGTCAGGGCGCCGATGAGCCCGTCAACTGAGCCGATATCGGGGCGGCGGGCTTCCGGGGGAACCGCCACTCCTATTCCCGACTTCGCGACCGCCTTACACGATGGCAGGTCGAAGATGTCAGTGACAGCAGAGGCCTCCAGCGACCCTGTTGTTCCTACGAAGATCCCTGGCCGCGCGCCTGCTTCAATCCGCTGCAGGAGCAGACCCGTCGGCTCAAAGAGAACATCCACGGTTGTTCCGGTCGCCCGCATGAAGGCCGGCAGGACGTGCTCTTCCACGGCCTTTTTTAGGGCCACCGCACAGAACAGCGATAAGGCGGAGCCGGACACAAGGTCCGGCACCGCCCTATCGGCCGATGAGCTGGTGACGGTCATCTCAGATGTGCACCGGGGCGAGGACGATGTCAAAGCGCGTGCGGGCCCAGGACTGGTTGTCCAGGTCGCGGCCGTCAGGGGTGGGGGTGCCGGCGGGCTGTGTTTCGAATTTCTTGATCAACGAGTCTTTGACGCCGAACACTGAGTCACCAATTTCGATCTGAGGATCTCCCTCGACGAAGATGTGCGTCACCAGGGGCCGCAGGCCGTCAGCGGTGACCATGAAATGCAGGTGCGAAGCGCGTACGGGGGAGCGGCCCACGGCTGCCAGCATTTTACCGACAGGCCCGTCGTGGGGGATGGGGTAGGGGGTAGGAGTGAGGCCCCAGAAGGCGTACTTCCCGTCCTGATCAGCATTCAGGTGTGCGCGGCCTGCCACACGCTGATCGGCGTACTGGACGTCGTAGAACCCGTCTTCGTCGGCTTCCCAGACTTCAATGCGGGCGCCGGGGACCGGGCGCCCCTCGGTGTCCGTAACGGTGCCTTCTACCCAGCATGGCTGGCCGTTGGCACCTCCGGCGATGTCTCCGCCGATGGGGATTTCCGGGGCGTCTGCGACAAAGAATGGGCCGAAGACCGTAGCTTCGGTTGCATCCTTGTATGCCTGGTTGTTCATGGCGATGGTCTGCATGGACGCTCCGAATACGTCGGAGAGGAGTACGAATTCCTGGCGTTTGTCATCGGTGATGTGCCCGGCCGCGGTGAGAAACTCGATGGCTGCATTCCATTCCTCCTCTGCGAGGCGCACTTCGCGGAGAAAATTGTGCAGGTGCCTGGTCAGGGACTGCATGAGCTGCTTCAGGCGCTGGTCCTCGGCCTTGCTGAAGGATGCGGCGACGGTGTCCACGAGTTGTTGCTCGACGGCAACCTGCTCGGCGGAGATCTGCTGTGTTGACGACTGGATACTCATGAGGGGTTCCTTAAAGTCCGGGGGTGGTGCCCGAGTAGGCGGAGCGGAGGAGTTCCTCGAGGTTTTCCTCCGTGACCGGGCGCGGATTGGAGGCGGGGATTGCCGGCAGGATCAGCCGGACCGCTTCGGGAATGTTTTCTTCGGCCAAGCCGTGGTCTTTCAGGGCCTTGGGTGCGCTAAGGGTCTGGCGCAGGGTGTTGAGTCCGTTGAGGGCGTTGTCGGTTCCGAAGGCGGCGGCGATTCTTGCCTCCGCATCCGCCGCGCAGGGTGCGTTGAATGCCAGGACGTAGGGCAGGACGGTGGCGTGTGTTTGGGCGTGGGGCATGTTGTAGGCCCCGCCCAGGACGTGGCAGATTTTGTGGTGCATCCCTGAGCCGGCGGAAGCAAAGGCAACCGCGGAAAGGTACGCCCCGTACAGGGCCTGTTCGCGGCCCAAGAGGCTTGACGGGTCATCCTTGGTCAGCGGAAGGCCCTGGTTCAGCGCGCGGATTCCCTCCGCGGCCAGCGCCTGATTAATCGGGTCAGCACGTGGAGCCCACATCGAATCAACACAGTGGGCCAATGCGTTCAGGCCTGAAGCGACGGACAGGTCCACGGGGAGAGACAGCGTCAGGGCTGCGTCATAAATCACCGTGAGAGGCAGGACCCTGTCGTCCACACCCGTGGTTTTTCGGGATGCTTCGGTCAGTCCCCAGACGTTGGTGGCTTCGGATCCGGCATAGGTTGTCGGGACGGCGATGATGGGCAGCCCGGTGGTCATGGCAATGGCTTTGGCCAAGCCCGTGGTTGAGCCGCCGCCGACGCAGACGAGTACGTCAATGCCTAGCTGTTCGGCTGCAGAACGTGCCTTTTCTGCCTTCTCGATGGGTACGTGGGGTGCGACGTCGTCGTAGAAGGACGCGACGTCGATTCCGGCGGCCACGTCGGCAGCGATCTGTGCCTCGAATTCGGCGGCGATCACCATGACACGCCTGGATCCCAGCCGCGAGACCTCTGCGGCGAGGTTTTCAGCTGCTTTGCCGGAACCGAACAGCACCCGCTGTCCCAGGGTCACATGTTCAAAAGCAGGCATCAGACCAACGCCTCCCTCGCTGCGAGCTCCGCGTCATGACCATAGAGCCAGCCGTTGCTGAGCAGCGGATCGCCTTGGGACAGGGCGTCGTCGCGCTCTCGTTGAGCTGGGCCGTCGGGCAGGTGGTTGATGTGTTTGCGGGCGCGGCTGAGCTGCTGGATTTTTGTCGTCCGGCTGATGCGCACCTGCTCATAGGTCCGAAGGGCGCGGGCCGGGTCCTCTGGGTCGTCAGCCAGGCACTGTGCCAGGGCAGCTCCGTCTTCGATGGCCTGGGCAGCGCCCTGGGCGAAGAAAGGGAACATGGGATGGGCGGCGTCACCGAGCAGGGTGAGCCGGCCATAAGACCACTGCGTCAACGGTTCGCGGTCCAGGAGTGCCCAGCGTCCCGGAGTGCCGGCCGCCCGGATAAGCTCCGTGAGCCGGCCATCCCAGCCGTCAAATTCGGCAAGCAGTTCATCGACCGTCGATTTCGTGCTCCATGATTCCGCAGTGAAGTCCCCGGCGGGACCGAAAGCCACAATATTGACGGCGCTGCCCCCCGATATCGGGTAGTGCACCAAATGGTGGTCCGGACCGATCCACAACGTCTGGGCAGCCCGACGTGCAAATTCAGGCGCATCCTCCATGGGCACGATCGCCCGGTACGCGCACATGCCCGAATATTCTGCCGGTCCGGTGTCAGCAATCGCGTTCCTCACCACCGAGTGGACTCCATCGGCGCCGATAAGGATGTCTGCATCGGCGGTGGTGCCGTCATCAAAGGTGAGCTTCGCGCCGTTCTCGTGCGGGCGAACTTCTACACAGCGTTTGCCCAGACGCAACCACTCGGAAGGGACCGCGGCTTTGACCGCATCCAGCAGATCTGCGCGGTGGGCGACATAGGTGCGTTCGCCGTACAGTTCCTCGCACCTGCCTGTGAGCTGCTCTGCAGAGAGGACTGCGCCGTCCTGCCAGCGACGGAACTCCCATCCCACATCCAGGGGCACGGCAGTCTCCAGGAACGCATCAATGTGACCGAGCCGACGTATCAGACGAACAGCGTTGGGAGAGACAACCAGGCCGGCTCCAACAGCACCCAACTCCGGGGCCTGTTCGTAAACTGTCGCGGTCAGACCGGCACGGTGCAGGAAACCGGCTGCCGCCAGCCCGCCAATCCCGCCGCCCAGAATGACGATGCGGGGACCTCCCGGCTCCGCTGTCCTCTTCGTTTCAGTACTCATGTTTATCGCCTTCCGGGGGGAGTGTCATATCGCCAACACTCGGTGCTGTGAGGTTGGGGTTAATCCATAGTCCGTGCCCCTAACTGGCGTGCGATGATGATGTTCATTCAACGAACAATTAATCGCTGTTGCCACCCCGCCTGGAGGTCTAATGCCGCTCAATACCGAACCCGGACGCAGCGTAGCCTCGCGCCTCAGCGCCCTGCTTTTTGCCTTCAGGTCGGGCGGTGCCAGCCTGACTCTCGCCGATCTCACCCGACGCACTGGAATGCCCCACGCCACCGTGCGGCGGCTCGTACTGGAGTTACTTTCGGAAGGCCTGCTGGAGCGCACTGACGAGGGTAAGTACGTCATCGGTATCCGGGTCTGGGAACTGGGCACACTTGCCCCCCGCACTCTTCCCCTCCGCACCGTCGCCTTACCGTTTATGGAGGATCTCCACGCTGCCCTGCAGCAACACGTCCAACTGGCGGTGCTCGAAGGCGTCGAAGCGGTCGTTGTGGAGCGAATGTCCACATCCAAGGCACTCGGGCTGGTATCCCAAGTTGGCGGCCGGCTGCCGCTGCACAGTTCCGGCGTCGGTAAGGTCCTTTTAGCCCACGGTGGTGAGAGCCTCTTCCAACAAGTCACCGCCGAGGGCCTGAAGGCATACACACCAACCACCATCACCGACCCCGAGCAGCTTCGAACCGACTTGGGCGAATACAGGCGGAAAGGATTTGCGCTGGTAAATCAGGAGACGAGCCGGGACGCCCAATCCGTGGCGACGGCCATTTTCGGTACCTCCGGGGAGTGCGTGGCCGCGCTCTCCGTTGTAGTTGCAGCCGGAACCGTGAACCTAAACTCAGTTGTGCCCGCAGTTGTGGCCGCCGGTAGAGGGATATCCCGCGGACTTGGAGCGGCAATACCCCGGCGCACCCAGTAGCAAGTCCCAACAAACAAAGTCCTGCACAACGCTTGTCCCCGGCGGTGGGCGGCCGAACCGGGCTTCTCGTTCAAACGTGGATTATTTCGGTTGTTCGGACGGCCAGGGAAGGGGCCGTGTGTCAGCTTCGGGTGTGCCATAAACAGGACTGACTATCCGCGCGTGATTTAGGTACTGAACTTGGCGGGCTCGCGTCCGGCTACCAGTAGGCCAGCCCCACATTCACAACTTTAACCAGGCCTGACTTGCGCAATGATTCAGACACGAAGACGTTCAGCCGTTGGTAGTTAACCTCAGGACGTGCAGGGTGAGGTAAAGCTCTTCCTCTCTGCGAATTGACAATCCTGTCGCTTGGGAAATGACCTTGCCGACGTGTACCGCGCAAGAGTGTTCGTTAGGGTGGGCAGTTTTCGCAGCGTTCCAGAGAAATTCTGAAGCGTCTTCGTGCTGGGACGCGGCCTGCAGCCGGGTTATCAGGAACCGAAGGTGTGTGGCGAATCGAGCAACGCTGACTGAGGTAGGGTCCAGGTCCACATCAAAGGTGTCGCGAACAATTTGCAAGGAGTCATGCAGTACCTTTGCGAGCTTGAACGTCGTAGGCATCTCGGTAGTGCTGAATCGTGCGTTGACGATATGAAGGGCAAGAGCAGCAGCCTCCTCATCAGGCAGTTCAACTTTGGTCCGGCAACGGATTAGCTGAAGCACCTCACGTGCGATTCCGGTCTCTGTAGGAAATGCGTAAGGCATCTCTGCCACGAGCGGGATGTCCAGCTCGTACCCGCTGCGAACACGTTCGATAGCCGTGGTGATGTGGTCCGCTATCCCGATGACGAAGGAGTCGGAGATGTCGGCATCGAGGCGGTCGCGGACGAGTTGCGTAATCAGATCAGCAGTTTCCAAATGCTCGCTGGGCAGCTCGGCAAGCAACGCAGCGAACCGCTCGGTCCCTTCGCCATCCATTGGCCTGAAGGTGCGATCTACGTCAGCCGCGGCGATCCGTGGCTTCCGACTGGCATTAAAGCCGATCCCTCTGCCCATTAGGACGTAGTCGCGCCCCGCATCGTCCTTGGCCTCAGCGACGTTGTTGTTGTACGCCCGGACGATCGTAAATTCGGCCAGGCCTGGCCTGTTCGATTCAGGCATGGAGGGAAGCCCCGCGGCTTGTTATGACACCGCGATACCAATCGAAGCTAAGCTTCTTGCGGCGTTCGAGGGTACCGTTGCCGTGGTCGTCCTGGTCGACCCATATGAACCCATACCGCTTCGTCATCTCTGAGGTCGATGAAGAAATTGAGTCGATAGGGCTCCAGGCCGTATATCCGATGACGTTGACTCCATCGTCGAGGGCTTGAAGTACTGCCCGTAGGTGGTCTCCGATGAACTCGATGCGGTATGTGTCGTGGATTGCACCTGTTTCGTCCGGTTCCTCATTGAAGCCGCAGCCGTTCTCCAGAATAAAGATTGGTTGGTTGAACAAGCGCTGCAATTCGTTCAGGGTGATCCGCAGTCCAACAGGGTCAATCTGCCAGCCCCAGTCGTTGGCGGGCAGGTGCGGATTCTTTATCACTGAGTGCACATTTGCGCTCGTAATCTCGAGTCCTTCCGTGCTGGCGGCAGCGATTGCAGAGTTGTAGTAGGACATTCCGACGAAATCGCAAGGATGGGAAGCGATGAGCCGAAGATCCTCCTCGGTAGCCTCCAGATCGATGCCATTTTGGGAAAAGTATCGCGTCGCATAGAACGGATAAGTCCCTAGGTTGAGCACGTCGAGGTAAAGGAGGTTTCGAAGCCGGTCCTCCTGAACAGCCGCGAGGACGTCTTCCGGCTTACTGGACGCCGCGTAGGTGGTGAAGTAGGCGACCATGCTGCCAAAGCGAACATCGAGCTGCTGTTGCTTGGACCATTCGATCACTTTGGCGGAGGCGACGAATTGATGGTGCAGCGCTCGGAACATCGTCTGCTCGAACGCGTCGTCCCCTGTCCGCAGCAGCCCGAGGGTCTTCTCGGGTGCCTTCACGCTCATATTGATCTCGTTGAACGGAACCCAATGCTTGACGCGGTCGCCATACCTCTCCAGGAGGGATGTTGCGTAGGTGACGTAGAGGTCGATGAGTCTGCGGTTGGCCCATCCTCCGTACTTCTCGATGAGGACCATGGGGAAGTCGAAATGACTTATTGTCATGACCGGCGCCATGCCGCGTGTGATGATGGCTTCGATGAGCCTGTCGTAATAGACCAGTGCTTCCTGATTGATTTTCCCGTCCCCGTTGGGCATTACTCGGGCCCAGGAGAACGAGAATCGGAACGTCGTACTGCCCAGTTCGGCAAGGAGATCGAGGTCGGCTTCGAAGCGGTGGTAGAAGTCGATGCCCCTTCGCTTCGGGAATTCGTGCGGCTCTGCGGTCTTTGCATGATCGAGGTACTCCCGATCGAAGCGAACAGTCCTCGTGGGCTCACCTGGAGCCGGCTTAGTCAGCGGGGCGCAATCCGCAACGGTGAGCGATTTGCCGTCAGCGTCCCATGCGCCTTCGGCCTGAGCCGCAGAGAGCGCTCCGCCGATGAGGAAATCGGGCGGAAACAATGTCGATGTCATGCTGACCGACTCCCTACCTGGAACAGGACCGTACCTGCGGTGACGTTACCGCGGGCTTCTTCGGTGACAGGTGCTTTAGCTGGTTTGACGACTACGATCGGGGTGACTGTGCTGAAGCCCGCCTCCTCGATCAGACGAAGGTTGACATCGAGCAGACGCTGACCCGCGGTAACGGTCTGCCCCTTTTCGACCAGCACCGTGAAGGGTGCCCCGTTCATCTTTACGGTGTCGATTCCGACATGGATAAGCAGTTCGATACCGTCCGTCGTACGGATCCCAACAGCGTGACGTGTTTTTGCGACCATTACCACTTCACCGCTGACCGGGCTGACCACGGCTCCGTCGTGCGGAAGGATCGCAATACCATTTCCCAGCACTCCGCCGGAGAAGAGTTTGTCAGGGACCTCGGTGAGCGGGACTACGTCACCCGCCATGGGGCTGAGGACTGTTCCGGCGGCAGCTGGAGGGGCAGCAGTCGGGGAGTCTGTGTCTGTAGTTTGCGTCGGCTCGAAGACGGCGGAACTCGTCTCCGCGAACGTCCGCTCCAACGCGGTGCGCCCAAATGTCTTGCCGTAGGCCAGGGTCAGGGCGAAAGCAAGGGCAGTTCCGCCCAGCAGAACCGCGACGGTTACGACGAGGGCGGCATCGCCTTGGAGTATGCCTGTACTAAGGATGCCGGGCAGGGCAACGGCAGTTGCGGCGGTGTTGAGCAGTCCGAGGACGAGGCCGACTGCTGCGGCGGAAACGCAGGAGACAAAGAAAGGGAATTTATAGCGCAGGTTGTAGCCGTAGATGACCGGTTCGGTGATGCCAAACAGTGCGGTGGACGCGGCCGCCGCAGCACCGGAGCGTTCGTTTCCGCGAACCAGAAGTGCAAGAGCGAGGCCAGAACCGGCCTGGGCGAGGTTGGCGGCAAAGGCTCCAACGAGCAGTGCTGTTGCGCCGGTGGCCGCAACCTCTTGTACCTGGATCGGCACGAACGAGTAGTGGAGCCCGAAGATGACGAGGATGGGCCGCACACCGCTCAGTACCGCTTGTGCCAGCCAGCCGGCCGAAGCGAAAAGCCATCCAACGCCGCCTGCGATAAGTTGCCCGACGTAGTGCCCGATAGGTCCAATGATGACGAAGAGCAGAGGAATCATCACCATCAGCGCGATCGCGGGGACGAAGACGATGCGGATTGCTTCAGGGATAATCCTCGTGAGCAGGTCAGTGACGTGCTTCAGTACCCAGACGGCAAGGATGATGGGAATGACCGTCGAGGAGTACGTGACAAGCAGGATAGGCAGTCCGAGAACAGTAGTACTGGTCGCTCCGGCTTCCTTCGCTTCCGCGACCAGAGCAACCCACGTGGGATGGAGAAGGACTGCAGCCAGGAGCATAGCGAGGTAGGGGTTCGCTCCGAACTTTTTTGCGGCACTAGAGGCCAGCAAAATAGGCAGAAAGTAGAAGACGCTGTCTCCCACTGCCGACAGGATCGCGAAGAGAGTGGTATCCGCCGCGATCATCCCGGTGGATTGGAGCACTGCGACCCCGGCGCGGACCATACCAGCAGCGATCAGCGCCGGCAGGATCGGCGTGAAAACGCTGGCTATCAGCGCGATGAACCGTGAGATGACGTTGGGACGTTTACCCTTCGAGCTCGTTCCCCCGGTTGAAGAGGACTGAAACGTTGAGGAGGTCGTACGCTGCAGCACCTCGCTAATGTCCCGGTAGAAGGCATCTACCTTTCCGCCGACGACGACCTGCGTCTGCCCGCCGGAGTGTTGGGCCCTGAATACCTCGGGGATCCGGTCAAGTGCGGCAATATTCGCTTTCTGCGGATCGTGCAGCTCGAAACGCAGGCGGGTGGCGCAGTGGGTGAGCTGAGCGACGTTCTGGGGTCCACCCACCTCCTCAAGAATCTGCGAAGCGATGCTCGTCGTCGTTGAAGACTTCATTGTGCTCCTTCAGAGCTTTGCTAAGGCAACAAAAAAGACCTGAGACATGGTGCCGACAATGGTCAGCATCTGTCTCAGGTCTCGCCTAGTCGAACTAGTGACAATCCTGGTGCTTCGGGTGTGTCCAACTGCTCGACACTGTTTGGTAGCCTGCAACTGGCATGCAAGCTACGTAACAAAGTATCGGTGCCTCATGCCTACGGTCAAATCGTGAACCTGTTGTCTGGGGGTGGACCAGGCACGGGACGTGTCTTCCCGATAAGGGCACACCCTGCCAGTGCCCCTGCTTTTGCGGATCTAGCCCAGAGTGCTGCTACATATACATGTCGGTGCTGTTGCCATTCGTGTTTGGCCTGTACGTGTCATGGCCGGTTAAAAAGCGGATTCGGTCCTGGTTGCCTGAATCATGGTTGCCGTGGAGAGGATGTGCTGTTCCATCTCTGCCTTGGCACTTTCTGCGTCGCCCATTTCAAGCGCCTTGATGATCCGGGCGTGGTCTTCATTGCGTTCGACGATGGAGGACCCGACCGGGTGGGGGGCGCCGGTGGTGTTGATGAGGAAGTCGCTAAGGTCCCACATGCGGCGGCTCATGTTGCTCATGACTCTTGAATGGGCCATACGATGAATGATTTCGTGGAAGTTCCGGTTTTGGACTCGATACTGTCGGGCACGAATGTCTGGGTCCGGTTCGGTATTTAGACGGTCCATTCTGCGGGCGGCCAAGTATAGCTCATCCAGGTGGTCGTCTGTCCGCCGTTGGGCCGCAGCTGCCGCGATCACGGATTCGAACCCGGCGAACATTCTGAAAAAGTCTTCTACTTCTTCGAGTGAATACTCGGTGACGACACATCCTATTTGGGGGAGGATTTCGACCAAGCCGTCTGCAGAAAGCAAGCGGAGCGCTTCCATGACAGGCTGTTTGCTTACACCGAATTCAGCCCGTATGGACTCGACAGAAAGCTTGGTTCCTGCTGCATATTCGCCTTCGAGCAATCTGCTTTGCACGGCCTCGTATATGCGCCCGAGGAGCCGTCCTCCACCTGCAGAGGAGCGTTGGTTGAGGGGAGCTTGCGGCGGTGTCATGAAACTAGTGTTGCGCATATGGCTCCTCTCCTCAACAACTAGAACGCTAGCATATTCTTTGGGTGCGCCCGGCCGATATTTTGCGGGCCGGGCGCACAAGACTCTTAGGTCAGCTTGGCGTCAGACGGCCTGGGAGGCGGGAGTGCTGGTCATTATGTCGGCGACGCTGGCAATCTCCGCGAGTAGGCCGAGGGATTCGATACTCGCTTGGTGGGCCCCAAGGGTAGCGGCGGAGGAGGCATCCTCTGTGATGATGACGCGATAGCCCGCATCAGAGGCGGCGCGCGCTGTGCCCTCCAGTGATGCGTTGGTGGCTACGCCGGCAAATACGAGAGTGTCGATGCCACGTTCTTCCAGCACAGCCGTTAGTTCGGGCACGAAACCACCAATGCGCTGGTGCGTGATGACCACATCTTCGGCTGCTGGTGCAAGTTCGGGAATGATGTCAGCTAGCGCATTTCCGTCCTTGAGGCAACCGGACTGCTCAACGACCTTGAGCAGGGGAGAGTTCGCGTTGAGGTCACTGAAGTCGGGCCTGAAGGCCACCCGGGTGTAGATCACGGTCATGCCGTTCTTCCTGGCGGAGGCCAACAGTTCGCCGATCTTGCCGATGATGTTCCTGCTGACGATCTGTTCGTGGAAGAAGGGAGCGAATGCTCCATCCCCCGACACGATGTCTCCCTGGCAATGCACCGCAATGACTGCCGTGCGCTCTGGGCTGAGTTCCATTATGGTCTTCCGTTTCTTGCTAGTGGGATCGGGGCCTCGGGCGTTAGTGCCCCCGGCCACGAGAATCATTCTTAGGAGCCGGGGACAACCACGACATTCGTGAAGCCGCCTCGGCGCTTATCCACCGAATCCAATGCCTCATTCACTTCCGAAAGGGGGAAGACTTCGTGTTCAAAGACCGAAAGGTCCAAGGTGCCGGCGTGCGCCATTTCTGCCATATCTTGGCCTTCTGCGACGCTGAACCAGAGTGAGCCGATAACGCTGATCTGGAAGCACATAAGCTTAAACATCTCCAGCGGGAGCGGCTCTGACATGCCTCCGATGTCGACCATGCGGCCGCCACGGCGCAGTGCCTCGATGCCGGCGAGCGTGATTTCGTGCGGAGCGCCGGGGCCAACAGCGTCAATGAAGATGTCGGCGCCGAGGCCGTCGGTGTTTTCCCGAACCCATTCCTCTACGGGCTTGTCCCCGTGGGAGAGGACGTGGACCCGTTTTGGATCGATGAGGCGGACCCGCTCGAGGAGTTCGCGGTCACGTGCCATCGCGAAGACCTTTGTGGCGCCCATGGCCAGGGCATTCAGAACGGCCCCGAGCCCAAGGGTTCCCGTGCCACCGTTGATGAGAACGGACGTGCCGGCCCCTGTTCCGGCTTTGCGGAGAGCGGAGTAGGACGTCCCCAGGTATCCGAAGCGGCAAGCGGCTTCGAAAGAGATTGACTCAGGCAGTATGACCAGCCCGTCTGCGGGGGCCTTCATGTACTCACAGAAACCACCGTGTGGGTAGTCCTCAAAAATCTCCTGAGAGCCTGCCCCAAAGCCGAAGTAGCCCTGGAATGTGTAGGCGGGGTCGTTGATGCGTTCCCCTCGCCGTGAAGCATGGGAATCGCCGGAGTCACGACCCGGGTTGACGTAAACACGGTCACCGGGCTTTACGTTGCGGACCTGAGATCCGACCTTGCTCACCACGCCGGCAGCATCTAAGCCATAAATAGCGGGCAGGGCGGGCAGGGGAAGGTATGGAAACCATTCGGGGTAGGAGGTGATGACATTCCGCAGGTTAGGCACAACGTTGCACGCCTTCACCTCAACGATTACATCCCTGGGACCCGGTTCGGGGACGTCCACCTGGTCGATCTGGAAAGGCTTACCTACTTCGTGAAGTCGTGCGGCCTGCATCAAGCTCATCATCGCGCTCCTTGCAAATGGAATTCAAAAGTGCCTCGATAGCTGGCATGCGGCGATCGATAGTGACGGGAGTCACGTGGCGTGAGCAACGTTACATGCAAGCGTGCAAGCCTGCAAGTGCTGGGCCGCAAACCGCTGGAAAGGCCGGAGGGGCGCCGGTGGAAAAAGGCGAGAGGTCCCTGGGTGCGTGGACTTGGGTTCGCTAACTCTCGATGGCACTCACAGTGTGGGCGCTGCTTGCAGCCAGGGGATACCGGAAATAAAAGGGTCTCCACGACGCACGGAGGCTTGAAGCCGCGAAAACCCGAGGGCCGGGAGCAGGAATCAGCCGCGCATCGTCCCATTCAACGGTACGAATCGTTGCCCAAGGTGGAGGCAGGCTTCAGAATCCAAGCCGGGGGCGCCACTGTTTTTCGTCAGATGAACGAAGACGAGAAATGAAAATCTGCAAGACCAGAGTGGAAACACTTTACAAACCGGCTAGCATGCTAGTAGCTTGGACGTAGTGATGGGCCTCACGTTTTGAAGCGTGGGTTCCTAGTCCTGATAGAGAACGACCTCTATCAGCGCGGACGGAGCTGTCCGATGAACTTAGAAGGTGTGATGAAAACTCAGTTGGAATTCGATACCGACGTGCTCATTGTGGGCACAGGACCGACCGGGGCCACAGCGGCGCTGGCGCTAGCCACCGAGGGCATTCGTGTTCACATGATTTCGCGATGGAACTGGCTCGCGAATACACCTCGTGCGCACATTACCAACCAGCGTGCAGTCGAAGTCCTGCGGGATCTTGGGGTGGAAGAGGAAGCCGCAAAATACGCGGTGCCGTGGGAGGACATGGGTGACACCCTGTTCACGACCAGCTTGGCGGGTCAGGAGATTGCCCGGCTCCGCACCTGGGGTACCGGGGATGAACGGTACGGGGACTATTTGAAGGCAAGCCCCTGCACCATGCTCGACGTTCCGCAGCCGCTGATGGAACCTATCCTGCTGAAGAACGCGGGGGAGCGGGGGGCGCAGGTCACCTTTAACACGGAGTACCTTTCCCATGTTCAGGACGCCGACGGCGTCAATGTCACCTTCAGGAACCACGTCACCGGCCAGGACTACACGCTACGGGCCAGGTACCTGATCGGCGCCGATGGTGCCCGCTCCCAGATCGCTGAAGACATCGGACTGCCGTTCCATGGTCAGGTTGCCCGTGCCGGTACCGCATATGTGCTGTTCAAGGCTGACTTGAGCAAATACGTCGCGCACCGTCCCAGCATTCTGCATTGGATCATGAACCCGGTCGCCGGCTTTGGCGAGATCGGAATGGGCTTGCTGCGCGCCGTCCGGCCCTGGGATGAATGGATCGCCGGGTGGGGATTCAACATGGCAGACGGCGAACCCGATTTCAGCGAAGACGTCATCCTCGAGAAAATCCGCACCCTGGTCGGCGACCCCGAACTCGAAGTCGAGGTCCAGACGAAGTCCACCTGGTACGTGAACCAGCAGCACGCCGAGCACTTCTCCTCCGGGCGCGTCTTCTGCGGAGGAGACGCAGTCCACCGGCATCCGCCGAGCAGTGGGCTGGGTTCAAATACCTGCATGCAGGACGCGTTCAACCTGGCATGGAAACTCGCCTACGTCATCAAGGGCTACGCCGGGGAGAGCCTGCTCGACTCATATTCTCTGGAGCGCGCACCCGTCGGCAAACAGATCGTTGCCCGGGCAAACCAGTCCCGCAAGGACTACGGCCCCCTGAACGACACGTTCCGTGTCCCGGGCCAGGAACACAGCATTGAAGCCGGGCTGGCACGACTGCACGCGCCAACACCCGAAGGCGTTGAGCTGCGTCAAAAGCTGCAGGAGGCCTTGGAAGGGAAGAACTACGAGTTCAACGCCCACGGCGTTGAACTGAACCAGCGCTACGAATCCGACGCCGTGATTCCTGATCCTGAGGCCGGCGAAGAGCAGTGGGCAAGGGATCCCCAGCTTTACGTCCAGCCCACAACCCGGCCCGGCGCGAAAATTCCGCACGCATGGCTTGTGGACCGTGAGGGCCACCGGACATCGACCCTCGACGTCACCGGCCACGGCAAGTTCAGCCTTGTCACCGGCCTCGCCGGACGCGCCTGGGAAACAGCAGCCGCCGAACTTGATGCACCGTACCTGCGCACCGTCGTTGTCGGCGAAAAAGGCGCCGAAGACCCCTACGGCGCCTGGCACAAAGTCCGGGAAATCCACGAAGCAGGCGCCCTCCTCGTGCGCCCCGACGGCTACATCGCCTGGCGCCAGTCCGCACCCGTCTGGGACGTCGAGACAGCCCGCGCCGAACTTCGCTCGGCACTGGACGCCGTCCTGGGCAACACCAAACAGAACACCCCCGAAACCGCAGGAGAAACCCGTGAATTCACGCCCGTACACTAGCGTCTGGTCCGACCTTGCACAGGTCGAATTCAGCCAGGGCTTCATCCAGGCCGGCCCCTACCGCACCCGATACCTGCACGCCGGCGACAGCTCCAAGCCCACACTGTTGATGCTTCACGGAATCACCGGCCATGCCGAGGCCTATGTGCGGAACCTGCAGGCCCACGCGGAGCACTTCAACGTCTATGCCATCGACTTCATCGGCCACGGATACAGCAGCAAGCCTGACCACCCGCTGGAAATCAAGCACTACATTGAGCAGGTCAACCACTTTCTGGACGCGATCGGGGCCGAGAAAGCCTACTTCTCCGGTGAATCCCTAGGCGGATGGGTCACGGCCCGTTTCGCCATCGACTTCCCTGAGAGGGTCGAACGTATCGTCCTGAACACCATGGGCGGCACCATGGCGAACCCGGTTGTGATGGAACGCCTTTTCACGTTGTCCATGGAAGCGGCAAAGGACCCGTCCTGGGAGCGGGTAAAAACCCGGCTCGAGTGGCTCATGGCTGACCCGGCCATGGTTACGGACGACCTTATTCGTACCCGTCAGGCGATCTTCCAGCAGCCGGACTGGCTCAAGGCGTGTGAAGCAAACATGGCCCTTCAGGATCCGGAAACCCGGCGCCGGAACATGCTCACCGACGAGGATCTCCGTTCCATCCAGGCCCCCGCCCTGGTTGTGTGGACCACCAAGGACCCCTCCGGTCCGGTTGATGAAGGCCGCCGCATCGCGGGGCTGATCCCCAACGGCCGGCTGGCTGTTATCGAAAACGCCGGTCACTGGCCCCAGTACGAGCAGACCGAGATTTTCAACAAGATCCAGCTGGATTTCCTGCTCGGCCTCGACGAAGGCGCGGGCACGGAACTGACCTCTGCACAAGTTCAAGGCTAGGAGAGTGCCATGACCGTTGCTCTGCTTGCCATGTCCCACAGCCCTCTCCTCGAACACGGGGATCCCGGGCCGGAAGTGAAGGCCGAAGTAGAGGCCGCATTCGACGCTGCCCGCAGTTTCGTCCACGATTACGACCCCGACGTGGTCATCAATCTCGGTCCTGACCATTACAACGGCTTCTTCTATCAGCTGATGCCGGCGTTCTGTGTCGGTTATGACGCCGTCAGCATTGGTGACTACGGAAGCCAGGCGGGGCCGCTTAACGTCCCCAAGGACATCGCCGAAGGCCTGGCCGAGTTCGTGATCGGTCAAGGCATTGATATTGCCGTTTCCCTGAAGATGGAGGTCGACCACGGTGCCGTCCAGCCCATGGAGCTCATGTACGGCGACATTACTGCCAAGCCGTTCGTTCCGGTCTTCATCAACTCTGTCGCGCCGCCCTTCACGCCCCTCCAGCGTGTCCGGCTGCTCGGTGAGGCCATTGGTCAGTATCTGAAGACTCTTGACCAGAAAGTGCTGCTCATTGCTTCCGGCGGGCTTTCCCACGACCCGCCGGTGCCCAGGTTGGCCACCGCCACCGAAGCCCAACGCCGGATGTTGATCGGAGCGGATGGCCAGCAGACGCCCGAGGCGCGCGCAGCCCGGCAGCAAAGGGTCTACGACACGGCGGATGCGTTCGCCCGTGGCGAAGCAAACATCAAGGACCTCGCACCCGAGTGGGACCAGCAGCTGATGAAGATTCTCGCCTCCGGGGACCTTTCGCCCATCGACGCCTGGACACCAGAGGAGATGACCGAAATCGCGGGGAACTCCTCCCACGAAGTCCGAACCTGGATCGCGGCATATGCAGCTTTGGGAGCCGTCGGTCCCTACACGGTGCAGTACAGCTATTACCGCCCCATCCGCGAGTACATTGCAGGGTTCGGTGTTACAACCGCCACCCTGGACCACAGCTAGCGCAGCGCCGGACCCCGGACGAAAAAGCTGCACGATTGAGAGTGACGTAATGACAAATCAAACCAGCGGTGCCAATGACGGCGCAGCGGTATCGGTCAGTTCACCGAACCTGAGGACCGTGGCCAACACCCTGTTAGGGGCATTGAATACCGCACGCCCCTGTGAGCCCGTCCGGGATGTGCTCGGCGGAGATCTTGACGCAGCGTATGACGTGCAGGAGCTCCTGATTCAGAGCCGGGTCAGTACCCGCAACCGGAGGGTTGGCCGGAAGGTCGGACTGACTGCACCTGCGGTGCAGCGTCAGCTCGGCGTGGACCAGCCCGACTTTGGCGTGCTGCTCTCGGAGATGCAGCGCGGCGAAGACGAAGAAATCCCGTACTCGCAGCTGATCGCGCCCCGCATCGAGGCGGAGATTGCGTTCGTGATGGGCAGGGATGTTGAAGCCACGGATCGCGGCTCGGTTCTCTCGGCTGTGGATTTCGTCGTTCCATCCCTTGAAATCGTGGACAGCCGCATCGCGAACTGGGACATCGGGATCGTGGACACGGTCGCAGATAATGCCTCGAGCGCCTACTTCGTCCTGGGCGACGGCAAGGCGACGCTCAATGACTACGCACCTGCAGCGGCGGAAATGGTTATGACCATCAACGGCCAACAGGTATCCCAGGGAACCGGGGCGGACTGCCTTGGCGATCCCATCAACGCCCTGCTGTGGGTCGCGGAAACAGCCGCGGCACTGGGCCGTCCCCTCCGCGCCGGCGAAGTGGTACTTTCCGGCGCGCTCGGCCCCATGGCCCCCCTCAAGGCCGGCGACGTCGTCGAAGCCCGCATCAGCGGCCTGGGCACCGTCACCGCTACAGCATCTAAGGAGCTCTCATGAGCGCAAAAGCAGCCATCATCGGCTCAGGAAACATTGGCACCGACCTCATGTTCAAGATCATGAGGCTCAGCGACAAGCTCGACATGGGCGTCATGGTCGGCATCGATCCCGCATCCGACGGCCTTGCCCGGGCAGCCCGGCTGGGCATTGCCACCACCGCCGAAGGCGTGGAAGGCCTCATCGCCATGCCGGAATTCCAGGACATTGAAGTCGTCTTCGACGCAACGTCCGCCGGAGCCCACCGCCATAACGCAGAGGCCCTGGCACCCTACGGGAAAAAACTCGTCGACCTCACCCCTGCCGCCATCGGCCCCTACGTCGTGCCCTCGGTAAATCTTGAGCAGCACCGGGACGCTGGCAACGTCAACATGGTCACCTGCGGCGGACAGGCAACCATCCCCGTCATCGCGGCCATTGCCAGCGCCGCGCCTGTGCACTACGGCGAAATCGTCGCTTCCATCTCATCAAAATCCGCAGGACCTGGAACCCGGGCCAACATCGATGAATTTACTGAAACGACCTCCGACGCAATCGTCCGGGTGGGAGGGGCCGCCAGTGGCAAGGCCATCATCGTCCTGAACCCGGCCGAACCGCCAATGATCATGCGCGACACCGTCCTGTGCCTGGTCGACCGGCTCACCCAGGCCGAACAGGACAAGGTGGCCGCTGCCGTGCAGGAACGGGTCAACGAGGTCGCCGGCTATGTCCCCGGCTACCGGCTTAAGCAGGCCGTGCAGTTCCAGGACGAAGGGGCCGAAGTCAAAGGCCTCATCCCCGAAGGCCGCGGAACCGGAGAATACACGCGCGTCAGCGTCTTCCTCGAAGTCGAAGGCGCCGCGCACTACCTCCCGGAGTACGCCGGGAACCTGGACATCATGACCTCTGCCGCGCTCCGCGTCGCCGAGCAGCTGGTCTCAACAAAACAGGAAGTAGCATCATGAGCCAGACACCCGCCCGCGTCTTCATCCAGGACGTCACCCTGCGCGACGGCATGCACGCCGTGCGCCACCGCCTCAGCCCCGACAATGTCGCCAAGATCGCCGGCGCCCTGGACGCCGCCGGCGTCGACGCCATCGAGGTCGCCCACGGCGACGGCCTTGCAGGCAGCAGCCTCACCTACGGCGCTGGAAGCAACACCGACTGGGAATGGATCGAAGCCGCCGCCTCAGTGGTCAAAAAGGCACGGCTCACCACGCTGCTGCTGCCCGGAATCGGCACCCTGCACGAACTGCGCCAGGCCTACGACCTGGGCGTCCGGTCCGTACGCGTCGCCACCCACTGCACCGAAGCGGACGTCTCAGCCCAGCACATCGCCTACGCCCGCGAACTGGGCATGGATGTCTCCGGCTTCCTCATGATGTCGCACATGTCCGAGCCCGAAAAGCTCGCCCAGCAGGCCAAGCTCATGGAATCCTACGGTGCTCACTGCGTGTACGTCACCGACTCCGGCGGAGGCCTGACCATGGAAGGTGTCCGGCAGCGCGTCCGCGCCTACCGTGACATCCTGAACCCGGAAACCGAGATCGGCATCCACGCCCACCAAAACCTGTCCCTCGCGGTCGCCAACTCCGTCGTCGCCGTCGAAGAAGGCGCCTACCGCGTCGACGCCTCCCTCGCAGGCCACGGCGCAGGCGCCGGCAACACCCCCGTAGAGCCCTTCGTCGCCGTCGCCACCCTGCACGGCTGGGAACACGGTGCCGATCTCTTCGCACTTCAGGACGCCGCAGAAGACCTCGTCCGGCCACTGCACGACCGCCCCGTCCAGGTCGACCGCGAAACCCTCACCCTGGGCTACGCCGGTGTCTACTCCAGCTTCCTCCGCCACGCAGAACGCGCCTCCGCCCGCTACGGACTGGACACCCGCGACATCCTCGTCGAAGTCGGCAAACGCCAACTCGTCGGCGGCCAGGAAGACATGATCACCGACGTCGCCCTGGACCTGCAGCACGCCGCTGCGAAGCACCAACAACCCCTTCCCGTCCGCTAGCTCCACCTCCTCCAAGGAATCAGACATGTCAACGAAGACAGCCCCGAACGCAGAGGGCCGCACCGGCCCCATGAAGGTTGCGATGGCAAGCTTCATCGGCACCACCGTCGAGTACTACGACTTCTTCATTTATGGGACAGCAGCAGCGCTGGTCTTCCCCAAGCTGTTCTTCCCCGAAGCCGGCCCGCTGATGGGCACGCTGCTGTCCTTTGCCACCTTCGGCGTGGGGTTCCTCGCCCGTCCCCTTGGAGGTATCGTCTTCGGCCACTTCGGTGACCGGGTCGGGCGGAAGAAGATGCTCATCATCTCCCTGGTGGGCATGGGCGCCGCAACGTTCCTGATGGGCCTGTTGCCCGGTTATGCACAGATTGGCATCGTCGCACCCATTCTGCTGACCGTCCTGCGCCTCTTCCAGGGGTTCTGTGTCGGTGGTGAATGGGGAGGCGCGACACTCATGGCCGTCGAACACGCTCCCAAGGGCAAGAAGGGCTTCTATGGAGCGTTCCCCCAGATGGGCGCCCCGGCAGGCGTAGCCCTCGCCACTGTCTCCTTCCTCGGCGCCACCCAGCTGCCCGGCGACCAGTTCCTCGCCTGGGGCTGGCGGCTGCCGTTCCTGGTCAGCGCAGTCCTGGTCGTTGTCGGCCTGGTCATCCGCCTCACCATCGCTGAAAGCCCCGCCTTCGCCGCGGCCCGCGAGAAGAAGGAGCTGGTGAAGCTCCCCATCAAGGAAGCCTTCCGACGGCACCCCAAGGAAATTTTCCTCGTCGCCGGCACCTACCTCAGCCAGGGCGTTTTTGCCTACATCACCATGGCCTACCTGGTCAGCTACGGCACCGCCGTCGCCGGGATTGACCGCACCACCGTCCTGATGGGCGTCTTCATCGCAGGCATCGTCGCCGTCGTCCTCTACCCGATCTTCGGCTCACTCTCGGACCGGTACGGCCGCAAGACCATGTACCTGACCGGCGCCGTAGCCATGGGTGTCACCATCGGCCCCGCCTTCATGCTCATCAACACTGGTGTGGCAGCCAACTTCATCCTGGCCGTGGTAATGGTCTTCGGCGTCGCCATGGCACCGGCCGCCGGCGTGACCGGCTCCCTGTTCTCCATGGTCTTCTCCCGGGAAGTCCGCTACACCGGAGCCTCAGTCGGCTACACCATCTCGCAGATCGCCGGCTCCGCGTTCGCCCCGACGATTGCCACAGCACTGTTCGCTGCAACCAAATCCAGCGACTCCATCGTCATCTACCTGCTCGTCGTCTCTGCCATCTCCATCATCTCTGTTGCACTCCTGCCCGGTGGCTGGGGGCGCAAGGAAGCAGCCCGCCAAAACGGCGAAGAACTGGCAGAAACGCAACGAAGCGCGGCAAACACCCCTGCCGAAGCCTAACCAAACCCTGTGAACAGCAGGGGGCGGCCGGCACATCCCGGCCGCCCCTGCTGCCACCAGCCCAGGCATCCTCTTCAATGGGGCAGAAGTTCCCTATTCCGGTTTCGACCACAGGACATGCTGTCCCCGGTCACGCCTGAAAGGCCATGCGAATGACACGCACCGATTTCCCGCACCCTGATTTCGGACCAGACGAACTTCCGACCATTGAGTGGCAGGACACCACACCCGCGAAGCGTCCACATGCTGTCCGGGACTGGCATCTGCTGGTCGGCGCCGTAGTGGAGGTCCGACTGGACGGACGGGTTGTCCGTACAGGGCCGGTAGAGGACATCACCGCATCAGGAGACATCGTCTGGATAGCTGCAGACGGCTTCGACGGCAGAACCCTGATTGACAAACGAGAGGGATACAAACTTGCGATCGTTCAAGCACTGCCTTAATCCTCCGCGGACAGCGACGGCAAAAACAACTGCTGTCCTGCCATCCTGCGCGACACCTTGGCAGCAAAGTGGCACCTGCGGCTTCCGCCAAGCTGCCCTAAGAGGTAGTGCTTTAGACAGCCATAGTCAGGATCCAGCATGTGCTCCGGTCGAGAGTGCGGTCAACTATGGCCAATCAGCCGACGCGGTACCGGAAAGAGGTTTTCCATCCGGACAAATCACCTCCGCCGCCTGGGAAGGCTGGTGGCAGGCGGACCCCGGGGGGGCTGCCTAACGGACGCCGGAACGACGCGTCACATGACGGGCTTGCGTTCATCGGCTTCGACGCCATGACCCCAGTGGTCACTCAATCGTTCCGGACTTGCATAAGTCACCACGACGCGCAGCTGCGGCACCGGTCGAAACCGTCGTTCCAGTCTGCCTTTGCAATCCAGGTGTCAGGATGCTGGACATATGGCGGCTCTTGTAACCGAGAGGCTCCACGGTCCGGCTTCGGCCCAATGGCATTCCCACAACACCTGGGGAGGGTCAGTGACACGTCAAGCCTTTCTGACGATCCCTGAAAGAGAAATAAATCGATGCCGTGCCTGGGCAGTAATTTCTGCTTGCCTCGGCTGGATGAAAGAGAGTTAAACGTGGCACGTATTGGCGTTGTGGCCGAGTTGGGTCACGAGAGGCGGGTGGCGGCGACGCCCACCACCGTCAAGCAGTTGTTGGGGTTGGGCTTCGAGGTTGTGGTGGAGAAGGGTGCGGGGGAGTCCTCGTCCTTCAGAGATGACATGTACGCCGAAGCCGGTGCACTGATCGTCGGCGCCGATGAGGCATGGGGCAGTGAGGTGGTGCTTCGGATCAACCCGCCTACTGAGGAGGAGATCAACCGGCTGGCCGAGGGTGCGACGCTGATCGGGATGCTGACCCCTGGTCTGCGGCCGGAGCTGGTGGAGGCGTTGGCGGCACGCCCCATTACAGCTTTGGCTCTGGATGCGGTGCCGCGGATCTCGCGGGCGCAGTCGATGGATGTGCTCAGTTCGATGGCGAACATTGCAGGATACCGTGCCGTGATCGAGGCGGCCCACGAGTTCGGCCGCTTCTTCACCGGCCAGGTGACCGCTGCGGGCAAGGTCCCGCCTGCCAAGGTCCTGGTCGCCGGCGCCGGCGTTGCCGGGTTGGCCGCGATCGGCGCCGCGTCCAGCCTGGGCGCAATTGTCCGGGCGACCGACCCGCGGCCAGAGGTCGCCGACCAGGTGAAGTCCATTGGCGGTACCTACCTCAAGGTTGAGGTGGAGGAGGAGATGAAGACTTCCGACGGGTACGCGAAGGCCACCTCTGAGGCGTATAACGCCCGGGCTGCTGAGATTTATTCGGAGCAGGCAGCCGATGTGGACATCATCATCACCACGGCCCTGATCCCTGGACGTCCCGCGCCGAAACTGCTCACCGCCGAAGACGTGGCCGGCATGAAGTCCGGCAGCGTGATCGTGGACATGGCCGCCGGCCAGGGCGGGAACGTCGAAGGCTCCGTCGCCGGAGAACGGATAGTTACGGATAACGGTGTGGTGATCCTGGGCTACACGGATCTTCCGGCCCGGCTCCCGGCCCAGGCCTCCCAGCTGTACGGGACAAACTTGGTGAACCTGCTCAAGCTCCTGACCCCGGACAAAGACGGTCAGCTGCGGCTCGACTTTGCGGATGTGGTGCAGCGCTCCGTGACGGTGGTGCGCGAGGGTGAGAAGACCTGGCCCCCGCCCCCGGTCCAGGTCTCAGCCGCACCCGCAGCCACGACCCAGGTCCCGGCCGCCGAAAGCACCGCCCCGAAGAAAAAGGAAGGCCTCAGCCCGGCCGGCAAGGCCGGGCTCTTCGCCGCGGGCATCGCGGTGCTGTTCGGGATCAACGCGGTCGCCCCGGCGCCACTGCCGCAGCACTTCACGGTGCTGATGCTCTCCATCGTGGTCGGCTTCTACGTCATCGGGAAAGTCCATCACGCCCTGCACACCCCGCTGATGTCCGTCACGAACGCGATCTCCGGGATCATCGTCGTCGGAGCGCTGCTACAGGTCACCTCCGACAACATCGTCATGCAGGTCCTCGCCGCCGTCGCGGTCCTGCTCGCCAGCATCAACATCTTCGGCGGCTTCGCCGTCACCCGGCGCATGCTTGCCATGTTCTCGGCCGGAAAGGCACGTTCATGACCGCCGCCACCGAAGCAGCAGGAATTCTATCGAGGAGCTTTACCGTGTCTGACACCGTCTCCGGTCCGCTGACCGCCGACTCCATCGCAGGGGCGGCCTACATCGTCGCGGCCCTGCTGTTTATCCTCAGTCTCGCCGGGCTCAGCAAGCACGAGAAAGCCCGCGCCGGGGTCGTCTACGGCATCACCGGCATGATCATCGCCCTCGCCGCCACCATCTGGCTGACACTCCAGGACGCCTGGGGCACCGGCCACGCCCTCACCGGCCTGGGCCTGCTCGTCGCCGCAGTGGCCGTCGGCGGGGCCATCGGACTCTGGCGCGCCCGGGTGGTCGAAATGACCGGCATGCCCGAGCTCATCGCCCTGCTGCACAGCTTCGTGGGCCTCGCCGCGGTCCTGGTGGGCTGGAACGGACACCTCGAAGCCCCCGCGTTGTCTTCGGACCTGATGGCGATCCACCACGCCGAGGTCTTCATCGGCGTGTTCATCGGCGCCGTGACCTTCACCGGCTCAATCGTGGCGTTCCTGAAACTCTCAGCCCGGATGAAATCCTCACCCCTGATGCTGCCGGGCAAAAACGGGATCAACCTCGGGGCGCTGGCCGCGTTCATCGCCCTGACCGTCTGGTACGTCAACGACTCCCAGCTCTGGCTCCTCATCGTCGTCACCATCCTGGCCCTGGGGCTGGGCTGGCACCTCGTGGCCTCCATTGGTGGCGGCGACATGCCCGTCGTCGTGTCCATGCTCAACAGCTACTCCGGCTGGGCCGCCGCCGCGGCCGGCTTCCTGCTCAACAACGACCTGCTCATCATCACCGGCGCCCTCGTCGGCTCCTCCGGCGCCTACCTGTCCTACATCATGTGCAAGGCCATGAACCGGTCCTTCATCTCCGTGATCGCCGGCGGCTTCGGCATCGCCGCCCCCACCAGCAAAGGAGACACCGACCAAGGCGAACACCGCGAAATCACAGCCGAAGCGACAGCGGAAATGCTCACCAACGCCTCAAGCGTGGTCATCACCCCCGGCTACGGCATGGCCGTCGCCCAGGCCCAGTACCCCGTGGCCGAACTTGCCCACCAGCTCCGCGAGAAGGGCGTGAATGTCAGGTTCGGGATCCACCCCGTCGCCGGGCGCCTTCCCGGGCACATGAACGTCCTCCTCGCCGAAGCCAAAGTCCCCTACGACATCGTCCTGGAAATGGACGAAATCAACGACGACCTGGGGGACACCTCCGTGGTCCTGGTCATCGGAGCGAACGACACCGTCAACCCCGCCGCCGCCGAAGACCCAAGCAGCCCCATCGCCGGCATGCCAGTCCTCAAAGTCTGGGAAGCCGAGAACGTCATTGTGTTCAAACGCTCCATGGCCGCCGGCTACGCAGGAGTCCAAAACCCGCTCTTCTTCAGGGACAACTCCCAAATGCTCTTCGGCGACGCCAAAACCCGCGTCGAAGACATCCTCCGCGCGTTCTAACCGATGGCGCCCGCGTAGCCTTTCTGCTGGTCGATATAACACACCCGGGCGGCGCTAGTCGGGGTTACACAACCAAATCCGTGTACCGAGGCAGACGACAGAAGTGAAAAGAGACGAGACCATGCCCAATCGCCGGGTTCCTCCCAAGTACCCTCTGCCGAAGACTCTCCGACGCTATATGCCGGATCGGACTCCCTGCGCGGAAGAACCACCGGTACCCCGTCAGGCCCTGAACATTGACGAACTGACTGCATCCCCCTGGATTGGTCTTCACTACAGGCACGAATTCTTACTCCACTACAGGCACGAGCTGTTGGAGGGGACTGCCCCGGCTTTTGTTGACTAAGGGTCTTAGGCCGCTTTGAGCGCGGTCCGGTTGATTGTTTCATATTCGATTGGCGTGAGTTTTCCCAGCCGTCTTTGCCGTCGCCGGCGGTGGTAGGTTCTTTCGATCCAGGTTGTGATGGCCAGTCGGAGGTCCTGTCTGGTGATCCACCGCTGACGGTCCAGGACGTTCTTCTGCCGCAGCGAGAAGAACGATTCCATCGCGGCGTTGCCCGCGCACGCACCGGCCCTGCCCATCGAGCCGATTAGCCCGTGGTGACGGAGTGATTCGACGAATCGGCGTGACCGGAACTGGGACCCGCGATCCGAGTGGACCACGGTTGCTGCCAGGCGGCGTGCCCGCACCGCATTCTCCAGTGCGGTGACGGCCAGTGAGGACTTCATCCGGGAGTCCATCGAGTACGACGATCCTTAAGGAGTAGATGTGGCGGTTTCAAGGAGGCAGCGCAACACCTTTTATCGGAGGGCGTCGTGACGACGTCGTGGAAAGATAGGAGCATCGCGTATTCGATGCTCCTGCAGGGTGCTTCTGCGCAGGGAACGGCGAGACGGTTCCGCGTCAACACGGGAGCGGTCGTCCAATGGGCCAGACTTGCGGGCATGGTGATCCGAATGGGAGCCCGAGGCGGCGTCATCTCCAACCTCGCAGCACCCTTCGGCGGCATCAAGCAGTACGGCCTCGGGCGCGAAGGCGCCCTCGAAGGCATCGAGGAATACCTCTACACCCAGTACATCGCCATCGCCGACCCCTACGCCGGGTAAAAGAAGCCTGCGCAGTGGGCCATTTCCCTTGCAGCCACTGCGCAGGCTGACTGTAGAGACCTTGCTTGTGATGTCCGTTTCTTCCATACTGGAGCCATGCGTACCGCTGAATGGAACACTTCGTCATCTGTGCTAGAGCGTGCCGCCCAAGTTCTTGGTGCCTTTAGGAGCGAGGACCGCTCCCTGGGGGTTTCGGAAATAGCCCGTAGAACGGGGCTGGCGAAGTCCACCGTTGCCCGTCTGACATCCGAGCTTCTGCGACTGCAGTTTCTGGAGCGGCAGGGCTCCTCCTATCGACTCGGCATCACCTTGTTCGAATTGGGTCAGATGGTAGTGACACCCAAGGAGCTCCGCCGGCGCGCCATGGGGATTATGGTCGACCTGCGCAATGCGACGGGACAGACCGTTCATCTTGCCGTCCTGGACGGGACTGAGGTGGTTTACATAGAAATCCTGCGGGGAAGGGGGGCGCCCCCGTTGCCCTCCCGGGTCGGCGGCCGCATGCCCGCTCACGCGACGGCCGTCGGCAAAGCAATGCTTGCCTTTTCGCCCCCGGCTGTTTTGGACGAGATTCTTGCTACGGGTCTGCAAAAAGTCGCCCCGGGAACCATCACCGATGAAGAAGCGCTGCAGAAGGAACTCGTCGAAGTAGCAGCCATCGGGCTAGCCCACGAGAATAACGAATCAGCGCCTGGCAGCTCGTGCGTCGCCAGTCCTGTCCTGGACTCCGGCGGAGCGCTGGTCGCATCCCTTTCGGTATCCGGATTTGTAGGGCTTCTGGACGTCGACCGGGTTGGGCCTGCTGTCCGAACAGCAGCCTTGGCCCTTGGCCGCCAGCTTCCCCGCAACAGTGCGCTAACCGAAGACTGAAATCTGGAGATGGCAGCTCTCGATTTCTTGGGACTTCGGTAGCGATATTTGCATCGTTCCGAATAGGGCGACTTAGGCACAGAGAATATCTCCTGCAACGTACCGGTGATTGGAACGCCTGCTGGCGGCTTCTGATTCTTTCGCTCACTATGGGACGAGCGTCACACTGCCGTGACGATCAACTCTAGGAATGAAGAGAAGCACCATGACCACAATGCGAGCAGCACGGCTGCATCAGGTAGGCGGCAAGTTTGAAGTGGATGAAGTACCGATTCCGGTTCCAGATGACTACGACGTCATCATTAGGGTTGAGTCGGCGAATCTGGTTCAGAATCTGCGCAATGTCATCACTACCTACCCGTCTCTCAAATCGTTCCTTCCGTTGCCCGAGCTGCCCGCTATCTTCGGCATGGACACAGCAGGCACTATCAGCCAGGTCGGGGCACGCGTACGCAACCTGAAGGTGGGCGACCGTGTCTACCTCAACCCCGGCCGGCATTCGGTGGACTCGTGGGCCTCCCGTACAGGTGACCCCCTGAGCGACACCGCATACACTTTCCAGGGATATTTCGGCTTCGGCCCCGAGTCGAAGGAGATCCACAAGGATTACCCCCACGGCGGGATGTGCCAATACGTCAAAGGGCCAGCGTCGGGAATTATCCGGATACCGGACAACGTCCCGCTGGACCATGCGTCCCGCTTCGGATACCTGGGCACCGCATACTCGGGTTTGCGCAAGGGCGACGTCCGGGCCGGCACTAATCTCCTCATCCAAGGTGTTACCGGCACGCTCGGCCTAAGCGCTGTGCTGCTGGCCCTGGCGATGGGGGCGACGCAGATTTTCGGCGTCGCGCGCAACAGGGCCCTGCTCGAACGAATTCGCCAGATCGCTCCGGATCGCATCAAGGTGATGGCGTACGGCGACGGCGACGTGGGCGACTGGGTCCGGCAGAACACCGACGGACTGGGCGCAGACGTCTGCCTTGACGCCCTCGGCGACAAAGCTACGGCTGATGTGAGCATGGCGGGGATATGGGCACTGCGCCGGGGCGGCAGGATGGTGAGCATAGGAGCGATGCCGGAGGACCTGCCTATTCCGATGTACAGGCTGATGACGCTGCAGATCAGCCTGCTGACTTCGCTGTGGTTCAGCGTGGCCGAAGGAGAGGAAATGGCGCGGATGGCCGCCGCCGGAACCCTTGACCTCAGCCATTTCGAGGCCTGGCACTATAGCCTCGAGGAGGCCAACCAAGCCATCGACGCTGCCACCGATCGCGCCGGCGGCTTCACCTCCATCATCATCAAGCCGAACAACTAGGCAGGGAGTTTCATGGTCGCTATAAACCCTGCAACGACGGCCCTTTTGGTGGTCCACCTGCAACACGACATCGTGTCGCCAGGAACTGCCTTTGGGCAAATGTTCAACCCTGAAGTCCAGGCCCGTGACGTACTCACCCAATGCCGGAAGGCCATGCAATCTTTGCGTGATGCCGGCGGCCTGGTTGTGCCGCTTCGGATAGCCTTCACGGACAACTACTCGGACTTAAACCGCGCGCTTCCGCTTCTACAGATGGTCGCTAAGGCGGGTTGCCTCAAGGAGCGAAGCGAAGGCAGTACGCTCGTCCCTGAGGTGGACGTTCACGATGCCGATGAAGTGGTCACCCACCAATTGCCGGGTCCATTCAGCCGTTCAAGGCTGCAGGAAATCCTGTCGTCCCGAGGCATAGAGAATGTTGTCGTGTGTGGCGTGGCAACCAATGCATCGGTGGAAGCCGCTGTGCGCCAATCTGCGGACTTGGGATACAGCACCTACGTCCTCTCCGATGCCACCTCGGCCGCGGATAATGACTCCCATGAGGCGTCGCTCGCATCGATGGGATTGTTCTCCCAGGTCATAACCCTTGAAGAGTTCACTGCCGCTCTGCCCAGCCATGCGGCCTAAACAGCAGCGTCAAACGAGGATGTCGAAGTGATGGCGCGGGTCGTCCCGCTCGCCCTGCTGGGGGGCCCGCGCCACTAATTTCGACGACAATGTCGGCAGAGACTGGCGGCAGGGGGGAGGACGACGGCAGCTTGTTCCGACAACGGTCGATTGCGGTCCTCCACGAGTGCGTGTTGGAGTGGACGCCGCCGCCCCTTATGCGGGTCAACTCATCAGCTGGCGGGTTCCAGTTGCGCTACTTCGCTCGTACTCAGGGATCCGATAGCGGGAACCAGATCGGCCGTGCTCTGCATCATGTGATAGCGCATTCGGGCCTCCGCGGGTTCTGCAAGCCCGTCATACGTCCTTTCAAACAGGGCGCGCGCTTCCGGTAAGGGCCAGCCGGAAGGCAACAGCGCCAACGGGAGGTCCGGATGGGCTTCCCCAATCTCCCGCCAGTCCCGCAGAGTCTCTATCCGTAGTCTCAATGCCATGGTCGGCGAAACGGCATCGTCTTCAATGGCATCAACTATGTCAGCCGCACGCTTGATAAAGGATTCCAGGCGCGGCCTGAGTTCCTCCAGTCCGAAGGCGCCTGCAGGGTTGCCCTCCGGGCCGAAATCGACGTGAGGGGCGCCGCTGAAAACCGTCATACGGTTGATACCCGCGTTCATCAACGCCCGCCGGGACTCCTCGTCCAGCGCCCACGGCCGGACCCAGACCCCGTCGTAGAGCAAACCGAATCCGAACTGCCGAAGCAATTGCCTGACCTGGTGGCGAAGGTGACGCTGCTCCTCACTCACCGAAAATGTGATGACGGTCCAATGCCCGTCCCAGTCCCGGTACTCGCGGCCAAAATCTACGATCTGTTTAAGGCGGCGTTGCTGACGGCGGCGGGCTGGCTCAGTCAACGTGTAGTACGTGGCCCGGCCTCGCCGGGAAGGTTCGAGAAAGCCCTGACGCGCTACGCGGCTCAGGGCGTTCCGGGCCGCCGTTTCGCTGAGGCCAAAGTCGCCCAGCACATCAACGAAGAACGTCGACGGGATATCGTCCTCAACTCCAAGGAAATAGGTACCAAGGAGCGTCAGCAGGAACTGCTGGGAGCCGTGGACGGGTTTGAGATTGCTCATAGCTAAGTCTTTCGCATAGACGGGACCATTGCCCACCCAATTACTCGTCAATTTTCTTGACGACGGTTACGCATCGTGCGAAGCTTAGTTGTGCGGAAAGCGGAGAAGCTCCGCTGAAGGGGCCTAGAAGGGCCCGGCAACTAGGAGGCATCGGTGGCTCAACAGGAAGCCGTGAACGAGTTCAACCCTCATTACGAGGAGACATTCGACAATTCGCACGTGTACTACGAGGAGATGCGCGCCAAGTGCCCCGTGGCACACAGCGAGTCGTTCGGCGGCTTTTGGGCGCTCTTCAAATACGAAGACATCATCCGCGTTCAAACGGAGCATGAAAGCTTCAGCACCGCCGAAAAAAATGTCGTCCCGCCGGCCACCCGAAACCAGGGCAAACGACCCCCGCTTCACTTTGATCCGCCGGAACATGAGACCTACCGCCGGCCCGTCACTCCAGTTTTCGCCAAGAGCCGCATGGCCGTTCTTGAGCCCGAGCTTCGTCGCTTTGCCGACGAGCTGATCGATCCCCTGATTGCCGCCGGCTACTTCGATTACACACTCGACTTCGCCGAATACTTTGCTGCTCGGGCTTTTGGGTTGATCCTGAAGTTGCCTCTGGACATGATGCTGCGGTCACGTGAGGTCCAAGTGCAGTACTACCGGGCCCAAATGGCAATGGATAAACCAAAGGTCGTCGAATGGAGCGACCGACTCTATGAAGTGGCCAAAGAGATCGTCTTTGCTCGCAAGCAGAACCTGCTCAATCCGGATAAGGATCTGATTTCCGCGCTCCTCCTCGCCGGTGAAAGAGGCGAGGCAATCCCTGATGACATGGTTGTCGCCAGCATCCGCCAGTTCCTCTCAGCGTCTCAGGCCGCCCCGGGCGCAGTTCTGGGAAGTATCGCAACCCATCTGGCACGTGATCCTGAGCTTCAGCAGCGCCTCCGTGAAAACCCGGATCGGATTCCCGACGCTGTGGAGGAGTTTCTGCGCCTCTACTCGCCTTACCGGGTCTTTGCCCGCACAGCCACACACGATGTAAGAATCCGGGACCGTAAGATCCCAGCCGGGGAGCCGATCGCGATGATTTTCCCCTCCGCGAACCGGGACGAGGACGTCTTTGAGGACCCGCACGAGTTCAACATGGACCGTAAGCCCAATAAGCACATCGCATTCGGCAGGGGTCCGCACCGTTGCCCGGCGGCCTCCCTTGCGAGACTGGAGCTGTGTATCGGCGTGGAGGCGCTGCTGCGTAAGACGAAATCATTTGAGTTGGCTGGGGACGTCAAAATGACCGACTGGCTCGAGTTCGGCCCGTCCTCAACGCCACTGAGAGCCGTACAGGCATAATCACGTTTCACAAAGCCGGCTGGGCAGCACGGGGAAGGTGCCGCCCAGTTCACGGCGGTCTTGGACGAATAAAGTGCGGCCGTAGATTGAAGGCCTTGTTGTACGAAGTCCGGGCCCTCCAGCGCCCGGCGTACTTAGCGGCTTTGACTCAAGGTAGGGTGGCAGCCGGAGTCCAGAGGGGTTCACCCTGGAACTGCAACGACAATCTTCCCGGTAGTTTCACCATTGATCATTGCCCGGAACCCCTCGTGGATGCGGGAGAGCGGGAGCACCCGGTCAATACGGGGCCGGGTCCCGGATGTCTCCAGTAGTCCCAGCATGGCCTCGGTCTCCTGCTTTGTTGCACCAGTGGAACCGAGGATCCTTAGCTGCTGGTAGAAAATCCGGCCAAGCTCGGCCTCAGGATTCACTCCACTGGTCGCTCCTGCGACGACAACCGCGCCGCCAGGACGCAGGCACCGCAGCGAATGCGCCCAAGTCGCCTCACCGACAGTCTCGATTACGGCATCCACGCGTTCAGGCAGGCGGGCACCTGGTTCAAAAACCTCATGGGCGCCTAGCTCCAACGCGAACCGGCGCTTGGACTCGGTTCGGCTGGTTGCGTAAACAATCGCCCCCGCAGCGGCTGCGAGTCCAATGGCCGCGGAGGCCACGCCGCCGCCCGCTCCTTGTACAAGCACACGGTCGCCGGCTGAAATACGTGCTTGGGTAAACAGCATGCGGTATGCCGTGGACCAGGCGACCGGGAGGCAAGCTGCCTCTTCGAAGCTCAAAGAGGACGGCTTGTCGATGAGGCAACGGTCGGGGACTAACAGATATTCTGCGAATGCTCCGTCAATCGTTTCCGAGAGCAGAGCCCGGTTCGGATCGAGCGTTTCGTCCCCGCCTCCGGCTACGGCGTCGCCAATGATTGGATAAACCAATACTTCGCGTCCGTCATCAGTGACCCCTGCGGCGTCTCCGCCCAGAATGATTGGCAGGTTATCCGGGTTGTGTCCTACGCCCCGGAGTGTCCAGATGTCGTGCATGTTCAGGGACGAAGCCCTGACCCGGATTCGGGTCCAGCCGGGGCCGGCGGAGGGGATCGGAACTTCCATCAACTTCAGGCAGGAGAGCGGATCGGCCGCGTTCTGGGCAGTTGCTACGGCAGCTAACATTGCGGTCCTTCGATGGGGCGCTGTGGTTCCTTGTTTTGGACGTCCTTGAAGAGGTCTCGTTCTTTCAGGGCCAACCAGGCTCCTCACCGCTCGTTGGCCGGGTTTTGGATCAATGGCTGTCGGCTCCGGCTTACACCCGGTGAGCGGTCATTTCGGCGATTCTGTTTACGTGGTCCAGCATTATGAGACCGGCCCGTTCAGAATCTCGGCTCTCGAATGCGTCAACTATGTCCCAGTGTTCAGTATGTTGCTTCGGTGCCAGTGCACGAACCCCGTCCTGACCCTGCAGGGAACTCAGCAGAAAATCGCTCAGGTCCCACAACCGCTGCCCTTGGATCGTCAGAAGTCTGGAGTTGGCCATGGCGTGTACCATGGCGTGAAACTCCCGGTTGCTGCGCCGGAACTCGGGGAGCTGATCGGTTGGATTAGCGTGAAGTTGACGGCTTTCTGAGGCGTGCAAAAAGGCCCGGAGCTGGCTGATTTGTTCATCAGTTGCGTTCACGGCCGCCGCTTCGGCAGCGGCGCGTTCATAGCCGGCCAGGACCCGGTAGAACAGCGCAAACTCCTTGGGGGAGTAGGCGGCCACAATGGAACCGATTTGGGGTTTGATATCCAGCAGCCCATCCGCTGACAACGCCCTGAACGCCTCCCGGACGGGTTGCTTGCTGACACCAAATTCCTGGGCCAAAGTCTCGATCGGTAGCCGTTGTCCCGGTTGATAGACGCCGTGAAGCAGCCTGTCCTTAATGACGGCGTAGATCCTGCCGGACAAGGTGCCTGCGGTCGAGGCGAACTCGCTTGCGTCTGTCATCTTGTTACCGCCGCTGGTTTCTCGTTGAAATGAACGACCGTCAGTCTATATGGCACCTCGGCCCCGCAACGTACTGATTTCCTCCGCGCTAAATCCCAGCAGCTCAGTAAGAACGACATCGGTGTGGGCGCCAAGTTTGGGCGGTGCCTGGTCAAAGCCTACGGTGGCTCCCGAGAACACGATTGGCACGCCGGGGCCGTAGACCGGATCCGCGTTCGGGTAGAGGGGATGCGTTAGTGGCGCAGTTTCGCCGCGCCGCACCGTTACGGGGTCTGATACTGCGGTCTTTGGCGTCCGTACCTCACCCGCCGGGACGCCTGCTGCCTGAAGCGCAGCGATGGCATCGGCAGTGGACATGGATGAGGTCCACTCTTCGATCAAAGCGTCAAGTTCGCGGGAGTTCCGGACCCGGTCGTCGCGGCTGGCGAAGCGGGGATCATTGATGAGCTCGATTTGTCCCATTGCGGAGAAAAGGCCACGGGAGAAAGCATCAAGGGGAGCGCAGATGACCACAAAGCCGTCCATGGTCCGGTAGTTCCCGAAGGGTGCCAACCGGGGCATGCTGCTGCCTGTGCGGGTCGGGATGTTCAGCGCCTCCATGGTCGCCCAAGGTTCCACGGCAACCAGGGAGGTGAGGGCTCCGAGCATTGACACATCAACATGCTGACCGATGCCCGTGCGCTTGGCCTGGTGCAGGGCCGACAGTATGCCGATAACTCCGAACAGTGGTGCTGCGAGATCCGCGATCGGGAATCCGATTCGAACGGGCGGATCGTCCGGTTCTCCGGTTGAGAGCATGGCTCCGCTCAGGCCCTGGATGATGGAGTCCATTGCTTTGCCGCCACCGGGGGTGGTTTCCGAGCCAAAGCCGCTGATCGAGCAATAGACGATTCGGGGATTGATCTTCCGGATGACGTCGTAGCCAAGCCCCAGTTTTTCCATGGTTCCGAAACTGAAGTTTTGCACCAGAACGTCTGCTTTAGCGGCCAGCTGCCGGAAAATGGCCTGCCCTTCCGGGGATTTGAGGTTGAGCGTGACGGCTTCCTTGTTGCGGAGCCGACTCAGCGCGGCCAGGGACACGTCATCTGGGTGCTGTCGTCCCAAGTTCACCCCATCGCGTCCGTAGTAGGGGGAATTCTCGCGCGCCGCGTCACCACCCTGGGGATTTTCCACCTTGATCACGCGGGCGCCGAGGCCTGCGAGAAGCAGGGTCGCGTACGGACCGGACAAGGCGAGGGTTACATCGAGTACTACGACGTCCTCCAGGGGCTTGGGCGGTGCGCTGGACTTGGGGGTCTCGGGGGCCGGAGCGACCTTCGTTTGTTCCATGTTGTTCCTCTTAGATCATGAGCGGTCCGGGGTATGCTCCCAGCCGGATAAGTAGGGCGGGCGGGCCCGGGGTCGGGACGGTCAGTTACTTCCGGGGCAGGATCCGCTGTTCAATGAATTCGCCCATTGCTGCGTTTTGTCCTTCGGCGTCCCATAGCCGCTCATCGACTGTGTTGGCGTGGAGAACATGGACGGGGATACCTGCTGCTTCGAGCGCCAGGCGGGAGAAATTGGCCGCTGTCGCCTGTGCGCGGTCGCCGTCCGAAATAAGGAGTACTGCCCCGTCAATCCTGAAATCCTTGGCCTTTTTGACGACGTAGTCATTCATCCAGCCGGGAAGATGGAGCTGTTCGTTCACCGTGAGGTGCCGGGCAGCCAAAGCCCTCAGCGGATCGTCTTTGAAGTATCGGCGGTATCCGTCGGCGACGAAGTCGGTGTACATAGACCATACGAAGACTGCGCCGTACTTCTCCTCGAAGGCACGGTAGAAGTCCGTGTCGAACCACAGGCCATTGTTCAGCCACATAAGTCGGACGTTTTCGTCTGGGCAGATGGCGACACCTTCCTCGATCCGCTTCTTCACCTCGTCGCGGTAGGTGCGCAGGTGGTCCACGGACCACTGTGACCCGCGGTGCCATGTGGGTGTCATGACGTTGGGGAGTTGGTCCTTGAGCGAAACGGGAAGCTTATCTGCGCCGGCAATCAGATCTGCGGTTTCCCGGATCACCTCACCAAGCTCGTTCGACAGGTGCATCTGCCGGGTGAGCTCGTCGTAGTCAAAGACTTTGCCGGTAAGGGTTTCCAGGACCCGGATCAGTCCTTCGAGCTGCTCAACCTGGTGGTCCAGCCGTTCAGTGCCGAAGAATTCTTCCCAGTTGTATTGGTTCTCATCCCACCAGTTGTCTCCGAGTTTCACCACTGAGCTGCAGTCGATGGGGTAGTGGGGCACGTCGTATGCCTGCGCCCACTGCTCGAAGATTCTCTGGCTGAAGTCGCCCCGGAAGCGGCTCAGTAGAAGCAGGGGCTTGGGAAGTCCCCCGTAGGGCGCGACGTCCGCGTCATTGTCCAGGGTGCTGAAGAGAGGCAGGCTTACGTAGCGTGCCAATCGTTCGTGGTAGCCCAGGCGGTCTGCAAGCCCGAAGTAGCGGGGTGAGAGTTTTTTGGCGGCGATAATTGCGGAGTACCAGACAGTCGAGACGACCGGGATGTCCATGACGTGCGCGATTTCGTGGGGAGCTGCGCCGTCGGCGATGATGTATGGCTCGCCGTTCTGCATCGCACGGGTGCGGAAGTCACCGAACCATGCTTTCTGCTTGTCTGCTGCCAGCTTGCTGGATTGGAGGCGCTGTGTGGCTGGGGCCTGCAGGGCCTTGGTGGTTGAAGGGTTGTTCACTGCATCTCCTGGGTGAAGGCCGGCGCGGTTCCAGATTCGATCTGCCGCAGGAATTTGGTGACTTCGTTGCGCTGTGCCTGATGATCGGGTGAGAAGTACGGCTGGTATTTCAGGTAGAGGGAAGGTATTCCAGCCTCGTCGAGCAGCCGCTTTTGGCCGGGGTAATCCCATCCGAAGGTGTCGTCGTTCTCCTCGAGGTAGAAGATCACTGCATCCACCGCGGCTTCTTTGGCGATTTGTATGAACCTGGCATCCTGGTCTGATTGCGGATAGGAGCGTGGGCTGGCGCTGAACTGCTGGTACTTTCGGGTGAGTGCTTCCAGGTCGCTGTCCTGGTGCGTTTCGACGGAATACTCAAATGATCTTTCACCTGAGAAGTGGTCATCGGCCACGACGACGGCTCCGAGGCCCTCAAGGAGTTCGTAGAATTCGGTGGAGTCGTGCTGGGTTCCCTTGACCATTAGTCGTGGCCCCGGGATGCCGGGCGCTGCCTGCGAATTTTCAAGGACTGTGTCCAGCAGGGCGTTGTACTTGAACCGGTCAAGGAAGCCTGATGTCCGGATGAGACGAAGCATGTCGGTTCCGGAAATTCTGGGGGGGAACTCGCGGCGTAGGGAGTTGATCCGCTCAAGACGTACCCTTGAGGCGTTGACTGCTTCTATCCCGCGTCGTACGTCGTCTGGCCCGAGGGGAGCAGCAGCGATTTCGGTCAGCTTGTTCTTGAGGGAGTCGATTTGCTTGCGGTCGTATCGTCCGGAGATCCAGAACGGCGTTTGCAGCAGATCGAAGAGATGGATTTCCGGAAGGCGGAGTTCCGGCTGCCATTTTTTTGCTTCCAGAAGATAGTAGTAGAGCTGCAGGTAGCCCTCGGAGCTTCTGGGGATGACGAGCAGGTCAAGGAAGTCAAAGTCTCCAGCAAGGGCGCGGGAGAATATTGATCGTATGTGTCCGTCGTGGAACGGCTCCATGTAGATGTCCCCGGCCTCGGTGCCCTTGTTTGGGTCGCCTTTGATTTCGACGGGGAAGAGACCGGCCGCGACGATGAGTTCGACGGGGACGTTGTTGGATAGGTAGCCGACAACTTTTCCGTTGTTGGATTTGTGTTCCCGGGCAGCGCGCTCCGGGTTTTCATAGTGATCGGCAACGTCTTCAAGTGCCCGCGACGTGGTGTCGGTATGCGACATGGTGCTCCTTTGAGTAAAATCTGTGATTTCTGCTGCGGCCTCTCAGGCCACCAGGACCCGGTCCCCGTCCCAGGTGAAGGTAGTGGGGAAGCCCGACTCGCGGGTGATGGTCTTGACGTACTCGGCGACCGCTTGCCCCTCAGGGGTGCGGCCAACCAGACGCGGGCTGGCGTCCGGTCCGATGACGCAGGGGAGAAACCCGGGTGTGATATCGCCGTTGTTTCCTATGGTTACTGCGGCGATAAAGGCATGTTTCGCTTCCGGGTGGAAGGGGTATTTTTCGTAGCCCGGACTTGGTTCGAAGTTGAATAGTTTTCTGCGGCGTTTGGCCCAGGCGAGTGCGTCGGGGTCGTTGTTGTTGGAGACGTTCAGGGCCGGCGTTGTAGTCACGAAGTTCCCCAGGCCGTGAAATATCGGTTTCCCTTTGTATAACTCGATGCCTTGAAGGACGTGGGCGTGGTGTCCGATAACGATGTCCGCCCCGGCGTCGACGGCGGCGTGTGCAACTTGCTTTTCGTAGTCAGCGATTGTTGCAGGTGTGTGGACAAGACCCTTGTGGAGCGCGACTACGACAACGTCAACCAGCTCACGGAGCTGGCGGATATCCTGCTCCATGGCTTCCAGGGAGGCAGGTTCTGCAAACGTAAAAGCCTCCGGAGGGCTTCCGGGACTGGCGTAGTCCAGCTCGTAATGCGACAGGATGCGGACGAACGCGCACCCTGCCTTACCTGCCGAAGCCCAGGTTTCCCTGGTCCCCACGCAGTTGTAGCTCAGCACTCCGACCTTCCGTCCCCCCCTCGCAATGATGGCCGGACGGCGGGCGTGGTCGATGTTGAGCCCGGCGCCGGTCGTCAGAATTCCCTGAGATTCCAGCGCCTCCACGGTGTCTTCAATTCCCGTTTGCCCGCGGTCATAAATATGATTTCCCGCCAGCGTGCAGATATCGAAACCAGCTGCTCCTACGGCATCAAGATTTGCAGGGTCGATGAGGGGCGCAGGTGAGGCGAAGACGGCCTGCGCCCCGGTCAGGGTATGCGGGACTTCCACATGCCCCACGGCCACATCGGCCATGGAAAGGGTCTCGCGGGTGTTGTCGAAATGCCGCTGGATGTCGGGCCCGTCAAGGACGAGGTCCCCGACAAGCATTACGTCGATGGATGTTCTGGTCATTGCGTCTCTCCGTCGAGCCGAACCTGTTTCTCAAAAGCTGCTGTAATGCTAACATTACAGTGTGATGTGAGCAACACATTTCCAGCGAACGATAAGGACTTCAAAGATGAACATGTCCGCTAGCGCCCGAGCTGATCAGAGCTTTGTACGCAAATGGGAACGTTTCTGTCTCGGCAGGGAGGACA
The DNA here is from genome assembly GCF_056279405.1 of Pseudarthrobacter sp. TE3704. NCBI lineage: Bacteria > Bacillati > Actinomycetota > Actinomycetes > Micrococcales > Micrococcaceae > Pseudarthrobacter > Pseudarthrobacter sp. TE3704. Next base: position 182,523 of record NZ_JBWCCJ010000007.1, read on the forward strand.
TCGCCGTCACCCTAGGTATTACGCCCGTTTCAGGTGACAGCGAATCTGTTGTCCTCCGCCTGGCCCTGCGGCCGGCCATTTCCCAGCCTGCCGGCATGTTCTCCGCCGCTTCCTTGTTCGGTCTTGCCGACATCGCAGGGACCTTCCTGGCCATGGAGCAGATGCTGCCGGAACAATTTCCTCTTGCCGTCCAGTCCAACGTTCATCTGCTGGGTAACGTCCGGAGCGGCACCGCGGAAGCCAAAGCGCGGCTGATCAAGGCGGGGAAGACCCTTATTCTGACTGATACGACGGTGACGTCCTTGGATGATGGCCGGCTTCTGGCTTCCGTGCAGACGACGTACCTCAACCCGTCCTGATGGAGTCCGTGACCTTACTGACGTTGGTGTCGCTCCTGGACAATTTCGGAACGCATTCTGCCTCCGACTCTCTGTCCCGCTGGGGACAGGAGTCCGACCCAGGCGATGAGCAGGCTCAGGAGAAGAATTGCGACCAAGACAATGAAGGTACCTGAGATTGCCAGCCGGTGAGTGTCAAGGACGGGAGTGCCCGGTTCACTGAGTTGGAGTAGGAAAAAATAGGCGGCAATACCCAGACTGGCACCCACCGCCGTGCCCAGTCGTTGTCCGGTCTGGACAACAGATCCAGCCACACCAGCGAAGGCGGCGTCGGTGTCACGCATGGCGACGGCCAGGCTCGGGGCAGCGACTGCACCTCCTCCTGTTCCTGCCAGCGCAAGCGATCCGGTGATGAAGATCCAGCGAAGATCATGAGGCGCCAACACTGCCGATATTGCCACCAGCGCGTATCCGAGCATCATGACGGAGACGCCGGCGACGATGAGCGCTGGTCCGAATTTATCGATGCGCCGGCCGATGGCGGCGGATGTCACAGCCGACGTGAGAGCGAAGGGAACTGTGGCAATACCGGCGGACACGGGATCGACCCCGGTCTCCTGCAGGAACATCATGACAACGATAAATCCTGCCGCCATGGCCACATTGAATAGCGATGCGACGAGAATTCCGCGGCGGAAAGTGGGCAGTTGAAGCATCTTCATGGGCACCAGGGGCTGCCTACCGGATGCCGAGTACGACTTTTCCCATCTGATGAAGCTGTATGCGGCGAGGAAGCCGACTGCCACGCAGATCCATCGCAAGGGGCTATCCTCTGGGGCTCCGGTCGTCAGTATGACGGGCAACATGAAAGCGACGATGGTGGCCCCGAGTAAGAAAAGACCCAGCGGGTCCATTGTCGCTTTCCTGGGCCTCGGTGTACCCCTGGGGACGAGCAGCAGTGTGACTATCAGGCCAAGCGCTCCGATCGGAACATTGGCCCAGAACAACAGGCGCCAGTTGTCGGCGTTTCCGCCTCCGAGAGCGAGAATTGCCCCGCCCAGGGCCGGGCCAACACCTGTGGCCACGCCCACCAGGGCCCCGAACGCACCGTAGGCGCGGCCACGTTCAGGGCCCGTGAAGTGGTCCTGGATCAGTCCTATGATCTGGGGTGACTGGAGTCCCGCTCCCACCCCTTGGGCGAGCCGGGACAGGACCAGAACTTCAAGCGTGGGTGACACGGCGCATGCCAGACTCGACAGCGTGTAGAGCGCCATTCCGAAAAGGAGCAGGCCGCGGCGTGAGCGGACATCGCCCAGTCGTCCTGCCGGAATGAGCGTCAATCCGAATGCGAGGATGTAGCCGGACACGATCAGCTGCAGTTGTGTTGGGGTGGCTCCTGTTGATTCTCTGACGTCGGGAATCGCTACGTTGAACTTGCTCATGTCGGCGAGGGACAACACGGTAAACGCGACTGCGACTACAAAGCCTGCGAGGCTTAGCCGTTGCTTTTTGCTTGTATCTGGTGTTGTCATGGCTGCCCCCGCGCTTCGGCGCCACGCCCGCTCGGCTCGCGCTCTGACGAATCGTGTTCTCTATGTCGGCTGATTGCTGCTGGCTGTGCCAATGTGACGGGCCAGGAAGGCCTTGAGCCGGTCGGACTGGGGGTTTTGGAAGAAGGCATCGGGCTTTCCTTCTTCAACTATCTTGCCGCCGGCCATGAAGATGCAGCGGTCAGCGACATCGCGGGCAAAGTCCATTTCATGGGTCACAACGATCATTGTCGTTCCCCTCTCAGCCAGCCTGCGCATGACGCCAAGGACGTCGCCGACCAGTTCAGGGTCCAGGGAACTGGTCGGCTCGTCGAAGAGGAGGACGCGGGGACGCGTTGCAATCGCTCGCGCGATGGCTACTCGTTGCTGCTGGCCGCCCGAGAGCTGCTTGGGATAGGAGTTGGCCTTGTCGCCCAGCCCCATCTCGTGCAGCAGGTAAAGAGCACGTTCCCTTGCTGCATCCTTTGGCTGGTGGTGAACGGTGACGGCGGCTTCGGTGATGTTCCGCAGTACTGTCCAGTGCGGAAACAGGTTGAACTGCTGGAAGACCATTCCGAGCTTTGCCCGCTGGGCGGAGATGTTCCGCTCAGAACGCTCTCGCAGTTGGCCGTGGTGTTCTTCGTAGCCGAGCATCTCGTCGTCGAGGTAAACTGCTCCGCCGTCGATGGTTTCAAGCATGTGGATGCATCGAGCGAGCGTCGATTTTCCCGATCCCGACGGGCCGAGGATCGCCAGTACTTCTCCTTCGTGCAGGTCCAGGTTTACGCCTTCCAAGACTGGAGTACCACCGAATGACTTCTTGAGGTTCCGTACCTGCAACACGGTTTTGCCTGTCGATGTGGTCACTGTTCAAGGGCTTTCGCTAGTTGGAGCTTCTGGGCGGTGCGGGTGGGGGAGGTCTGGGCGTGGCCTTGACCGAATTTCTCCTCGACCCTTCTTTGAACCACAGTCAGGATCGAGACCACGGCCAAGTACCAGACGACGGAAACAATAATCAGCGGAACTATTTTGTAGTTCAGGTTGTAGATCAGTTGGGTGGAAAGGAGCAGGTCGGTCATTCCAATGACGCTTACAAGGGAGGTTCCCTTCAGGAGCCCGATAACCTGGCTCCCGGTGGGAGGAATGATGACACGCATGGCCTGCGGAAGGGTGACCTTGCGGAACGCCTGCGCGGACGTGAAGCCCATGGCCTTCGCGGCGTCGAGTTGACCGCGGTCAACGGAAATGATTCCGGCCCGGATAATTTCGGACATGTATGCCGCCTCATGCAGGGTCAGCCCGATCACAGCGGCCATCAAGGGCGTCATGACGGTGTTCGTGGGAAGCGAAAAGATCGGCGCGGCGAAAGGCACGCCAAGCTCGATTCGGGGGACGAGGTAAGCCAGGTTGAACCAGAATATGAGCTGCACCAGCGGTGGCACGCCGCGGAATACGCCGACAAAGACTTTGCAGAACCAACGGGCGGTCCGGGACCCGCTCAGCTGGCCTGCCGCTATGAACGTTCCCAACACAGAGCCCAGGACCATCCCCACGAACGTGAGCAGGAGCGTGACGCCTACACCCATCAGAACGGTCGGGTAGAACAGGTACTCGGCTACCACGTTCCACTCGAATTTTTCGTTCGTCACCATAAAAACGAGTAACTGCACTGCGATCAGCAGCACGATGACAGTGGTTGCGAGCCGGGCTGGGCGGAAACGCTTTTTTGCAGCGGCCACATCATCCAGGGAGGACGGTGGCGGGACGTGTTCGGTTTTAGTAGTCATCACCGTTTAGCCCTTTTCAGCCGCTTGCGGTTCTCGCTTTGTTTCGGGGTTTATGGAGGGGGCATCGACTTTAACCCGGTCAAGCTTCCATTTGTCGACGACCGAATCGTAGGATCCGTTGGCGAAGATCCGCTCGAAGGCCTTGAGCATCACGCCACCCAGGCCAGAGTTGATCGGAGTGATCAGTGACTGATACTTGGTTGAGGAGCCCTGCTCGGCTCCCTGGATCACATAGTCATACTTGTCCGGCGTTGCGGTCATGGCGTCGACGGCGGACGTTTCGGGCATGGCAGCCACGTCCGCTTGACCGGAAGCCAGGGCCAGGATGGTGGCAGAGGTGTCTTTCAAGGGCATGGTTTCGGCCTTCGGCCGTCCTGTGCTTTCACACCATTGGTTGAGCTTTGCGACTTCACCTTCGATGATGTTCCCTACGCCGTGAGCGACTTTCTTCCCGCATACGTCCTGAATGCCACCGATTTTCTTGCCGTCAGCAGTGGGGAAAAGATAACTGACGTCATTCTTTAGCCAGGCAACCATGTCGTATTTGGCTTCGCGGTCGGCGGTCGCGGCGATGGGTCCGTTGTAGGCGTCGTAGCGCGCTGTATCCAGGCCAGTGAGGATAGCAGGAAGCGCTGCGGCCGGCTGAAAGCTGATCTTGACTCCGAGTTCCTTACCCAAGGCATCCCACAGATCCGGGTCAATTCCCGTCACTTTGCCGTCAGCCGCGACGTTCCTGTAGGGCGGGTGAGCGTCTGCAGCAACAATGAGTTCGCCGGCGTCCCTGATCTTTTGGGGCAACTCGTTGTAGAGCGTATCGGAGCCGGCCGACGGAGCCTGGGTGCTGCTCGGAGTGGCGCCTGACGCGCAGGAGGTCAGCAGCAGTGCAGAGGCGGCTACTGCGGCGGCAGAGAGATTCGTTCGAAATTTCACAGTACACGTCCTTGTGCGAGTTGAACTTACGACAGGCTAGAATACTAACATTACAGTGATGTGCGTTACAACCGAATGTGCATAGTGGAAGGGAGTTGCATGGAACTTCGGTGGAAAATTACGGCTGCGCGGGTTGGGGCGCTCCATGTTCCTCGGGCCGTGCTGTCAGAGGATGCCGATAACAGCCTCACGGTGGCGCCGATCATCATGTGGATCCTTCAATCAGAGGAAGGGATCGTCGTGTTCGACACAGGAACCCCTCCGCCGGGCAGCCCCGGCGTTCTTCGCCATGGGCTGGCCCTCGAGCGGGCGCCAAGGGAGTCACCTGAATCCGCCTTGGAGATTCTGGGTATCAATCCTTTGGACGTTCGCATCGTAGTCATTTCACACCTGCATTGGGACCACTCCTCGAACATCCCACTTTTCGCGGGTGCCCGCGTCATCATCCAGGAACGCGAATTACTCGCAGCCTTCCAGCCACCTGAAGGTCAACAGCGGGCTTACGATTCCCCCGCAATTGGTCTCGCACCATCCTGGGCCGATGCGACTCATCAATTCGAAGTGATCAACGGCGATCTCAAGTTGCTTCCCGGCCTCACGGTGCTGCATCTACCTGGCCATACTCCGGGGAGCCAGGGCATACTCGTGGACACCGTCGGTGGAAGTTTCATTCTTGCAGGCGATCTGGTTCCGGTGGCGTCCAATCTGGAATGCGACCCCCCGATCCTGCCTGGGGTGGTGTCGTCGCCTTCGGACGCCAGGTCTAGTCTCCGGCGCATCGCCAAACTTCCTGCAACAGTTCTTGGATCTCATGACCAGACCATTTTTGCTTCCGCTGCTAACGGCTTGGTCACAGTGGACTGAGTCTTATTGCCTGCGCAAGTCGCTAATTCATTAGGACTTCAGACCCGCTTGGACCTTACCTGCCAGAGAGCACACTTAGGACTAATTAAGTTTCGCTAAACGGTCACGGTCGGCCGCCGCACTTTCAGCAAGCTCGACACGGGCCGGTAACCTATCGTCCGCGATGGGATGAACTGGACTATGTGTTCCAAGGCTTCAGAGCCCATGCCTTTATCACGCATGAATATAGCGTTCCGCCCAGATCGTTTCAACATAAAGGGGGAAGGCCCGAGGCGATCGCCGTAGAGGTCATGTCTGTCTCTCAGGCCTCGTCATGACTATCCGCGCTGGAGGGTGTTGGGGAGGCCCTTCCATCTCCCTTACCTAAAACAATTTTGACCTCTTCGGCGAACTTGGTGACTTCACGAACGTTGAAAACCGATCGGCTTCAAGGGCTGCGTATTGTTTCGGGCCGCTTCCCAGGACGGAAGGCCATTGGTCTCATGGCCACGGCCGCGCTGCTCTCCGGTTCCCTTGAATCTTTGTCCATAGAGTTGAACGCTGGCGGATAAGGGACCAAGGCCCTTGGCCGGCAAGTTCATTGCGAGCAGTTCGGTGCTTGTCATGGAACGGAACTCGCCTGCACGATCTGCTGAGTATTCGGCTAGCTAGCAGACTGCGGAAGCGGTGGTTTGCAAGCTCAGCCAAGCCATCGTATACGTTTACGAATGCCTGCCGAGCCGTGGTGGGCGGCCAGTCTTCGGGAAGTAGTTCGGCTGGAAGCAGCGGGTCATGGTCAATGCAATTCAAGCAGCCCACTCCCGGCCAGCCGGCTGATGAGGGTTTCTGGCTCCAACTGTCGTCACATCAAATTCCTGCAAGAGCCTGAGCAGAAATACTGATGGGATAGACCGGTCCTGCCCTAAGAAGTAGGTCCCGATGAGGGTGATGAGCAAGTCTTCGGACCCAGAACCCCCCGCCAACGTTAGGATCTCCGGACCGCGACGGTCCAAGCAATAGTGGATCCAGAGTCGTTCATTGACCCGCGCACGTAATTCGAGTTCATCATTTTCCTCATCACCCGCCGTCCCACCCGTGTTGTTTCTCGCGCTGAACCAGCACAGCCATACTGGCCGGGCGTCGGGATTACCGCACTGCGTTAATCCCGACTCTTGCAGGCAGCGACATGTGCCTACCCTCGAGCCCAGGCGCGGCAAATCTTGGTGCCTCTGCCTGAGTTGCCTTGATGGCCTTACGCCTCCTGTGGCCTCCAACGCGAAAAATAGCGCTGAACGAATACAAGGAGCGCATCTACGGCTACGGCGAATACAACAGCGACGAGAATGGCCGCCCAGACGATATTCACATCGAAACTGTTCTGCCCCAAAATCATCAGATAGCCAAGACCTGAACTCGCCCCGGTGAATTCGGCCACGATAGCGGCCTGTACCGCGAATCCAAAGGTTATTCGGGCTGAGGTGCCCACCCAGAGGACAGCTGCTGGGAGGCGCACATCTTTGATGATGTCCCATCGGGTGGCACCTATGATGCGGGCATGGTTGTTTACGTCCGGATCGACATCTGCAACACCGGCTGCGGTGCTAATGACTATCACGAAGACGATGACAAAAGCGACGTAAAACATCCGTGAGCTGATTGAGTAGCCGAGGGCGACCGCGAAAAATGGATAAAAGACCAGACGCGGAAATCCCTGCCAAAAGGTTGTGAACGGGCTAATTACCTTACCAAACCACTCGACGGTGCCGGCGACCGTGCCGACCGTTACTCCGATAGCCAGAGCGATGAAGTATCCGACCAGGGTGACGAGCATCGTCGTCGCCGAGTGCGCCAGAATGGAACCATCATTAGCCCACGTGACGAGATTGGCCCATATTTTTAGCGGCGTTCCAACAACGAAGGCGTTGATGACTCCAGAGCTCGCAAGTATCTGCCAGCTCGAAATCAGCAAAATCACAAAGAGTACTTGCAGTAGTCCAATCGACAACCGCCGGGCTCGCGGATGCGCTGTGCTTAGAAAATGCGCCACTGTGAGAATCTCCGTTCGACCAGGGCTAGAGTCCGGTCCGCGAGAAGGGATAAGAGGGCCAAGGTGATGCCAGCGGCCAAGAGCATGTTGGGGTCGCCCACTATCGCACCTCCGCGCAAATAGGAGCCAAGGCCCTGCGCGCCGGCCAAGTACTCCGCCATCGCGGCACCAAGGATTGACCAAACTACTGCGAGCTTTAGGCTGGTCATCAGCCAGGCAGTGACGGCGGGAACGTAAACCGTTGTTGCCAACTGCAGCCGGCTGGCGCCGAGCACCCGTGCGTTTTCTCGAAAGACCGGGTCGATCGATGACAGCCCGTTAAAGATATTCAGGTAGACGATAAGGAAGATAATCGTCACTACGAAGACCACTGACGAAGCCGGACCAATACCGAACCACAGGATGAATAGCGGTGCGAGGGCAATACGCGGCAGAGCATTGCCGATTGAAAGAAACGGCGAAACAAAAGTTCGCATGAAAGCAAAGGGCCATGTCAGGACAACCGCGATGCACGCCGCCAGGCCTCCGACCAGGAAACCCAGTAGAGCGCTGGTCGTCGTACTCACGACATTCACCCAGAAGGCCGGATCAGCCCACCATTCGCCGAATCTTGCGACGACACCGGCAGGCGAACCGATAAGCGACTGCATTCCTGGCAGAGACGAAAGGTACTGCCAGCCAATCAGCAGACCAACCCAGATTGAAACTTGGCCTAAAAACACCAACCCTCGGGCTTTGGTTGGCCGCCGCGCAGTAGGAACATCAAGATCGTTTGTGGCGCTGAGAACCTCTTGAGTGGTCATGGTTGATGGCCAGGTGAGGAGTCGCCACCGGACCCAGCAAGGGCGACCTGCTCTCGAAGGTCCGACCAGAGCTGTTCGTGCATATGGGTGAACTCCGGTGCGAACCGAATTTCCATTAGATTCCGCGGACGGGGGATAGCAACTTCCCTGTCCGTGAGGAGCCTCCCTGGTCCAGCCGTTAGCGTGACAACGCGGTCAGAAAGGCCAATGGCTTCCTCAAGGTCATGCGTCACAAAGAGGACTGTCTGCTTCGACTCCTCCCAGAGCCCGAGCAGGTCGTTCTCCATGATGTTCCGGGTCTGAGCATCTAGGGCGCTGAATGGTTCATCCATGAGGAGGACTTTGGGCCTCAACACAAGCGAAGCTGCGACTGCGACACGCTTGCGCATCCCGCCCGACAGCTGGTGGGGGTATGAGTCGGCGAACTTGCTAAGGCCTACTCGCGCCAACCACTCCTGGCCCTCCTGATGGGCTTCACTCTTGCCAACGCCGCGATAACGCAAGCCCAAGGCTACATTTTGAACCGCAGTCTTCCATGGCAAGAGGGCGTCCCTTTGGAAGACAAAGCCCACATCCTTATTGAGCTTTCCACGGATGCCTGACTGTTCCCCAAAGACATAGGCCTCCCCACTGTGCGGGGGTCGCAGGCCAGCAATCATATAGAGAATTGTTGATTTTCCGCACCCCGATGGTCCCACAATTGATACAAACTCGCCGGAGGCCACCTTCAAGTTCACGCCGTCTACGACTACCCGCGGCACTCCTTTGGAAGTGAACGCCTGGGTGACATTCCGCAGTTCCACTGCTGGGGGTATGGGTGCCAGCTTCTCAGGTGTCGACAAGAGCGCGTCCGTTCGGTCTTGTGCTGCGGCGGAACTCACTTGTCAACTCCCGCCGGGACGGGCAGGCCAAGGGAGTTGAAAGCGGACAATACATAACGATTGTCGAACAGGTCCTGTGGCAACGTATAGCCGCTCGGCAGACCCGCAACGAGTTGAGCACCCGCCACGGTCTGTTCGAGCTCCTCTGTTGAGAACCCACCTGTTGCTCGGATCACACCTGACTTCGACATGTTCCACTGAAGGTCCCAAGTCTCTGATGCAGAGGCGACAAAGTCGGCGGGCATTGTTCCGAGCACATCTGCTGGCGACCCCGCATTCTTGAGCTTTTCCAAGTCGGAGACGAGCCCTGTAACAACGTCCTGAGTGAACTCGGGATACTTACTTGTGAAGGACGGCGTGGCGGCAAGGACTGCACTTAGTTGGTTAGCGACTGGCGATGCCACGTCGTCCTGAGGGTTGGCCACAAGATACCCAACCTTTGTCTTTATTGCCTTTGCAGCATTTGATGGGTTGGTCGCGGCTATATCCGCTCGATTGGATTCAAGCACTGCTTGCGTTTCGGATCCGCTGCCTAGTGGGACGTGCTCCATGTCCGACCACTTCAAGCCCGCCCCTTCGGCGGTGAGTTTGGCAGCGACCTCTGAAATCGAACCGATCCGGGTGAACGCCCACCGATCCTCCCCGAACTTTGAAACGTCGGTTCCTCGTCCCGCCTCGTGTGCGGTGGCCGCGATCACTTGCTGCGCGGGACCGTTGTACATATTCATCAAGGGTTCGATCTGCCCACCCTGAGCTGCGACGGACATAACTATTGACCCTGAAACTACAGCCGCGTCAATGGAACCACCCTGGAGGGCCGCCACCAGGTTGGTCCCATTCGGAATGACCTGGATAGACAGCTTGACGTTATCCTCCTTTAGCTGTTTGCCTAAGGCTCCGGACGGCCCGATGGCACTATAGAACCCGCTAAAAGCAACATCCGGAGCAACGACTCCCACGCGGAATTCCGCTGGCTTGGCGCCGTCAGACGATCCATCGGACGAAGCAGGCTCAGCTGAACAGCCCGATAGGGCAAGGACAGTTGCTGACGTAGTGACAAGCGCCAGAGATAGCACCTTGTTCAGTTTCACGATTTCTCCCTCCGTTCGCATCGTTGCGAACTGTGTGTTAATGATGTCAAAGTATGTGACGTGCGTCAAGGATTATGCGCATCAATGGTTCGCTCTGACCGACTCATGCGTAAATAATGAAGCCCCCTCGGTTGAAGAACGCGAGGAGTGACAGGGAGACCGCCGACCTAACGCGGAACCCATGGCCGCAACCGGGCGACCAACAGGGTTCTATTGCCCAAGATCGAGGAACGGATGGGTGCCTTTAATTGCCGGGCCAGCGCCCATAGGTCCCAAGCAAGGCTCCCGGCCCTGGGCAGCGCCACCCGGTGACTGCTGCGCTCCGTCCCATGTCTGCCCGACCAACAGAGACTCTGTCCGCCCATCGCATGCGTCGCAAAAAAAGGAGTAACGATCCTAAACCGGCTAATCGGATGCCACCCGGCCGAATCAATCAATGGGCAGCTCTGCTGGCCAGCACCGGTTGGCGGGTCGTCAGCGGGAACATCAGATGCCGCCGCTGAGCAGAATGCAAGGGGCCGTTGACGCACCACGAGCGTCCTTTGCCCACCGAGTAGCGAGCCGTCTTAGATGAGCATTAGGTGGCAGGGCAACCGCTTCTGCCCGCTACTTTAGAAGTCTGGGGCACGGGCTAATTACAGTCATAATGATCCCAAGAGTGTGCGGACTCCATCGAGGGAATCAATGGAAAGTAGCGACTTGGCTGTGGCTTGCCCTGCTCCAGGGTCTGAAGCGTTTCGTGATAGACCGAAACAGGCTACAAATTTGTCCACTAAGGCTTCGGTTGAAATGGGGGCAGAAGGGTGGCCTTTTGGCCTCTCAACCCGCCGACGGAGGGTTGACCCGTCGAGCAGGTGCACTTCGATGGTGCCTACGGACATGTCGCCGGCGGCGGCCATCCCGGGATCCGAGACAAATTCAACTCGTCGGGCCAGTCCCAATACTCTTTCGTCTGACAATCGAGAGGCTGAGAAGGAGGACAACTCGACGTCTCCATAAACGAGTGCAGTTGCCACAGTGAACATAAGGCTAAATTTGGCATCGATTGCTGTGGTGGGCGCTATTTTCGACTCACGCGGATTGGCGAGCATTTGGTTGGCAGGGGAGCCAATGAGGCGCACATGATCAATCTGATCCAAAGTGAGCTCATTGCGTAGAGAGATGGCCCCCTCAATAAAGGAATGCGTGCCCCTACAACTCGGCCAGGGCTTGAAGCTGACGCGTTTTCCGGCATATTCCGAGCCCAGACCATCAGTCAGGGCCCGAGGGTTGAAGGTGCCTCCCGCCATGGTGGCAAAGAATCCAGACTTCCCTTCCAGGGGAAAATCGAAGCCTCTGATGCCTGCTTCGGCGAGTTGAGCAGATCGAACAGCCGCCTGGGCGGGGAATGAGTCGCGGATTGCGCGTATGACTGACGCGGGATTGAACTTTATTTCGCCGCTGGCTGTCGCCTGCATTACTGCTAGCGACAGCGCGTCGATCGTTTGTCGGGGGCTCAAGTTCAGGAGATTTGCGCACCCAGCCGTGGCACCTATGGTTCCGAGGAGAGGCGGTGGGTACCAGCCTCGATTGTTGATCTCTGTTCCTGCCGCCAGTCCGAGGCGGCACGTAACATCGCATCCCACCGCAAGCGCCGCTATCAGGGCTTTGCCGGACGAGTTGAGGCGTTCAGCGAGGGCGAGAACAGCGGGGATGACCTGAGCGTTTGGGTGCACAGGTGCCTCATCGAAAGCATCCTCAAAGTCGACCGCATGCGCCATGGCCCCGTTGACTAACGCAGCATTTGCAACTGGGACACGTATGTTGAATCCGATGATCGTGCTGTCCTGACGTCCTTCCTCGGCAGCAATCAAAGCAGCGAATTCTTCAATTCCTTCCCCCATGCCGCTAGCCGCCAAGGTGACGCCGACCGCGTCCAGAAGGGAGCGCTTGGTAGCCTCAACCACGTCGGAAGGCAGATCTTCGAAGGTCGTCGTACTTATGAAGTCGGCCATGCGTTGGGAAATGGACAAATCGGTGGTCATCTTTTTTCTCCAATGTTTGCGGCGCTCACGGGATAAGAGGCTGAGGGCGGCGCACTTGCGGTCATTTGATAAATCCGTGTGGCATTGGCACGGAAAATGGCGTCCTGTTCCGCTAGAGAGAGCCCCGCTGAGAGGCTCTCGTAGGTCCGGTAGAGCTCGCTAAAGGACCCCCAGATACCATCGACCGGAAAGTTGCTGGCCAGGAGGGTTCGCTCGGCGCCAAACAGTTCGAAGGTCCGCTCGAACCAGGGCCGGAAGCCAGCAGGGTCAAAACTGTGAAGTGTCATGGCTAGCCCAGAAATTTTGCATGATACGTTCTCGCCACCGTCAGCAAGGGCTCGCATTCCTTGGGACCAGTCACGGAAGTGCATCGCGTCGTCGGCGACTAGTGGGCGTCCCGTATGCTCGATGACGATCTGCAAATCGGGAAACTTTTTTAGTTCCCGGGCGAAGGTCACCATCTCTGGTGGGGTTACGCACAGGTCATAAACGAGGTTGCGCTCAGACAGCATCTTCATCAAGCGTTTGCCGAACGTTGAGCCATAGTCAAACCGCTGGTGAAGCCGCAGGCCAACGAACTCGGGGTGTTTGACCTGAGCGTCGAGTTGCTGAACGATGTCTGACCAAGCCTGACTAATATCTAGGGTGCCGATTAGGACGGTAGGGCATTCGGCGTTGGATAAGAAAGATGCGAGATATTCCGTTTCCGCCATGCTGTGCATGCGGGCTGCAGCAGCGACGTGGACGTAACCGCGGAGCAGGAAAGGCTCCGACTCGGCCAATAATGTAGCCGGATCAAACTTCCTTACCATTTTCGAGAAATCACCGAATTCTGGAAATGAGTCCGGCTTGGCCCTATCGAGGAAAGGGTACCAAGCCAAGTTGGATGGATCCCAATGGTGGATATGAGCATCGACTATTTCCCGTCGGATGCGGACCACCTCAGGGCCGGGACCGAGCATTGCAAGACTCGCTTTCGTTGAAATTGGGGGCCGAAGATGCCTAGAAACAGCAAGAACCGGTCCTGCACCCACAGCAGGCGGGGTCGTAACCGGGCCGAGCGAGGGTATCCGCTCAGTAATTTTGGTGGGGGCAGGGGGTGACGTAGGTCCCCCCTGCCCAAAATCGGCCGTCCCTTCGAGATAGAAGCCATACCAGATGGGCAGGCGGCAGTGACGGGGCGCCCGGCTTCAAGGATGGCACGCTGGCCCCATTAGGCATTGAATGCGGTACGGGCACCCGGAACAACCCAAGGAAATTGTGCCAACTGCCCCATAGACGACAGAGTTACGTACGCAGTTGCCATATTATCGCCCCCAAAGCAGATGTTGGTGGTCAAAGGATCGGGCAGAGGGAAGAATTCCATACTTCTACCGTCCGGTGAGAAGCGCAGGATTCCACCTGGCTGTATTGCCGCCACGCAAATGAATCCTTCGCTGTCAACGGCCAAGGAATCAAGCTTTTGATCGAGTGGGGCCCTTCCAAGGCAGCGTCCAACAGGGCCCAGTAGGCCCTCTCCAGTCGCCAGGATCCCAGGCTCAATTACATCCAGGGCCCATAGTCGACCGGTGTCGGTCTCGGCAACGTAAACTGTCTGGCCATCGGGGGAGATGCCAACTCCGTTGGCATGGAAAAAGTTGCGGGAGATCTCCCTTATGAGCGAACCGTCTGCAGCGGCGTAGTACAGAAAGCTCTTGTCCCGGGTTTCTTCGGTACTCTTCCCCGAGTCCGTGAAGTAGAATCCTCCCCCGGCATCGAAGACGATGTCATTTGGGCTGGCTAGGCGGCGGCCATTGCATTCGCTATAGATCACAGTGACTGTACCCGTCGCGAGGTCGACTCGTTCGATTCGCCCACCCCCCTGGTACTTTGGCGGGGTATCGCCCTTTGGCATCGGACGGCCGTCAACCTCGGTCCAATCGAACCCTCCTCCATTGCAAACATAGAGCGCCCCGTCAGGACCAATGGCAGACCCATTCGGACCCCCGCCACAAGCCGCCAGCAGCTGAGAGTGTCCCGTGGCGTCGATGTGTCTGATCGTGCCGCTCTCCATTTCGCTCACAAGGAACGAACCGTCGTCTAATGCCACTGGGCCCTCCGGAAATCGAAGGCCTGAGGCAATTGTCGTCACCTTATTCACTAGGACGGGCTCGGGCAGAGGGTCCACGGCGTCAGGCGTTGAGGTAGCAAGCTTCATGGTCCAATTATTCGCAGACCACATAACGAACGTCAAGGGGTTTGCGATACAGATTAGTGTTCACTGGAGGAGATCCAAGTGACTGTCGCCGGGCTATCCTCCTGGCACTCAAGCCGTAACCAATTCGCACATATGGTCCAGACGAAGATCATGCTTACGAGTCTTCCGAAGGACTCGGTCACCTTTCGACCGGTGGAAATGCTGCGTCGTGGGTAGCTTCGGAGGGGTTTGTTTTGGGACCCCCTAAACGGTGCCCTTGCCAAGTAGCTCACCGGTTTGAACATGCTGTGTTCATACTTGGGTTTCGAAACACTCCTGGGCCACGTGGCACGCTTTTTGGAGCTGCCTTTTTGCCCATAAATATGCCGCGAATGGTGAGAACAGAAAATCGGCAACCAGGACAACGGATATGACTGTCAGCCACGATCGGTGGGGTTGTCAGCGATGGTCGAAAAGTGAGCCATTTCGCGGCCATCACAACGGCTCACTTTTCGACCATCACCGACAGGGGTCCTGACACAGACGCAAGGCACCTAAACGGCCGGAATGTTTTGCCTCTGACTAGGGACGCGTTGCGGTTACAGAGGGCAAGACTTAGGCTCGAGCCAGCTTGGTATTTCAGATGGGCCAGCTCGGTGACTGCTCGGAAAGGCATCCTAGGTAGGGCTCGGCATGCACACCCTTGTATCCCCACTGCGGGGTCAGGGGACTCAATAACATTCTGCACAGACGCCGTGCTCCTCCTAACGTCCGGTGTCGGCGAGGCTTGCCGGGCGACTGGCCGTGAGAGCCCAGATAGTTCTACACATTGCAAGAGGGCGCTGGCCGGTCATAGGGACTGACCCGCCTCTTCACGGTTACAGCTGTTTGTGGTTCGGGTTTAGTCGGGTTTTTTCTGCTCCATCAGCCGGATGTCTCACAGGATGGGTCAGCACTATCAATACGTTCACGACTGCTAGGCCCACGCAGGTTTCTAGAGCTCGATCTGCCAAAAGTGGTCCAAGGGGTTGCGGATTATTGAGGAACATCATGCCGATGGTGAGGGGCGTTAGAAAGAGCATCGCTAGACCGTAATTGCGCGCTACCATCAGCTCTGTTCCAGCCGTGAGGAGAGCGAGCACGACTATCAGCACGGCGACGTCCGGCGACGGGAGGAGGATCAACGCAGTGACTCCAAGACCAAGGAATGTCCCGACCAGTCGGTGAACGGCCCTTGTTAGTTGCCCGGCGGTAGTTGAGCCCGCAACGGGAACAATAGCAGAGACCATTGCCCAGTAGGGGTGTGCGAGGCCTCCTCCCAGGCTCAGCAGCCCGGCGGCGGCGGCGGCAATGGAGCAGACATAGGCGTGAACACTAATCACGGGCAACGGCAAACGCGGCAAAGTGACGGGGTCAGCGCGGTGAGGGCTGGAATGACCGCTCCGGCGCCCGCCAAGCCCGATGGCGCCACCTGCAAGGGTTACCAGCAAACTTATAGCTGCCGAGTCAAGGTCTGCTGTCGCTGATTGCGCTTGGGCATTCACAAAGCCGCGCGACTGGAGGCAACTCTGACCGTCCTGCCGGGCTCGTTCGACTAGATACTAACCTTATGTGCGCTGCTTCTGCTTCATTTAGAGAGTCAGCGCAGGGAGCTTGACGCGACCTATTACGTAGGCGGGAGGTCGAGGGCGACGTCGGTGATCATGTCTTCCTGGCCGCCGACGAGTTGGCGTTTGCCGACTTCGACGAGGATGTCGCGGGTGTCCAGTCCGTAGCGGGCGGAGGCGTGTTCTGCGTGGCGGAGGAAGCTGGAGTAGACACCGGCGTAGCCCAGGGTGAGGGTTTCGCGGTCGACCTGGACGGGGCGGTCGTGCAGTGGCCGGACGAGGTCTTCTGCCGCGTCCTGAAGTGCGAAGAGGTCCGCGCCGTGTTCCCAGCCGTGCAGGGTGGCGACGGCGACGAAGGGCTCTACGGGGGTGTTGCCGGCGCCTGCGCCGTGGCCTGCGAGGGAGGCGTCGACGCGGTAGGCGCCTTCTTCGACGGCGACGACGGAGTTGGCGACCGCGAGGGACAGGTTTTGGTGGGCGTGGATGCCGATCTCGGTTTCCGGGTTCAGGATGTCACGGTAGGCGCGGACGCGCTGCCGGACACCTTCCATGGTCAGGCTCCACCGGAGTCGGTGACGTAGACGCAGTGAGCACCGTAGGATTCCATGAGCTTGGCCTGCTGGGCCAGCTTTTCGGGTTCGGAGATGTGCACATCATGAGGAAATAGCGGGTTGCTGTGTCATTGAAACTGCACTCTGTCTTGAAGCAAACGCTGGGAGCGGGTTACGTCCTGCTGACGTAACCCGCTGTCAGGGGCAGAAGGGTATTCGCCACAATCCTCAGGCTCGGAAGCGTTGAATTAACCGTGATAGCTCCGCCTTCGTTGGCGATGTGTGGATCCCAGACGCCCGACGACGTAGGGGAGCAGGGAGGCTCTATTTCAGCACGGCAGTGGTGACGCCGAAGCCAGCGATGTACTCCTTGATTGGCTTGTAGAACTCGAAAGTCACCTCGTATTCGCCGCATGCTCGCAGCGCTGAGTAGGCTGCCACCCAAGTGCGCACCTCGTGGGAGGAGTGCCCAGCAACGGCGTCCATTTCGTTGGCGGTGTAGCCGTCGAAATCCTCGATCCGGCCTGACCTGCAGACATCCAGGAATTCCCGGTCCCAAGCGGGGTTGAGCTCCATGATGTCGGCTTCACCTTTGGCAAAAGCCTTTGCAGTAGCGATGGTGCGGGCTTGTCGGGCTGCCCGCGCCTCCGGGGTGGGGTTGCGCCCATCAGTAAGGAAACGCCGCTGTTCAGCTGTAGCGGTGGCGATTTGGGGGACAGGGGGGTCATGCGAGAGGCCGCCGGAACCGATGAATAGTACCTTTTTGTCGGTGTTCCTGAAGTAGTCACCAACAGCTGTGCCGAATTGGCGGACCCTGCGCATTTTTACGAAGGGGCGGGCCACTGAATTGACGAAGATCGGGATGACCGGTTTCGCCGCTGGGTCGCCGTTGTAGATGATTTCCATCGGCTGCACGGCTCCGTGGTCGACCTCCATTTGCCGGGAAATGGCAACATCAATGTCTTGATCAATGATGAACTGGGCGAGTTCTTCGGCAATCTCGCTGGGCACATCGAGGTTTCCACTGAATGAGTCGAAATCCCCGGTGCCTTTTGCCTGGTACCCAACGCAGAAGGGGGGCATGAGGTCGTAGAAAAATCCGTTGTAGTGGTCGGGCCCAAAATTGATCACCAAGTCCGGATCGAAATCCTGGACGAAAGCGCGGGCTTGGTCGAAAGCGGCCTCGACGCCAGCCTTCACATCGGCCGACGGATTGGCGTGCTCCAGCAGGGGGCTGTGCGACATGCAAAGCAGTGCCTGAGTCATGGTATTTGTCTTCTCCTTCGTGTTGCCTGGGATAAATCAATGGCCGGGGCCGGCGAAGCCCGTTGAGGGATGAGGGCGGGAGGCGTCAGTATCCTGCATTCGGGTCGATCCGTCCGTTGAGGGGCAGACCAAATGCGAACTGACGCACGTTTTCGCTGACTCTTTCGGCGTAGTGAGGACCCCTCATCTCCATCGTGTCTGCCGTGTGCGGTGTTATCAGTGCCCTCGGTTCGCACCAAAGCGGGTGCCCTTCCGGGAGGGGCTCAGGATCTGTGACGTCAAGGCCAGCGCCCAGAATCGCGCCCGCTTTGAGGACGAGCACAAGGGCATCCGTATCGACCAGTTCACCGCGGCTAACGTTCACCAGGATGGCGTTTGGCCTTAACAGCGCCAGTTCTGGCGCGCCGATCATTCCCCTAGATTCCTGCGTGAGTGCTGCGGCGAGGATTACGACGTCGGCGGTCCGAAGGGCGGAGTGCAGACCTGTGGCGTCGATTGTACGGTCGGCGGTGTCGACAGCTTTCGGGATTCGGCGAACGACGGTTACACGCGTCGAAAAGGAATTCATCAGCCGTATGATTTCCTGCGCAATCCCGCCCCCGCCGATCACCAGAACATCCGCACCATGCAGCGAGATTCCTGCTGCTGTGCCCCACGAGTTGGCGTATACCCTCCGTGGAAGATGCCGTAGTAGCGCGAGTGTAAGGGCCAGTGCGTGTTCAGCGACGGGTTTTGCGTAACATCCCTTTGCACTGGTCCAAACGATTTGAGGATTCTTGAGAATGAGGGGCAGGAAAGCCTCAACCCCCGCCCGTGCGAGTTGTACCCATTTGACGCCCGGCGCAGCGTGTAGCACTGTTTCGAGCTCATGGGGGTTCACGTCGAATCCGGCGATTACGCCGTCGGCCTGCGCTGGGTTGGTTATGACGAGTCCGCCGCCCGCGATGACGGCCTCAGCGATGATCCCTGGCCCGGAGACCAGCACCAGCTCCGGTTTGCGCTGGAGTGTCGTTGCCAGCGTGCCGGGGTCGACCCGCATCAGGTAGTCCTCCTGGCAGGATGTCATGGCAGGGGGGCGGTGATGTTTTCGTGTTTGGTTTCGGCATCACCGTGCGTCGTCTGGTCCGGTCCGTGGCTCAGCCCGGCGAGGTCGGACCTGCGAATTGCAAGGGCGGCGATGAGTGAGACGAGGCCCGTGGCTGCGATGTAGATACCGACGATGAGTGCCGACTCGTACCGCTGGATGAGGTAGGTGGCGAGGAAGGGTGCCGGCCCTCCACCAAGAATGGCACCCAGAGCGTACGCCATTGAGGCTCCTGAATAGCGGGCGCGCGTGGGGAAGAGGGACACGAACAGGGCGGACTGCGGGCCCATCGTCAGCCCCAGTCCGGTAATGAGCAAGCCCGCGGCGAGGTACATCAGCACGAGCTGGCCTGTGCTCACCAACAGCATGAAGGGAATTCCTGCCAGCACCTGGACTACAAACCCGGCGATGAACAGTTTCCGTGCCCCAATGCGGTCTGTCAGACTGCCGGCTATCAAAATCGTCACTACCCAGAAGAGGGAACCGATGGTCTGCATCAGCAGAACGTCTGAACGGTTCATACCGAGAGTGTTCGTTGCATAGGACAGGATGAAGGAGATGAACATGTATCCTGCCATGTTCGTTCCCAAGAACGTCAGGGCGCCGATTGCCAGCCTTCTCTTGTGGATCTTGAACACTTCGAGAATAGGAGCCGTGTCATTCTGTGTCTGGCCTTTCATCTCCGCGAAGGCGGGACTTTCGTCGATTTTGGCGCGGATGTAGTAGCCAATGGCAACCAGGATGATGCTTACGAAGAATGGGATGCGCCAGCCCCAAGCGAGGAACTGTTCTTCTGTTGTACCCAGTGCGATCAACAGGAAGCTTCCAGTGGCCAGGATCAGCCCGGCGGGCGTCCCGATTTGAACGGATGCACCCCAGAAGCCTCGTTTGTTTGCGGGAGCGTGTTCTACAGCCATGAGTGCCGCTCCTGCCCATTCACCGCCGGCGCTGAATCCTTGGAGGAAGCGCAGGATCACCAACGCCACCGGTGCCCAAAATCCGATCTGGGAGTAGGTCGGGAGCAGGCCAACGAGGAAGGTTGAGACACCCATCATTCCCAGCGTGAAGACAAGCATTTTTTTTCGGCCGAGAATGTCACCGAAGTGTCCGACGATAACGCTTCCGACTGGCCGCGCCAGGAAGGTCACGCCTATTGTCGCCATTGACGTCAGCAGAGCCGTCGCTGGGTCTAATGCACTGAAGAACTGGCTGCTGAAGACCAGGGCAGCAGCCGTGGCGTAGACAAACCAGTCGTACCATTCGATCGTTGTTCCGATCGCGCTTGCGGCGAATACTCGTTGCCGCTTCGCATAGGAAGTTTGGGACATGGGGGTTTTCCTTTCGGAAGAGTGTGTTTGCACGACCGGTGCAGTTCAGCGTTGGACTGCACCGGTTGTTGCAGATGGGTGCGCTTCGTTGCGCGGTGGTGTTTATCGGACTTCAGTTGTAGGGGTGGCGGGGTGCCCTCCAAGGAGGAAGTCCAAGTGGATACGGTTGAAGGTCTCAGTGTCTTCGTATTGGGGCCAGTGTCCGCAGTTGTCCATGACGGCCAGCCGTGCGCGGGGCATCAGAGAGGCAATGCGCCTGCCCTCGTCGACAGGACCTGACGGGTCCTTGGTGGTCCAGAGGACCAGGGCTTCGGCTTTGATGGAGCGCAGATCGTCGTCGCTGAACAGGTTTCGCGCGCGGGTTTCGGGATCCTGCAGTGCCATGTTCATTTCGCAGGCCATAAGCCAGTCGGGCTGCTCGAATATCGCTTGGCGGGTACGAATAAGGTCGTCTGTGACCATGGAGGGGTCTGCCATCAGCCATTCCAGTCGCGTCTGGACGCGTTCCCAGCTTGGGTCCTTGGCTGCCTCCATTGACAGCGTGTAGAGCCGCTCCATGACGACCGGATTTGCCATGGTGCCGCCCATGGTGTTGAGCACAATGCGCTCGACTTTCTCGGGGTGGAGCTGCGCGAAGCGAGCGGTGACCCAGCCGCCTAAGGATTCTCCGGTGAAATAGGCTTTGTCGTAATTGAGCGCCTTCATCACTTCGAGCACGTGATCGATATAGTGCTGGATCTCCAGCGGGTGGTCAGGCTTGCTGGAGTATCCGTGGCCGATGAAGTCGATCGCATAGCAGTTGAAGTGCTCAGCGTGGGCCGCAAGGTTCCGGGCGTATGCCTCGGCATGACCGGTGATGCCGTGCAGCATGAGCAGCAGCGGCTTGTCGTCAGAGCCGGCGTGCAGGTATCGGGTTCGGTAGGGACCTGCTTGCAGGAATCCCTGGCTGAACTCTGTTTGGGCCAGGTCACTCCAAACGGAGCTATAAGAGGTGGTCACGAAGGTACTCCATTCAGCTGTGTTGCGTCGAGGAAGATGGGCTGCAGTTTCGGCGTCGAGTCCTCTGATGCCTTTCGTGCCTTGGGCGGCAGCGAGCCTGCAGAGTTGTCAAGGACGTTGTCCAGGGCGCTGGCTAGCAAAGTCTGCGCTTCAGCACTGTCGTAGACGTCGGCGTTGTGGCGCCAGGCGATATAGCCATCGGGACGGACCAGCAGTGCTCCCGCCTCTTCGATTTCCCGCATTCGTGCCCAATCGCCGTAGAGGTCCTGTGCTCCCTGGTCACCTATGGTGACGAGGCTGAGGAAGGGCAGGTCGAGGGAGTCAACGGCGGTCTTCCAGGCAGTGCCGGATAGGCCGGTGACGAGACTGAAGCGGCCATGCCCTACGACGTCGAGGGTTGACTTTCGGTGGCCATCTTCACGTGTGAGCCACACGTGGGGAAGCTTGGCCCCCGGGCGGGTAGTGGCCTGAAGGTGCAGTTGCGGGTCTCGTTCCCAGAGTTCTTCGGACTCTGCCTGGCTGGGGTCCGGCAGAACGGCGTTCGATTCATAACGCTGGTTGAGTTCGACCCCTTGGGCGTTGAACTCAAAGTTCTTTAGGTCCAAGGCTTTTACGAGTGCGGCGCGTGCAGCGGCGCCCTCGGAGGTAGGGGCGGTGAGCCTGGCTACTCCGGCGGCAACAGGGTCGGGCCCCTCAGCTGCGAAGGCTGCCCGAAGGGGGGCGTAGTCGAAGCGGGACTGATTAGCACGTGCCACAATCTGCTCTCCGACGGGCGCCCGTTCCGTGGTGTAACTATCCAGAAGGCGCGCCCCTGCCCAGCCTTGGATGACGTAGGCCAACTTCCATGCAAGGTTGAAAGAGTCCTGGACACAGGTGTTCGACCCGAGGCCGGAGGACGGTGGGTGACGGTGGACGGCGTCACCAGCGCAGTAGACCCGTCCACGGCCGTAAGTGGTTGCCCGCGCCTGATTGACGTACCACGGTGACACCCACTCAATTTCAGCCTCGAGATCCGGGACGCCGACCATGGTTCGAATCTGCTCAAGGGCGCGGTCGTGGTCAAGGTCGGGGGCGCCCGCGCTCATGTCGAACCCCCACCCGGCCATCCACTGGTCCCAAGGTCGAACGGCACGAAGAACGCCCAGCCCCATCTCGCCGTATCCAAGAGCCGGTTGCAGGACGTAGTGAAGAACGGCCGGCCTGTGTGCGACAAGGTGGCTCAGATCGGCATTGAACCGCGCGTAGATTTGGCCGGCACGTGCGTGCTCTCCAACGATTTCAAGCCCTATTTCCTGGGCGATCTTTGACTTGGCGCCGTCAGCGCCAATGAGGTACTTCGCCCGGCGGGTCCACTCATGCCCGCTAAGGGAGTCCCGCAGTCGAACAGTGACGCCCTCATCGTCTTCCTCATGACCGCAGTATTCGGTATTGAACGAAAACTGCGCGCCGCGTGCGGCAGCCGCTTCTACGAGAATCGACTCAACCTCCGGTTGTCCCAGGTCGACGATGGGACACGGGCTCCCCGATAGGTAGTCGGAGCGGCGGGAATCTGCGGTTCCCCAAGTGCGCAGTCGAGCGACTTCTGTACCGGTCAGGCCTGTACTGAACGTCGTATCTCCAATGAGCTCCCAAGGGGTGGCTCGTTCAAGCATCTGGTCCTCGACTGCGAGGTCCCGAAAAACCTCGTTAGCGCGCTGGTTGATGACGTGCGCGCGCGGGGTGTTGGCCACCCAGTTCCAACGGTTGATCACGTGTACCCGCACGCCGTAAGTGGCAAGTGCCAGGGCTGCAGTACTTCCCGTTGGGCCTGTTCCTACGACGATGACGTCGGTGTCTGTCTTGTCGTTCATTACGCTCCAAAAATGAATTCTGACCTGTTCCTGTCAGTACGGATATAACAAGTGAAGCCGGTCACAGCCTTCGCCGTCCAAGACCGTTTTCCGATGCGGGCGATAGGATACCCCTATCAGTGCAGGCGCACTGGGCCATGGCAGCCTGAGCGTAGGGTGAAACCGGAATGCTGGGAGCAGACTGTTTAGACTTTCGATAGGAAAGAGTAATGGGTCAGGTCGGCACCCCTGGTGAGCGAACCAAGCGGGAAACGTAAGGGGTCATCGCGCAGCCGGGACGTTTAGCACCGGGTAGGACGACAACAGCGACCCGCCACAGACGGTGCCTTCTGCTCAGGTCCTGACCTACAAGGAACAGCCGACCGCCGCGCTCCATTTCGTGAAAGTGCTGGAAGCCCTGCAATTTCAACAAGTACATCACGTACATCACGCAGGAATGAGGGTAGACAGTATGGACGTCAGACAGCTGAAATACTTCCTGGCTGTTGTGGATCACAAGGGGTTCACGAAGGCCGCGGATCAGTTGCTTATAGCCCAGCCTTCACTTTCAGAGACGATCAAGGGGCTCGAGCGTGAGTTAGGTGTTTCACTTTTCCACAGGATTGGCCGTGGAGTGGTCCTCAGCGAGGCTGGCCAGGAACTGGTCGGACCGGCGCGAGTGGTGCTAAGGAATCTTGAGGCGGCACGATCGGCCGTGGGCGACCTGAGAGGTGTCCGAACCGGCCGGTTGGACGTGGTGGCCATGCCGTCCCCGGCAGTTGAGCCACTCACGTCCATGATTGCCAGATTTGCGCAGGCGCACCCGTCCGTGACTATCAGTGTCGAGGCTGCCTTCACGCCTGAGGCGGTTGCTGACGGAGTGCGCAATGGGGCTGCCGAAATTGGAATTCTGGGTGCAGGCCGTCCATTCCGGTCAGCCGAAGTCGATGTCATGCACCTTGAGCAGCAACCCCTGGTACTGATAATCAACCCTCAGGCAGACACATTCGGGGCAGATCGTCAGGTCGTGGCGCGGGAGGACCTTGACGGGCACCGCGTCGTGGTCTCGAAGCGGGGGTCGCTGATGCGGTGGCTCGTAGATGACATTCTCGCCGGGGGAGTACGCGCGGAGGTCGTTGTGGAGGTGGCACATCGAACATCTGTCCTGCCGCTAGTCCTGGCTGGCGTTGGTCATGCAATTATGCCCACCTCGTGGACGCCGACGGCTCGACAGCTCGGTTTGCGCGTTGTTGGCATCGAGCCCCCGTCCGTGCTGCATGTAGCCCTCCTCAGCCGACAGGCCGATCTGACCCCGGCGGCTCTCGCATTCCTTGCAGTCGCCGCCGAGTACGCATCAGACCGTCACCAGGGCCCAGTTGAATTCGACGGTGGTAGGCCCACCACGTAAAGCCCCCCGCCACGGCTTTCACCCTTCGGCGTATCGGACTCCAGCCTGGACGTGATCACTTTGGACGCTTACATACTCTCCGATATCCTGTCCGATCTGCCTCAGGAGTTCCGCTGACAGCTTTGGGTCCTTTGACGGGTCCTGCCATGTGTACTCGGCCAGTTGGTAAACCCCAGTAACTGGAAGGTCGGCCCACCGCTCCTTTGCGAGCCGGGAGCGCCCAACGACGGCGACCACTGGCCGCACACCCGAGCGGCGGGCAACCACGGCCGGTAGTTTCCCACACAGGGTCTGCTCATCGAGGCTTCCCTCGCCCGTAATAACAAGATCGCAGCCCTCGACTCGGGCATCGAAATCGAGCAAATCAAGAAAGAATTCCGCCCCTGATACCTGTTGGGCCCCAAGCAGCAGACAGGCGTAACCAACACCCCCGGCGCTGCCGGCACCCTCGCGCGACGCCAGCTCGGCGGCTTCGGTGAACCCTGCACTGGGGAGAAGAGAGACTAAGTGCGCCAACCCGGCGTCGAGCGCGGCGACTTGCTCAGGTGAGGCGCCCTTCTGGGGCCCAAAGACTGCAGCTGCACCATCGGGACCCAGCAATGAGATGGTCACATCACTGGCAAAAGTTAGCTCCACGCCCTGCAGAGCGGGTAAATACTCGCGCCGGATGGATGCGATACGTGCCAAGTTCGCTCCACTGCCGCGCAAACTCGTGCCCTGCGCATCTAAAAACGTGAAGCCCAGCGCTGCCAGCATCCCCATGCCCCCGTCCGTGCTCGCGCTGCCGCCCAAGGCAAGTACTATTTTGGCCGGATGCAGACCCAAGGCGAATCGCAGTGCTTCACCGAAGCCTTGGCTGGACGCCTCCATGGGCTGGAACGTCTCATCCGTCAAACGTCCCAACCCGCATGTGTTTGCAACCTCCACCACTGCGGTGGTGCCGTCGAACGCGAGGCTAGAAGTGCCCAGCTGGCTTGTCGGGCCGGCCGCTGTGAATGTGTGGCGTGTGAAGCCTGCCCAGACGGCGGCATCCACGCTGCCGTCGCCTCCATCGGCCAGGGGAAGTATCTCGCATTGGACAGGCGTCACCGACACGGTGGAACGAATTCCGTTTGCCAGGGCGTCGGCGACCTCCGTAGCAGTGAGGCTGCCCTTAAATTTATCCGGGGCAATAAGAATCCGCGCGATCTTGGGAGATTCAGTGATGTTGTACATATCAGAAGGCCTCGAGTAGGCCGCCGCCGAGTCGGAGGGCGGGGATGGGGTTTGAGGGAGGTTAGCTCAAGTGCACTGGCGGGCGGACGTCCGACTTAGTCATTAACGGAGCGGTGCGTTATCCAACTCTCTACTTATCCTCTGGGTTCAGTAAAAGCACCAAGAGGATAAGTACCTGGACCATTCGCTCGCCTACAGCCGTTTCGGCCGAAACCTGGGAAAGGGCACCTACTAAGAATGTACTGTCGTACCCAGTCCCAGGCTTAACGAGGTCTTCAGAGAGTGGCAAAGGAGTGGCTAAGCGCCTTGATGATCGCCTCGGTCACGTCGTCGGTCGTCGCTTCGCCGCCGACGTCGCGGGTTAGGTAACCCGAGCCGGTCGCCGCCTCGACCGCGGCCTCAACCCGGCGGGCTTCCTCATGCAGGCCGAAGTGGTCCAGCATCAGGGCGGCGGAGGCGATGGCGCCGATCGGGTTGCTGATGCCCTGGCCGGCGATGTCCGGGGCGGAGCCATGCACCGGCTCGAACATGGACGGGAAGCGGCGCTCCGGGTTCAGGTTGGCGCTGGCGGCCAGGCCCAGGCTGCCGGCAAGCGCCGAACCGAGGTCCGAGAGGATGTCGGCGTTCAGGTTGGAGGCCACCACGACGGACAGGTCCTCGGGCTTGAGGATGAACTTGGCGCTCATGGCGTCGACGAGGACGCTTTCGGTCTGCACGTCCGGGTAGTCCAGGGCCACGCGGTTGAAGACTTCGTCCCAGAGGACCATGCCGTACTGCTGGGCGTTGGACTTGGTGACGGAGGAAACCTTCTTCACGGT
Organism: Pseudarthrobacter sp. TE3704; assembly: GCF_056279405.1. NCBI lineage: Bacteria > Bacillati > Actinomycetota > Actinomycetes > Micrococcales > Micrococcaceae > Pseudarthrobacter > Pseudarthrobacter sp. TE3704. The sequence goes on from NZ_JBWCCJ010000007.1 coordinate 209,077, forward strand.
TCGGGTTCGGGCCAGGTCGAAGGCGAATCGCATGATCCTCTCGCAGCCCTTTTCGGTGAACAGCGCGGTCTGCAGGGCGACCTCGTTGCCGGGGCCGCGGCCGCTCAGGTTCCGTCCACCCAGGCCGGCGTACTCGCCTTCGCTGTTTTCGCGGACCACTACCCAGTCGAGCTCGGTGTTGTCAGCCTTGCGGAGCGGGGACTGAATCCCGGGGAGGAACTTCACGGGGCGGATGTTGGCCCACTGGTCGAAGTTCTGGGTGATGTTCAGGCGCAGGCCCCAGAGGCTGATGTGGTCCGGGACGTTTTCCCAGCCGACGGCTCCGAAGTAGATGGCATCAAAGTCCTTCAGGGCTTCCAGGCCCTTGGGGTCCATCATCTGCCCGGTCTTCTCGTAGTAGCCGCAACCCCAGGGGAACTCGGTCCAGTCGAAGGCGAACTTGCCGTTAGAGTTCGCGGCAAGGGCGTCCAGGACGCGGCGTCCTGCGGAAACAACCTCTTTGCCCACGCCGTCGGCGGGGATAGAGGCGATGTGGAAATTCTGGGTAGCCGTCATGTGGCTTGTCTCCTGTCAGTGTTACTTTCGCGCAAGCGCATTGGAGCGCCGCACTGTTGTTCCTTCACAAGTAGACGATCGACGACCTTTCTGCGTCCAAGACGGAATTCCGATGCGGTTCATAGGCAGTGCCTACCGAAAAGACAACGGAAGACCGCCTCCGCGAAACGCTGTAACAGCGGTTGCCCGCGTCATGACCGTTACGGCGAGGATGGCTGCGCAGTACCGGAAGACTTACGGGGATGGCCTAAACGCCTAGGCCGTGTCCCAAGGTACGAGGGAGATATTGACGTCGTCTTGGGCGATCGGTCGCAGGGATGGGCGACATAACCGGCTTCCGTGGGGCCTTTTGACCTGCTTTCCTTCCTTGGACATTTCCGTGTACCTGGCGCTGGCCGAGCAGTTCTGACAACCGGAGTCCGGGGAGAAACGCCGAGAACATTGACAAGAAACAGCCCCTTTTTCAGGCACTCCCCCGCCTGTTTTGAAGAGCCGATAATGAAGATTTCGTCAACCTGGCTGAGCTCGACAAACTCGTAGCGGTGACCCTGTTGCATCCGCTGTTGGGGCCAATTCGGGCGATCCACGGCAGACTAATTTGGGAGCCGTAAGGGTAGCTCCCCTAACAGCAGTAGCGGTGGATAAGCCATGGAAATTTTCCCGCTTGTGGACGCTGGAACTGGGATCGCGGTCGACCGCAAATCAAGTCCCGCACTTCTGATGACCCCACCCTATGCGCCACCTGTCAGCTTGAGGTGCGGTCCAATCTAAGTCCGCAGCGGACCGTCCACGATCCGCAGAAGTGGCTGAACATCCCAAACCTCATGATCTCGAAGTCCTGCCGCCCGTCTGCCCGCACGCGCCGGTGTCCAGAACCAGGCTGGCAGACGGATGCCTGGACGGTCATTCCAGTCCGGTGGTGCCGTGCCGGTGAGCGCCTGAATCAGGACGGTTACTGCTGTGGGGAGCGTGCGTGCCATAGATTGGGCGAGCTGGGTCCTCCAGTTCAGGTCGGCATTGGTGATTGGTGCTGGTGCACGGGCTGACGCCGGGTGCCCCCGCACCGCCGATTCTGGTGGGACGGCGACTCCGAGGTTCCCCTAAACGAGTTCCAGAGCCATGGTGAAGCTGACGAGTTCGGTATCGATGGCCGCGTCGCGCAGTAGCCAAAGGTTGCGGAGGCTAGGGCGACATAGTAGGCGGGTAGTCCGTGCCGCTATCCCATAGGCGATCGATCTGCTCCTTAAAGTGCTTGAACCACTCCTTGTCATCTCTGTCCAGAAGGAAGATCGGCGCCCGTTCGGATTTCCCTTTAAACTCGTACATCTGGACCATGATCAACGCGTCCGGCAAGTCGACGTCCATGGCATTGATTCCGATATGTGGCACGAAGTCAATAGTGCGGATTTTGACGGCGCCTTTGCCTGCTTCCAACTCTTGGGCGAGCCGCAGCGCATTCTCGATGTCGGCCTTGATGCCCTGGGCATCCTTGGTGGGATGAGTCTCGGCAATTATCCCTAACAGACGCTCATTACTGGGGTTTGGTAAGAGTATTTGAACTGAACCGCGGTGTTCCAGGATGCGCGTGAGGTGTTCGTGCATGTTCGTTATCGTGCGTCGCATCGTTGCAACCGTGTAGAAGTAGCTGTGTGAGACGTTGGATTGAGCATCCAAATATCTTTGCGGGAACTTGGACGAAAAGAGGTCTGTCCTTTCCCGTTTCCACGTTTTAACCTCGTCCACGACATCTGCACGATTTCTGAATTGGGATACCGCGAGCAAGCCAAGCAGTGCAACGATGATGGGGATTAGTTCCTCGTATCGCTTGCTCGTCAAGCCTGCGAACGTGAAATAAGCGGCAGCCACGATCAGGGCCCAGAAATCGATGCGCTTGAGGAATTTTTTAAGTCCTTGTAGTGCCCAAATGCGAACTGCCCTCAACGCGATACCCTCATCCTGAGTTCCTGCTCCAAGCGACTAAGGAGCCCCTTCTTCTGCTCATAGCTGAGTGCGGGACGCTCGTATGTACTCGGCCGGATTTCATCCGATGCGTACATTGTGGCCCGTTCCGACACCGGGGGAGATGTGAGCAATAGAGTCGCAACGAATGACCTTTCCCCTATGTGCGTTTCGTGGGGAACATCGGCGGGAACCTCGTGGAACCCACTCCCGGAAACATTAGTCGTCAGAACCGGCCGAAGAAACGCTTTGCCGTGCGCGGTGAAAGTATCTTTGTCGACTAGGTAGTCGATGTCAGCACTGTGGTATTCAGTGGTTCCGCTCACCCCGGGACCTGACGTCTCATAGAGAGTCTCGGAATAGGTCCCAACCAAGATGCGGCTGCAGAGGTGCCAAACATGAGTATGAATCGGGGCGTCGTCAGGCCGCCTAACCCTCCCAGTGTCCGGCCAAACATGGAGGCGCAGTTGTCCAAGGTCGTGATGATCGCCCACATGAAACACCGCAAAGCCGTTGGGGTGCCACCTGCTGTCCAACGAAAGCAGGTCCGTAAACGAATTGGCGAGTAAGCGATCCGCCGTGCGTTCCAGAGCAATGCGCGCCAATGCGCAAAATGCCTCATAGTCCGCATGTTCACGTATGTGTTGCATCTGCGCCCCTATTCGCTCTACTTCGAAAAGCCCTACGAATAATAGCGTCCCGGGTTGAGCTGCCGGAGTCCGGCTCGGCAGGTCGTCAGCGAAACACCGATTAGTCATGGAACAGGAGCCCTCGCAGCTACTTCTACTCTCGTACTCAAAACGGCGATAACCGACGTTCTGTAAGGCTGGGGGAGTGGCATGCGAATTTGCTTCCTTAGGCTGAGGGCCGAGCGGTGGAGCAAGTCCCAGCAGTACAAGAAGACGCGAAGGACCAGCATATGGAGCGCCTTCGCGGTAAGCGTCATCTGTCTCCGTTCATCGCTGATACAGGATTGAAAAGGCGACCTTGACGCTCTCTCAAGGCTCCTCCCCCGACCACTTCGAAGAGCCGATAGTGGTGATTCCTTAAGCGTGTCGCTCTTCCATCGCATGAGGGCTGGACCGGCGGGGGAGGGGCTTCACTCAAGTTTGGCGTGTCGAAGATACTGGTAAACCGTCTCGCGGCTGATTCCATAATCACGGGCAAGGAGTGCTTTCGGTACGCCGCTGTCGGCGCGGTGGACCAGTTCCGCGGCGCGTTCCGGCGTGAGCGTTTTTTTGCGTCCCTTGTAGGCGCCTCGTTGCTTCGCTAGGGCGATGCCTTCTCTTTGGCGTTCTCTAATAAGGGAGCGTTCGAACTCGGCGAAGGCCCCCATGACCGAGAGCATGAGGTTGGCCATGGGGGAGTCCTCGCCGGTGAAGACCAAGCTCTCTTTAACGAATTCCACCCGGACGCCCTTACGCGTGAGGCCCTGGACCAGAGCACGTAAGTCATCGAGATTCCGTGCCAGCCGATCCATACTGTGCACAATCACGGTGTCCCCATCTCGGGCGAATCGCAGCAGTTCCGTAAGCTGTGGCCTAGCGGTGTCCCTGCCTGAGGCTTTGTCTGTGAAGACCCGGTCCAGAACCTGGCTTTCGAGTTGGCGCTTCTCGTTTTGGTCCAGCGCGCTCACCCTGACATACCCGATCCGCTGCCCAGCCATACCGTCCTCCCCCTTCGTTGGTGGGATTGATTCTTGGGCTGCCTGCGTATTTGGTCAAGGCTCCCCAGCGCGGGCAGCAGGGACAGGACGTTCCGAAGCCACTCTTGATGAAACCTTGAGCCCTTCGCTGCTTCTTGAGAATAGTTCGCAATAATGAGTTTAAGGTTTTGGCGCCGCTACCAATTTGGCGGGTCAGATTGTCTGTGCCACTAGGTACGGTCAGACCATCACAGTGTAGACGTTACCCACTAGGAGGATTCTTTGGCTCAACTCGCGACTGCGTTCCAGACGGCTCAATCAAATATCGAACCGAGTGACGACGATTGGGACAACGCGCCAGCTGCGCACGATGAGGTCGGCCAACTCCTTGCAGCACACGATGACCTGAAGGAATGGGGCGTGAATCCGATACTCATCGGCTCGTATGGTCGACGCGTATCAATCAGACGGGTATACGACGTCGATATGTTCTGCCGGCTTGATGCGTATCCGGAGGGTCTTGAGCCTTCGAAGATCCTTGATGCTGTCTACGCTGCACTCTCCGCTGAATACAAGGAAGAGGCGATCGAACGCTTCGACAGGTCCGTCACCGTCAAAATCCCCGACGCCGACGGGCTGTATGTTGACGTAGTTCCGGCCCGCCCAGTTGGTGAGTCGTGGGAGATTCCCACCAAAAGCGGGGATTGGGTCCTTACGAATCCGATTGAAATGACGAGACTCAAAGAGCAGATGAATGACGCACACGACGGGAAGTATGTCCCTTGCGTGAAGCTTCTTCGCCAGGTTCGGCGAAACTTGATGGGCAGGACCAAGCTGGGTGGCTTTACCGTCGAGATGGCGTTCTACACAGCCTGCGATGAAGGCCAGGTCTCCGGCACCTCTATGGCTGAATATTTGGCATCGGCGATGGAGGGCGTGTCGGATGTCTTGAGCCGGATGGCTGAAGGGTTTGTTCTACCAGACCCTTCAATGCCGGGGGAGATTCTTGAGTTCGACGAAGAGTCCGAACTCAGCCACGCCGCCGAAGTGTTTGCTGCTGCATCCGTAGAAGCTAGAGCGGCTTTCGACACGGATGACTCGGAGGCCGGCCAGGCAGCGCTCAAACTGCAAAAGATTTTTGGCAGTAATGACGATTACGAGAACGTCTTTCCCATGCCTGCTGGCTTCGATAGCAGCGGAAACAAGCGGGCCGGCTTGGAAAACAGCTCGGCTGGTAGCCGCAGCACGACGGCAGGAGACATGCGGTTTGGATGAGCCCAAGGGCATCCAGCTGTGGGAAGAACAGTTGGCATACGTCCGTGAGGACTTCGTAAGCCGGCTTGTCGGGCGTGGGTTGACCCTTATGGTCGACACCTCAAAAGGGGCACCTAGAGATTTCCGACTTCAGGGCAGACGTGTCGAGGTGAATCTGACTGCTGGATTTCCATATGTCCCCCCGGAGGTTCGCCTCAAGGGCGAGCTGCGCCGAGCATCCTGGCATTTGGAATCCAATGGCAAACTCTGTCTCTACAACAGTGAGGACCGAAACCACCAGCCGTGGCGGGATGTTGATTCCTTCCTCGAGCGAATTGATGAGTGGTTCGATAATAGCGACAAAGGCTGGCCCGACGACCCGCCAGCATTGGATATTGAAACTTACGTAGAACTTCCGCTTGACAGGCGCTTCCTCATCTACCCAGGGTTGCAGGAAATGCCGGACGGATACGTTCGCCTCAAGTCGGGGGAGACCAAGATTCACTTTCTCGGTCCAGGTAAGGTGCCGAAAAACACGAAGAAGGGTCTCCTGAATGGGTATGTCGCAACCTTAGGAGAGCTAGAAACACCTCCCAGGTCATGGAGTGATTTGCTAAACAAACTCCCGGCAAAGGCGTTGGTCCTCAATGCACTTCGTCGTGGTCGCTTGGACGCCTTGCTCTTGCGTTATGCCAGGCAACAGCAGCAGGGGCTCCTCGCTATCACAGTCAACGATTTTGGTCAGGGGCCACAGCCGCGTCTTCTGCTCTCTGCGTCGGCGGATCAGTCGGTCATGGCGCTGCGCTCCGGCTCGACTTCAGAACTACTGCAGAGTAAGAACGTGTGTGTAGTCGGCGGAGGTGCCCTCGGATCCCACATTTCTGATGCTCTTGTCCGTGCAGGTTTGGGGAATTTGACCATCCGTGACTTTGACGTCCTAATGCCCGGAAACTTGACGCGCCACTCAATAGATGACCTGGAGCTTTGCGGCGCCTTTAAATCGGACGCTTTGAAGAATGACCTAGAACGAAAGCCATATTGCAGAGGCCAGATACGGTCTGTATCCACAGCTCTAAGAGACCCGGCGGATGCGATGAAACTCGTCAAAGAGTTTGACCTCGTAGTAGATGCGACAGCAGATGGGGGAGTGACGCTGATGCTTGAGGACGCCGCCGCGGCAACTCGAAAGAGGATAGTTACGGCGTGCTTACAGAACGAAGGCGCAACGCTTCGAGTAGATATTGCGCCCCCTTTCGGCGACGCAGCTCCCCTGCCTCGGACGATAAATCGTCCTCCGCGTGGTCCTCAAACCTTTGAGTCTGGATGCGGTGAACCAGTATCCACCACTCCGCCTTTCGCTGTATCGGAAGCAGCTGCAATGGCTACTCGGCACATCGTCGGGCTTCTAACGGGTCATCCTGTATCACCAAACGGAGAGACACGCGATTTCGGTTGAAAACTTTCATACATTTGACTGATCAGGCCCGTGACTCACTCCGCGCAGCTGCCCGTTCCTCTCTGAAGCGCGAGCACGGTGGAATATTGGTCGGCTATCGAAGTGCCCGAGCAATTTACGTCTACGATGCTCTACCTGTCCCGGACGAGGCATCCGATGCTTGCAACTACACCCGACGTTCTCATCCCGCGGAACAGATATTAGCCCCCTACCTCAGAACAGGGTGCGAATCCTTGATTGGGTATGTTGGGGAGTGGCATACCCACCCTCGCCCCATTCCACCAAGCGCTACTGACCGGCGATCCATGCGGCTAATAAGTCAAAGCAATAAGCAGATGGCTGCACTGATTGTGGCGGCACTCGATCCAGGATCAGATCAGGTCTACTTCTTTGGGCTATTGAGCCAGCCTCGCCGACGGCTCGTCGGCGGCTATTCTGACGTCTTGATACATCATTCGAGCGCCTCTGAACCGGAAGGCTAAAACACTTGCCCAGCAACATTCAGACTCCTGATCTCCGAGCAGCCACCGACGCCGAAGCGCAACGACTTCAGGAAAGCGTTATGTACTCGGCGCAGGGACAGTTCGAGGCGAGCAAAGTCTGGCGTTTGTGGAACTGGTTGCTAGGCGGCTTTACTGCTGCGGCCAGCGGACTAGCAGGCGTGCTCACTTTTGCATCGGACGGACTGCAGACACTTTCCGGCTGTTTGGCGCTTGCCGCCGCCGTTACTGCTGCCACCGATACAACAATCAAGCCGGACAAGAGAGCAGAACGAGCCCAAACCAGCGCCAATGAGTATCTTTCCATACAAGCGGCCGTGCGAAAATTTCAAGCGCTCGACGTGCCGACAAGAGATTTTCATGACCTGCGTCAATTGCTTGATGATTACTCGGCACGCATTGACGCTATCAATATGGCGTCGGACCCGATCCCACGATTTGCTTACAAGAAAGCAAGTGAAAACCTTTCCAAAGGCGGACAGAATTATGCCGTCGATATTCAAGCTCGCGAGAAGGCTGATTAGCAGCGGATGAGATGCTCGGCATACGGCTACACGACCTCGGTCGCCGCTCAGGCCACGTCTGGCGCTCGGGCGCGACCTTGAGCAGGGCGGCGTTTGGCGCCGACGGATGCTACGCTAAAAAGGGCTTTAGTGGAAGCTTCAACTGCCTAGCTTGACATAACGTCGGCTATCGGCGGTCATCTCATGTGGCCACCAGGGGCGAAGTGGGGGAGTATCGTCACCGCAGCACGCTCGCCGGGCCGGCCTAGTAAGCCGCTTCGTCTCGACGGTGATCACAGCCTCTAGAGTGTCCTCTCGCCGTGCCTCTAGCACGTATAGGCAATGGGAGTCCTTTCCAGAGTGAAGCCCTAGATGTGAATATTGCTCATGGGTAGGAAGAGAAGTTCGTCTGTGGCAAAAAGGCAGTCCGCCCGACTTCGTCGCCTAACTGCTCAGGTCGTTCGGCGTGCAAGGCTCTGGACCGCCGTCCTAGCTACCGTAGCCGGGGCGATAGTAGTTGCGATATCCGCCTATTTGGGCCTGCACCAGCTTCTTCCCAGCGGTAACGATCCAATCCAACCCAAGGATCTCACCCAATTCGCCTTAACTATCGTCGCCGGCATTGGCGGTGTCGTCGCGCTGGTCGTCGCCTACCGCCGCCAGCAGGGTATAGAACAGAGCCGCTTCGTCGAGCGGTTCGGTGCTGCAGCGAGCCAACTCGGCCATTCCGATGTGGCGGTCCGTCTCGCTGGCGTTTATGCCATGGCCGGTGTCGCGGACGAAGCATTCGCTTCGGCGCGGCAACAGTGTGTTGACGTTCTATGCGGCTACCTGCGCCTGCCGTACTCTCCAGCTTTAGGCGCCAACCACCTGAGTGAACTCCAGCACAACGTCCCCGGCCGTGAAGGAGAGGGGGTGACTCACCGGTTCCTGTACCGGCAGAACGACAAGGAAGTCAGGCAGACCATCGTCCGGGTCATCGCAGCGCACTTGCAGGAGGATGCAGCGGAGTCGTGGTCAGCATGCACTTTCGACTTTCAGGGCGCAGCGCTGGAAGCTGCCGACTTCAGCGGGGCGATCTTCAATGGTCGTCGGACTTCCTTTATCGACACGGTCTTTAGCGGAGAGCGGACCCACTTCAGTGGGGCCACATTCGGTGGGGGGCGCACGTTGTTCCACAGGGCAACCTTCGGCGGCGAGCAGACCTCTTTTGGGGGTGCGGTGTTCGCCGCGGGGAAAACTTACTTCAGCGGGGCGACCTTCAGTTCCGAGCGTGTTTGGTTCGGTGGAGCCAGGTTCAGTGGGGGGCCAACCTACTTCAGTGGGGCTATTTTCACCGGGGAACGTACCGCGTTCCGCGGGGCGATGTTCAGCGGGGGTCCAATCTACTTCAGCGGGGCGACATTCAACGCCGAGCGCACTTGGTTCGACGGGGCGACGTTCACCGGGGAGAGCACATGGTTCGACAGGGTGACCTTCAGCGGGGCCCGCACCTTGTTCAGCGCGGCGAGGTTCAACGCAGAGCGTACTTGGTTCGTTGGAGCTTCATTTCAGGGGGAGAGCATTTGGTTCGACAGGGCGACGTTCGGCGGCGGGCACACGTCTTTTGACAGGGCGACGTTCGCAGGAGGGCGGACCTCGTTTGAGGAAACGACGTTCAGCGGCAAAAGAACCTCATTCGACAGGGCCACCTTGAGCGGCGACCGTATTTCCTTTGCCAGGGCGAGATTCAGCGCGGACCGCTGCTCATTCGACCAGGCGACGTTCAGCGGGAAACAGACATCGTTCCGCAGCTCCGAGTTCACAGCGGGCACGGTGTCCTTCCGGGGCCCAAAAAAATGGAACCCTGCTCCTCAATTTGATTGGGATGACGACATGCCTCCCGGGCAACGAATGCCGAAGCCCGAAAACGTCGTGCCGCCAACCTGGCCACCCAAAGTTCGAGCCTAATCAGCCAGAAGACGCCGCTAACGCTCCGAATAGGGAGGCCTCCTCTTACCGGCTCGGTGCGACCTCGCGAAGGGATAGGGAATGAAGAGCTCCTCACAGCGTCCCTGGGCAGATACATCCGACCTGGCATCGTCTGCTTGAAGGCCTAGCCCGGGATCGGCAGCCTCCAGACATCCAGGTCCCGCACCGGGAACAAGGGGGTGTTGCAGTACGTTGCAGGTCTCGTCAGTAAGAACACCAGGCAAAACGTAGGAATGAGAATCACCACGTGGCAACCGATTACGACGAAGTCCGTTCTGACGTCAAGGAATCCCAGGACAATTCTCTGGAGGCATTGCAGTCAGCCAACGCTCCCGATGCCCGCAGCGTCGTCACCGAACTGGACGAAGCCGATGCGCTCGATGAAGGACTGATCCCCGGCGGAGAAATTGTCTCCGAAGAGCTTATCGTTCAGGTCGTTCCTCAGGCGGCGGATGAGTTCACCTGCTATTCCTGTTTCCTGGTCCGGCACCGGTCCCAGATTGCGCGCGAGAGCAACGGCCACGCATACTGCATCGAGTGTGAAGGCTAAGCGGAATCCCTGAAGGCCGGGAGTCGCTCCGGGCGGCCAACCAGGCTAGCGGCTCCCGGCCTTGGAGTTCCCGTTCGTCTGCACTGATCCTCCCAGCAAACCCTCAGCTTGTGGTGGGCATAATGTCACCGGAGCTTCGGTCAACCGCTATTTGACCGGAGCTTCGCCAATTACAAGCGGTTCCTTAGTGCCCCTGGGCCGCCTCGAACAATGGACAAATAAGGCGCCATAATCCAACCCCCCGGAAGCCCCTCTCACCGCCAGCTTTACATAATCACAATTATCGGCTCTTTGAAATGAGTGGGGGAGTCCCCTAAAAGGGTTGCCTTCGGGCTGGTTACGGTCGTCGACGCGGAGGGATTTGTCGGGGTTACGCCGACGTGGGCGATGATGTCGGCCGCCACGTCGGGGGTTACGCCGAGGTGGCGATGATGTCGGCCGCCACGTCTTGCACCCTTATGTCTGGGACGCCAGCGTGGCGACGGTGGCACGCGCCCCTTTGCTGTGCAGGCTTTCGAGGGCGCTGGTGTAGGCGTGGACAAACGTTGGGTCGTCGACGAGGTCCCCGAAAATTTCACGGTCAGAAATAAACGCCAACTTATCCTGATGCTGTTGGGCGGCAGCGGCCATGAGCCGGTCCTTGAGGCGGTCCACCACTTCAATTGGCTGGCCCTGTTCGTCCGTGCCTTCGTCGTAGCGTGCCCAGCTGGCGACGATTGCAGCGGACCTGTGGATCTCTCCCCCGCTGGCAAGGTTGGAGCGGACCACAGGGAGCAGCCACTTCGGAATCCGGTCAGAGGATTCGGCGCACAGCCGCGCCAGCGTGTCACGGATGTGTGCATTTGAGAAGCGTTCGATCAGGGTCCGCCTGTACACGCCGAGGTCGATCCCGGGCACGGGATGCAGGGTTGGAGTGGCTTCCTTTTCCATGTAGTCGAGCAGGAACTTGGCGAAGGTGGGGTCTTGGCACACCTCGTGTGCGTAGCGATAGCCGGCGAGATAGCCGAAGTAGCACAGTCCCTGATGGCTGGCGTTGAGCAGGCGCAGCTTCATCAGTTCGTAGGGTTCGACGTCATCGACGAGCTGGACGCCGGCGTCTTCAAACGGTGGGCGGCCGAAGGTGAAGAAATCTTCCAGGACCCATTGTTCGAACGGTTCGCACACGACGGGCCAGCCGTCCTCGACGCCGTACTCGGCCGCGGTTGCTTCACGGTCTTCGGTTGTGGTCACCGGGGTGATCCGGTCGACCATGCTGTTCGGGAACCGGACGTTGTCCATCACCCACGCCCCAAGTTCTGCATCCTTGAGTGACGCGAACGCCGTGAACATCTTCCGGGCGACGTCTCCATTTCCCTGGATGTTGTCACAGGACATCACGGTGAACGGTTGAACGCCACGCTTCCGCCGACGGCTGAGCGCTTCGGTAACGAGTCCAAATACGGTGCGGGGCGGGGCGTCGGGTTTCAGGTCGTGGACGACATCGGGGTTGTCTACGTCGAATTCGCCGGTGACGTGGTGGAAGTTGTAGCCGCCTTCGGTTACGGTCAGGGACACGATCCGGGTTTCTGGTGAGGCGAGCTTTTCGATGACGGCTTCAGGGTCGTCGGGTGCGAAGAGGTATTCAATGATGGAGCCGATGACCCTCCGGTCCCGGGTTCCGTCAGGGTGTTTCACGGTCAGGGCGTAGAGGCAGTCCTGGTTGTCCATGACTGCCTTCATCCTGGCATCCCCGGGCAGGACGCCGACCCCGCAGATCGCCCAATCCATGGCCTTTCCGGCGTTCATAAGCCTGTCCAGGTACATCGCCTGGTGGGCCCGGTGGAAACCGCCGACACCGAAATGCACGATGCCCGTCCTCAGCTTGGAGCGGTCGTAAGTGGGTGTGGCGATGGGCGCGGGGAGGTCGTTGAGAGCAGCGGATGTCAGCGTCGTCATGTGAAGCTACCTTTCAGCGTGGGTGGGTGTTCTCCTGTGAAGCGAATGTCCCGTTCGATCCGTCCTCGCTGGGCGGTGATTAGGGTGCGGACGATCTCGAGTGGGTTCGGCGTGAGTCTCCTAGCGAACCCCAGTGGTTGCAGAGCCGGTAGCGGGATCGGGGAGGCCGGCCTCCGGCAGCAGTCGGCAGCCAGCCTGCCGTCGCGGCTTTAGGGGCCGCGGTGGCTATTGGGGTCCGTACTGGGACCACTTGTCCAGGTGGTGTTCCCCGTCAATCCGTCGCACCGTGCCGGACCGGGAACGCATCACGATGGACTGCGTGGTGATTTTCGACTTTTCGTATCTGACGCCCCGGAGCAAGTCTCCATCGGTGATGCCGGTCGCAGCGAAATAGCAGTTGTCACTGCGGACGAGGTCGCTTGTGGTCAGGATTTTGGAGAGGTCGTGGCCTGCGTCGGTGGCCTTGGTGCTTTCCTCCTCGTTCATGGGCGCGAGCCGGCCCTGAATGACTCCGCCGAGGGTCTTCACGGCGCAGGCGGTGACGATTCCTTCAGGTGTGCCGCCGGTTCCCATCATGGCGTCGACGCCGGTACCTGGCACGCACGCGGCAATTGCTGCGGCAACGTCCCCGTCGAGAATGAATTTGGTCCGGGCCCCTGCGGCGCGTATCTGCTCGATGAGGCCGGCGTGCCGTTCCCGTTCCAAAACGGCGACGGTGAGTTGGTTGACCTTCACGCCCTTGGCCTTGGCGATCAGGTGCAGGTTCTGCCGGACGGGCAGGCGCAGGTCAACAAAGTCCGCGGCCTCTGCGCCGGTGACCAGCTTCTCCATGTAGAACACGGCGGACGGATCGAACATTGCGCCCCGTTCGGTGACGGCCAGGACGGCGAGGGCATTGTTCATGCCCAGCGCGGCCAGCCTGGTCCCGTCGATCGGATCAACCGCAACATCACAGGCTGCACCGCTGCCGTCCCCGACGTTCTCGCCGTTGTAGAGCATCGGGGCTTCGTCCTTCTCCCCCTCGCCAATGACGACAGTGCCGTTGAACCTGACGGTCGACAGGAAGGAGCGCATGGCGTCCACGGCTGCCCCGTCAGCGGCGTTTTTGTCCCCCATGCCGACCCATTGGCCTGCACCAATGGCGGCCGCTTCGGTAACGCGCACCAGTTCGAGTCCGAGGTTGCGGTCCGGTTCGGACTGCGAGGCCGCGGCCCGCGCGGGTATTTCGACAGGGGTGGCTGAGTCCTTTGGCATGGCTGCCTAGAAGGTCTTGCCGGTGGAACCGAGCTGCTGCGCGGCCTCGACGATTCGGCTGGCGAGGCCGGCTTCGGCGGAGGCGCCCCAGACGCGGGGGTCGTAGAGTTTCTTGTTGCCCACCTCGCCCTCAATCTTCAGCACGCCGTCGTAGTTTTTGAACATGTGGTCCGCCACCGGGCGGGTGTAGGCGTACTGGGTGTCCGTGTCGATGTTCATTTTGATGACACCGAAGGAGACGGCGTCGGCGATGTCCTGATCTGAGGAGCCTGACCCGCCGTGGAACACGAGGTCAAACGGGCTCTCCTTGCCGATCTTCGCGCCAACCTGAACCTGGATGTCCTTCAGAATTTCCGGGCGGAGCTTCACGCCGCCGGGCTTGTACACACCGTGGACGTTGCCGAAGGTCAGAGCGGTGATGTAGCGGCCATTTTCGCCTGCACCCAGGGCTTCGACGGTGGCGAGGGCGTCCTCGACGGTGGTGTACAGCTTGTCGTTGATGGCGTTTTCAACGCCGTCCTCTTCACCGCCGACGATACCGATTTCGACCTCGAGGATGATTTTTGCTGCGGCCGCACGCTCGAGCAGTTCGCGGGCGATCCGCAGGTTCTCGGGGAGCGTTTCGTGGGAGCCGTCCCACATGTGCGAGTTGAAGATCGGGTTGCGTCCGGCCTTGACCTCAGCCTCGGAGGCAGCGAGCAGCGGAAGGACAAAGCCGTCCAGCTTGTCCTTGGGGCAGTGATCCGTGTGCAGGGCGATGTTGACGTTGTAGTTCTTGGCTACCTGGCGGGCGAAGGCTGCGAAGCCGAGGGAACCGGCAACCATGTCCTTGGTGGAGGCACCGGACCAGTACGCGGCACCACCGGTGGAAACCTGGACGATGCCGTCGGACTCAGCCTCGGCGAAACCGCGCAGAGCGGCATTCAGCGTCTGTGAGGACGTGACGTTCACGGCCGGGTACGCGAAGCCGCCTGCCTTCGCGCGGTCGATCATTTCGGAGTAGATCTCCGGGGTTGCGATGGGCATGCTGACTCCTGTGCTGTGCAATGGGACGGGCGGCGGCGCCACCGGATATTCCGGGCTATGCGGGGTTTGCCCCTACGGGCCGCCTTTCTTCGAAGTACAGCTTATGTGACTCCGGACACAAAGCCAAGCGCGTACAAGGTTATCCACGCAATTCCAAGTCTAAAGGCCGTCTGTAGGGCATGCTGGAGAATAGATTGCGGCGGCCCGCCCGGTGGCATGCCGACCGCTTGTCCCGCCTGCTTGGAAGGAAACACCCATGGCCACGGCTCCCGAAGAGGATGCAGTCGCACGTGCTGCTTTCGCTGACCAGCGCCATCAGCAGATCCTGCTCAAGCTTCGTGCTGAGCAGAGGGTGGATACGGCGGAACTGGCCGCGTACTTTGGCGTCAGCGGTGAGAGTATCCGCA
This sequence comes from Pseudarthrobacter sp. TE3704, assembly GCF_056279405.1. Lineage (NCBI taxonomy): Bacteria > Bacillati > Actinomycetota > Actinomycetes > Micrococcales > Micrococcaceae > Pseudarthrobacter > Pseudarthrobacter sp. TE3704. The sequence continues at coordinate 224,092 of NZ_JBWCCJ010000007.1, forward strand.
AGGACCTGATTCATCTGGAGCGTCACGGGCAGCTCAAAAGGGTGCACGGGGGCGCCATCCCGGCAGACACGTTGTCCTTCGAACCTGCGGTCTCGGCGCGCACCGGTTTCTCCACGGAAAAGGCCAGGATCGCCCGGGCGGCCCTGGAATACCTTCCTGCCCAGGGCTCGGTCCTGATCGATGCAGGGTCAACGACTGAAAAACTAGCCGAGGCCTTTCCTGGTGACCGGGAGCTGACCGTTTACACCAATACACTGCCGATTGCCCTGACCTTGGTTAACCGGCCGATGCTGAGCGTTTTTTCCCTGGGCGGCCGGTTGAGGAGCCGCACGCTGGCCGAAGTAGATGAGTGGGCCCTGCGGTCGCTGGCTGAAATCAACGTGGACGTCGCGTTTCTCGGTACCAACGGCATCAGCCTTGAGCGGGGACTGACTACCCCGGACGCGCCCGAGGCGCACGTGAAGCGCGCGATGCTCAGCAGCGCCCGGCGCCGGATATTCCTCTGTGACCACAGCAAGATCGGGGCGGTCAGCACGAGCCAGCACGCCACCCTGGCCGACATTGATGTGCTGATCACTGACGCCGGAATCGCGAAGTCGGATCTCGCGGCACTGCGCGATGCCGGAGTAAAAGTCGAGTGCGTTTGAAGCAGTACGTGACCTCCGGGCAAGCCGCCGGAGGTCACGTTACTGTCATGTTTAGCTGACGCGGGTTGCTTCAGCCAGGGCCAGGTATTTCGCATACCTGTCGTCCAGGACGGGTTTCCATTCGGGGTCCGGCTCGTGGGTTCGAACCACGCGTACGGCCGCGCTGACCGCTTCGTCCTTGTCTTTGTAGAGCCCTACCCCGATACCGGCCAGCAACGCCGCGCCGCGGGCGCCGGCTTCCTGGGCGTCAGTGATTTCGATCGGCACGCCCAGGGCGTTTGCCATCAGCTGGGACCAGTTCTCGTTGCGGGCTCCCCCGCCGCAGAGCCGCGCAGCCGAGGTAAGGGCGAACCGCTCACGCAAGGCGTCCACATGCCACCGGTGGTTGTAGACAATGCCTTCAAGCACTGCCCTCATCAGGTCACCCTGGCCGTGGTCCCCACGCAGGCCGGCCAGAACTCCACCCGTTCCACCGAACCCGGCAGGGGCTCCGAAAAGGTACGGGAGGAACAGTGGGGACTCGATGAATGCGGACTGCTCGCTCAGGCGGGCTTCCCGGACCGCGGTGTTGTAGTCCGGGCGCCCCTCCCCCGCTGCCCGCATGGTGCGGACAGCCCATTCAAAGTTCGACGCGCTGCTGGGCGATGTGGACATGTGAAGCCACTGGCCCGGCTCCAGGAACGTCCGCGCTTGCCAGCGTGTATCGATGACCGGTTCATCGGAGACGATCTGGTTAATGCTGAACGTGCCCATGATGATGCTCAAGTCACCGACGTCAGCGGCACCAATGCCCAGTGCGGCGGTGTCCACGTCGTGGGCGCCGGTGACAACCGGCGTTCCGGCGGCCAGTCCCGTCAGTTCCGCGGCCCGCGCGGTGACGGCCCCGGCGGTCTGGGCACTGTCCAGGATCGGCGGAAGCAGCTGCACATAGTCCTGCAGCCCGTAGATCTCCAGTGCCTCGTCCGACCATCGTTGGGACCGAAGGTCGGTGAAGGAGGCGCTGGCTTCGGTGGGGTCGGTCGCGATGTCGCCGGTGAGCTGGAGTCTGAGCCAGTCCTTGCAGAACAACAGCCAGCGGGAGCGGCGCAAGGCCTCGGGTTCGTTGCGTTCCAGCCACGACAGCAGGGCCGAGGGGCTGTAGGGTGCCGGGACCTGGCCGGTGGCTGCCAGCGCCCTTCGTCCTCCGTCACCGGCTGCCAGGCGTTTGGCGTCCTCGGTTGCGCGGGCGTCCGTGGCGAGGATGGCGTTGCGCACCGGTGCGCCCTCAGCGTCGATGAGGTACATGCCGTCGTTATGCCCGCACAGCCCGACGGCACGAATTTGTTCGGGCCTGACCCCGGCAGCCTGGACGCACTCCCGGATGGCCTGGGCGGTGCGTTCCCACGCCAGATCCATGTCGCGTTCCTGCCACCGTGGATGCGGTGACAGGGCCGGTATGGAGGTCGACGCGACTGCCGCCTCCAGACCATCGAGGGTGAACAGGACCGCCTTGGTGAAGGTTTGTCCGGCGTCGATGCCCAGGAGGAATTCGCCCTCCTGACCCCTGGCAGGCCCTAGGCCCATCCGAGCTCCTTTGCGTTGACGGCGCGCGCGATTTTGCCCGTGCGGGCGAATTCGGTGATGGCTTCGGAGACCAGCTTCGCGGAGGTGCGGTTGGTGTCCTCGGTGTCGCCGCCGTAGTGGGTGGTGATCGTCACGTTGTCGAGCGTACGCCAGCGGCTGTCTTCGGGTAGCGGTTCCTCATCGAAGACGTCCAGTCCGGCCCCGGAAATCGCACCTTCCTGAAGGATGTTGAAGAGTGCGTCGTAGTCCACGAGGCGGCTTCGGGAGCCATTGATGAAGTAGGCGTCGGGCTTCATGAGGCGGAACTGGCGTTCGCCGATGAACCGCTCGGTTTCGGGGGTGAGGCGGGCTTGGACGAGGACGAAGTCGCTTTCGCGGAAGACGTCGTCCAGGGTGTCCACTCGGCGTACTCCGCACTCGTTCAGGAGTTCGTCGCTGGCGTAGGGGTCGAAGGTGAGGATGTCCGGTTTGAAGCCTGCGAGGCGTTCGCTGGTGATCCGACCGACGTGTCCGAAGCCGACCATGCCGATCTTCCGGCCGGCGATTTCGATCCGGGCGCCGGGGAAGTCCTTGCGCCAGCCGCCGGCTTTGACGCTGGCGTCGGCGCGGGCGATGTTGCGGGCTTCGGAGAGCATGAGCCCGATGGCGAGTTCGGCGACAGCGCCGGCGTTGCGGCCCAGTGCCGGTACGACGCCGATGCCGCGCCGGGTTGCCTCTTCGAGGTCGATGTTTTCCAGGCCGGTGCGTGCGACGGCGATGAGCTTCAGGTTCGGTGCCTTGCCGATCAGTTCGGCAGTGATCGGGGCGAAGTGCAGGCCGAGGGCTTCGACGTCGTGGACGGCGTCCAAAAGCGCGGCGGGGGCCTCGACGGCGTTGACGCCCTGGAACTCAGTGACTTGCTGAAGTGCGTGCTGTTCGGCTTTGGTGCCCTCCCAGTCGATGTAGCTGGTGGGGATGCCGCTGTCGTTGAGGTATTCGGCGTAGCTGTCGGTGGGGATGAACTTGTCGCCGATGATCAGGGCGCGGAAGGACTCACTCATAGCAGGTTCAGGCTTTCTCTATAAGGGTGGGAAGGATTTGGACTTTTCGGCTGCCGCCGGCCTTGAAGAGATCGAAGGCCTCGGCGGTGCGTTCTAGGGGGTGCCGGTGGCTGATGAAGACTTCTGCCGGGATGATGCCGGTGGCGAAGAGTTCGGCGGCGCGTTCATAGCTGTGCAGGACGGCCATGGATCCGGTGATGGTGATTTCCTGGTTGTAAATCCGGTATGGCTCGATGGTGACTTTGGCGTTCTCGTCGGCGACTCCGAACTGCAGGTATGTTCCACCTTTGGTGACCCGTGAAAGGGCATCCTGGATGGCTGCTGCGTTGCCGGTGGCATCGATGACAACGTCCCAGCCGCCGGGCCGGTCGATCTGGTCGGCGCTGCCGGAGACTCCATTGCAGCCCAGGATGGCCGCGGTTCCGGCCCTGTCCGGGTTGGTGTCGAGCACGTCGACGGTGGCGGCTCCGGTGAGCTTTGCCAGCTGCAGCATCATCAGCCCCATCGTCCCGGCACCGTAGATCAGGACGTGACTGCCGAGCCGGGAGCGAAGGACGTCGTAGCCGCGGATGGCGCATGAGAGCGGTTCAATCAGTGCCGCATCCTCCAGCCGCAGGTGCTCCGGGAGCCTGACGCAGTTCGCGGCCGGGACGGCCACATATTCGGCCATTGCTCCAGGTTCAGAGATCCCAATGGCTGACCATGAGTCGCAGAGGTTGGATCTGCCGACCCGGCAGTACCGGCATGCGTGGCACGGCAGGTTGGGGTCCGCGGCGACCTTTGAGCCGACCGGAAAGCCGGTGACCTCGGCGCCGACGGCAACGACCTTTCCTGAAAATTCATGTCCCGGGATAATGGGCAGTGAGGGGGCGAAGTGGCCGTCGAGGATGTGCAGGTCGGTCCCGCAGATTCCCACGGCGGCGACTTCGATGACGATGTCTTTGGGCCCGGGTGTTGGATCGTTGACGGTGGTGACTTCGATGGTGCCGGGAGCTGTAATGACAGCTGCTCTCATTTGACGGCTCCGAGGGACAGGCCCTGGACGAGCTTGTCCTGGGCGGCGAACCCGGCGAAAAGGACGGGCAGGGAGATCACGACTGCGGCGGCGCAGACCTTGGCTAGGAACAGGCCCTGGCTGGAGACGAAACCGGTGAGGAACACCGGTGCGGTGCCGGAGACAACGCCGGTGAGGACCCGTGCCAGCAGCAGCTCGTTCCAGCTGAAGATGAAGCAGATCAGGGCCGTCGCTGCGATGCCCGGCATGGCCACGGGGGCTACGACCTTGCGCAGGATCAGGATCAGGTTGGCTCCATCGATCTGTGCGGCCTCAAGCATCTCTTCCGGGACTTCTGCAAGGAAGGACCGCATCATCCACACCGCGATGGGAAGGTTCATCGAGGTGTACATCAGGATCAGGAACCACATCTGGTCCAAGGCCCCCGCCGTCTTGGCGAAGAGGAACAGCGGCAGGATGGCGGCGACGACCGGCATCATCTTGGTTGAGAGGAAGAAGAACATCACGTCGGTCCACTTTTTGACCGGCTTGATGGACAGGGCGTAGGCGGCCGGGATGGCCAGCAGGAGAACCAGGACCGTGGACAGGACGGAGGCGGTCATGGAGTTGATCAGCGGCGGCCAGGGGCTGACGCCGGAGCTGGCGCCGAAGAACTGCTCGTAAGCGTCCAGGGTCAGGTCAGCGGCGATCGAGGGCGGGTTGGTGGCGGCGTCGGTCTCGGAGTGGAACGAGGTCAGGATCATCCACATGACTGGCGCGGCGAACAGTAGCGCCAGCAGCCAGGCCACGATGCCGGCCCCGGTGCTCCTGCGGGTCGGGTCCATGCGGCTCTTGCCCCGTCGGCGGTTGGAGCGGAAGGTGGTGCGGGGTGCGTCAGATGCCAGGGCGGTCATCGTCCTGCCTCCTTCTTGAAGAGCGAGAAAACGGTGCGGAGGGCGAAGGTGGCCACAATGATCGTGCCGATGACGACCACGACGCCGGCCGCTGATGCCAGGCCGTATTCATTGGCGAAGTAGAACGTCTGGTAGATGGCGTAGGGCAGGTTCGCCGTGCCCAGGCCACCGGAGGTGAGGGTGAAGACGGCGTCGAAGTTCTGCACGATGTAGATCGCGCCGAGCAGGCCGCCGAGTTCGATGTACTGGCGCAGGTGCGGCAGCGTGAGGTGGGTGAAGATGTGCCACGGGCTGGCACCGTCCATCTGCGCTGCTTCCACGGTGTCCATGGGCCGGGACTGCAGACCGGCGAGCAGGATGAGCATCATGAACGGGGTCCACTGCCAGACCAGGGACACGATTACGGCCGTCAGCGGTGCCTGCGAGAGCAAGTCCGGCTGGGGCGGGGTGTCGCTGCCGAACAGGGACCAGATCCAGGTCAGGGTGCCGTTGATCAACCCGTAGGTGGGGTTGAGGATTGCGTGCTTCCAGACCAGCGCAGCTGCGACCGGGACGACGAGGAAGGGCGCGATGAGCAGGGTGCGGGCAAGGCCGCGGCCGATGAACTTCTTGTCCAGCAGCAGGGCAAGTCCCAGCCCGATGAGGAGGCTGGCGAGGACGACCGAGACGGTCAGGACGATTGTGGTGAAGATGGCCTGGCGGAGGTCTGCGTTGGTCAGGACCTCAACGTAGTTATCGAAGCCTGCGAAGCCGGTTTCGTTCGGGTTCAGGGCGTTCCAGTTCAGGAACGAGATGACCAGTGTCGCGACGAACGGAAGCTGGGTGACGATGATCAGGAAGATCAGGGCCGGCAGCAGCGGCGCACGCCGAGCCCAGGCCAATGCACGTTCACGTGCCTTGGCGTCTCTGGTAGGTTTGGGGGCCCGGTTCCCGGAACGGGTGTCGAGCGCTGTTGCGGAACTCATGATGGTCTCCTGCGGTTCCGTGCCCCGCTGTCGCGGGGCACGGAACGGTTGGTGGGGTTGTTATTTGTTCTTGTACTTGTCGCCGACTTTTTGGGCGGCTTCCTGGCCCTTGGCCAGTGCGTCAGCGACGGTCCCCTGGCCTGCGATGGCCGAGCTCACGCCCTGTGAAACGGTCGTTCCGAGATCAGCGAATTCGGGGATGCCCACGAACTGCACGCCGATGGCCGGACGTTCCTGGACACCGGGGTTCTTCGGGTCGGTGTTCTGGATGGCGGTGCGCTCTGCTTCGAAGAATGGAGCAGCCTTCTGGAAATCGGCGTTCTCATAGGTGGAGGTGCGCTTGCCGGACGGTACCTTGGCCCAGCCGAGCTTTTCGGCGACGAGCTCTTCGTACTTCTTGGAGCTGGCCCAGGCGATGAACTTTCCGGCCGCGTCCTGCTTCTTCGATGCAGCCTGGACGCCCCAGGACCAGGTCCAGAGCCAGCCCGCGGAGTCGGTCTCCTTGACCGGGGCCTGTACGTAGCCGATCTTGCCCTTCACGGGTGAAGCCTCGGCTTCCAGCGACCCGCCGGCGGAGGTGGCGTCGTACCACATGGCGACCTTGGCCTGGGTCATGTTGTTCAGGCATTCGGTGAAGCCGGCCTGGGCTGCACCGGCCGGGCCATGGTCGCGGACCAGGTCCACGTAGAACTGGGTGGCAGCGGTGAACTCGGGCGCGTTGACCTTGGCGTTCCAGTCCTTGTCGAACCAGGTGCCGCCGTAGGTGTTCACCACGGTGGTCAGCGGGGCGAAGATCTGGCCCCAGCCGGGCTGGCCGCGGAGGCAGATGCCCTTCATGCCCGCTTCGGCGCCGTCGACCTGGGCGGCGAGTTCGGCGACCTGGTCCCAGGTCGGCTTCTCGGGCATGGTCAGGCCCTTGGCGTCGAAGATGTCCTTGCGGTACATCAGGAAGGAGGACTCGCCGTAGAAGGGCTCTCCGTAGAGCTTGCCGTCCGTGCCGGTCAGGGAGGCGGTGTAGGCGGGGAGAATGTCGTCCTGGTCGAATTCGGCGTTGTTGGCCACGGTGTCGTCCAGGGGTGCCAGCCACTTGTTTTCGGAGTAGAACGGGATTTCGTAGTTGGACAGCGACGCGACGTCGTACTGGCCTGCTTGGCTGGAGAACTCCTGGCTGATCTTCGCCCGGACGTCGTTCTCCGGCAGGATGGTGTAGTTGACCTTGATGCCGGTGTCCTTGGTGAAGTTGTCCGCGGTCAGCTTCTGCAGGTCTTCCATCTGCGGGTTGTTCACCATCAGCACGTTGATGGTGTTCCCGTCGCCGGAAGCGGTGCCCCCGCCGGCGCCGCAACCGGTCAGGGCCAGCGCGGCCACGGTAAGGAACGCGGCCGGGGCTGCGAGTTTGCGAATACTACTTTGTACTTTCACAGTTCTTCCTTCATTGGAGGGGATTTGGGCAAAGCAGTGGCTGGGCCAGGGGGTAAAGAGTGGTAAAACGGGCCGGCCGGAGGCCGGTGGTGGTGCGTGGGGTCAGGCTTGGATGACTTCCACGCCGACCCGTCTGAACGGTTGGATGAGGCTGTCAGCCACGCCGCGTTCAGTGATCAGTGCGTCAAGTTCGTGCAGGTCGGCGAACTTGATGCTGGAGTCCACGCCAAGCTTCGTGTGATCGGCGAGGACGATGGTGCGACGGCTTGCGGCCACTGCTGCGGCCTTGACCGAGGCGACGGTCGAATCCGGGCAAGTCAGCCCGTGTTTGCCCGTTGCCCCGTTCGTTCCGAGAACAGCCAGATCGAGCACCAGGTGCGAGAGCATCCCGGTCGCCCAGTGATCCACCGCGCCCAGGGTGTTTCCGCGGACACGTCCGCCGAGGATGAGCACGGTCAGCAGCGGATGAGGCGCGAGCTTGCACGCGACGGGCAGGGCACTGGTCACCACCGTCATCGGCCTCACGGGTTCAAGCACATCTGCGAAGGCGGCAGCTGTGGTGCCTTCGTCAATGAAGATTGATTCCGCGCTGTCGAGGAATTCCAGGGCGGCCTGGGCTATCTTCAGTTTTTCGTCCGGGTGTACTGCTCCCCGGGTAACGAGCGGGTTTTCGTACCCCAGCTTTTCCACCGGAATGGCGCCGCCGTGGACCCTGCGCACGAGTCCGCGCTTCTCCAGCAGGTTCAGGTCCCGCCGGACTGTCTCGACTGCCACCCCGAGCTGGGATGCTACTTCCGGGACCTCAATCCTGCCTTCAGCACGGGCGCTATCGATGATCCACCTTTGGCGTTCCACCGGATACATAGCCTTGCCCGTCTGTTGGAGATTGTGCCCGGAACTGTCTGTTTCGGTGCATTAATAGTCGCACCCTTGTGGCGTCTATCACTACGGTTTAGGGACTCGGGCACCGTTTTCGACCATAGCGGGCAAAAACGGTCATGTCCGGTAATTACCCCAGACAGGCCAGGAGCCCCGGCGGGTCACGGCGGGGCTCCTGTAAGTGAGTTTTTTGGGGGTCAGCGTCCGGCGAGGACGTGTTCGCTGAGAAGATCGACGACCGTTTCTGCACGTTCGGCGGCCAGTAGTTCTGCACGGACAGCGGGTTTGATGAGGGTGCGGGCGACCTGGGAGAGGAGCTTCAGGTGCGTGGTTCCGGCCTCCCCTGCCGGAATGAGCAGGGAGATGGCCATGATGATGGGCTTTCCGTCCAGGCTTTCCCAGTCGACGGCTGACTGCAGCCGGACGATGACCAGTGCGGGGCTGGTGATGGCTTCGGACTTGGCGTGTGGAATTGCGATGCCGTCCATGAGCCCGGTGGTTCCCTGCTGCTCACGCTGGGTCAGGCCGTCCACGACGCCTGCCGCATCAGGGGTAATGCCAAGGGAAACTGCTTTGGCCGCGATGAGGTCGAAGACCTCCGCCTGGGAGGCTGCGGTGGCGTCGAGGATGACGTTTTCAGGGGCCAGGATGCTTGTCATACGAGGATTTCCTTCTGGTCTTCGGACGGGGCCTGTTGCTGGTGTGTGTTGGTGCGACGCTGCATGGCGTAGCCGTAGATGAACCCGCCGACAACGGAGCCGGCAAGAATCGCTGCAATCCACTGCAGGGCGTTGGTGACGACGGGAAGTACCAGGAAGCCGCCGTGCGGTGCGGGCACCTGGACCTGGAACAGGAAGGTCAGGATCGCTGAGATCGAGGAGGACAGCATCAGGATCGGAATGACCAGCAGCGGGTTCCTCGCTGCGAACGGGATGGCACCTTCGGTGATGTGGGTGGAACCCAGGGCGAAGTTGACGTAGGCGGCGTCGCGGGTCTTTTCGTCAAAGGCCCTGCGGAAGAACAGCGCTGCGAAACCGGTGACCAGGGGCGGGGTGATGCATGCGGCGGAGACGGCGGCCATGAAGAAGAAGTTCCCGTCGCCAAGGAGTGCGACGCCGGTGACGTAGGCGGCCTTGTTGACCGGGCCGCCCATGTCGAAGGCGCACATGATGCCGATGATCAAGCCCAGGAGGATGGGGTTGGACCCTTGGAATCCGGACAGGAAGTCTTGCAGCGCGGTGTTGATGCCCTTCATCGGCGCCGAGATCAGGTAGGTGATGGAGCCGAAGATGAAGATGCCGGCCACGGGAAGGATGAAGATGGCTTTCAGGCCGCCCAGCGACTTCGGAAGCCCGTCAAGGAGTTTGGCCAGCAGGAGCATGCCGTAGCCGGAGAGGAAGCCGGTGACGATTCCGCCCAGGAACCCGGTACCGCCGTTGGACGCGACCAGGCCTGTCACCAGTCCCACGACCAGCGCGGGACGCTTGCCGATGGAGTCAGCAAGGAAAGCTGAGAGTACCGGGACCATGAGGCCCATCGCGGTTCCGCCGATGGCCATCAGCATGGCCGCGAACTCGTTGTACTGTTCGGGGTGCTCGGGATCGGCTGAGTAGATGCCCCAGAGGAAGGACAGGGCGACCAGAACGCCGCCGCCGACCACGAACGGCAGCATGTAGGAGACGCCGTTCATCAAGTGCTTGTACAGGTCGCGGGCCTGGAATTTCCCGCCGGCTTTGACGGTCGTATCGCCGAAGAGTCCATGGTCCTCGCTTGAAGCGGACGTTTGCGTCGCCGCAGCGGCAGGGGGTGTTGGGCTGCCTCCCCGGATGGGGGCTGTTCCGGCGATGATTTCCCGGATGAGTTCTTCAGGGCGGCTGATACCGGCCTTCACGCCAACGTCAACAACCCGTTTGCCGTTGAACCTGGAGGGATTGACGTCCTTGTCCGCAGCGATGATGACACCATCGGCTGCCGCGATCTCGGCCGCGCTCAGGGCGTTTTCGATGCCGATCTGCCCGTGGGTTTCGACCTTGATCGTCACCCCCAGCTGTTCTGCGGCCTGTTCAAGTGCTTCCTGGGCCATGAACGTGTGCGCGATGCCGGTGGGGCAGCCGGTCGCGGCGACTATTTGGATGGGTGCCATTGTCTTTCCTTAGGTGTTCGCCACGACGCTGCGGTGGAGGCGCTTGGTGGGGATGGATGGTTCGGAGAGCCTGAGATCAGGTTCGAAGTCCGCGGAGACGGTGACGCGGTCTGCGATGGAGGGGTCCACTTCAAAGAGGGTGGTTTCGTGGCCGACGGCCGAGGAAGCATAGATCAGAGCGCTCTTGAGGCAGTCGGCCCTGTCGGCACCTGCGGCGAACCCGGCCAGGTAGCCGGCGAGCGAAGCATCTCCGGCGCCGACCGTGTTGACCACCCTGATGTTGCTCGCCCTTCCGAGGAGGGCGCCTTGGTGGTCGATCAGCATCATGCCGTCAGCCCCAAGGCTGGCGAGTACGGCGACGGCACCCCGTGCCCGGAGGACCTGTGCGGCCATCACGACGTCCCGGAGCGCATGGATACTCCGCCCCGTCTCGTCGGCGAGTTCGTGGACATTGGGTTTGATCAGGTCCGGGCCTGCAGGAATGGCGCGGGTCAGGACCTCACCTGAGGCATCGACGATGGTGGGGACACCAAGTTCTTTGCCAACTCGGATGAGGTTCTGGTGGAAGTCCTCAGGGGTTCCGGGCGGGAGGCTGCCGCAGATGGCCAGCATCACCGGGGCGTCGCTGCTTTTCAGGGCTTGTTCCAGCATGGCCTTACTGCGGTCCAGGATCTGGTCCAGGACCGCGGGCGGAAGTTCCGTGCCGGTTTCGTTGATCTTGGTTCCCGAGTGACCCGGCACGATCAGTGTGATGTTCGTACGCACATCAATGCCGGAGTCAACAGCGGCGGCGGGAACGCCCAAGGCCTGCAGCTCATGGATCAGGAATTCACCCGTTTCCTTCCCTGCAGGGAACACGGCGGTGGTGTCCACGCCGTTCCGGTGCAGGGCCACCGAGACGTTGATGCCCTTTCCGCTGGCCTCACGCGTCTTGGACGCAACCTTGTTTACGGCCGCGAATTCAAAGGAATCCACATTGACTGTCCAGTCAATGGCAGGACTCGGGGTAACCGTCACTATCACGCTAACTCCACTTCAAACGAGGGGGATCCAATGACCGGAGTGCACAGCTGCGCTGCGCGCATCGCTGGTTCAACTTCTCCACGTGGCTTCTAATTGGGTTTACATGGACATGGTTGCGCTTTCTTGGATTTGTGTCAAGATTTTAAGAGACCCACACCACCCCATCCCTACCGAGGAGACCCCTAATGCCGCTCGTCCGCACCGGAGATCTTGTTGACCAGGCACGCCGTGCCGGCCACGCCGTCGCAGCCTTCAACGTCGTCACTCTCGAACACGCCGAAGGGATCGCCCTGGGAGCCGAACGGGCGGGCCTGCCCGTCATCCTTCAGCTCAGCGAAAACGCCGTGAAGTACCACGGCTCCCCCGTCGCCCTCGCAGCCGCCAGCGCAGCCGTTGCCCGGACGTCGTCCGCAGATGTTTCCCTGCACCTTGACCACATCACCGATGTGGACCTGATGCACCGGGCACCCGAACTTGAAGTCAGCTCAGTCATGTACGACGGGGCGCACTTCAGCTACGAAGACAACGTCCGGCACACCCGCGAAGCGGTGCAGTGGGGCCAGCAACACGGAATCTGGATTGAGGCCGAACTGGGTGAAATCGGAGGCAAAGACGGCGCCCACGCCCCCGGCGTTCGGACGGATCCCGAAGAGGCACGGCAATTTGTCGAAGCAACCGGAGTTGCCGCCCTCGCCGTCGCCGTGGGCTCCTCCCACGCCATGACTTCCAAGTCGGCAGCACTGGACCACGAACTCATCAAAGCCATTAGCGCAGCCCTCGATGTCCCGCTCGTACTGCACGGCTCATCAGGGGTCTCCGACGACGAGCTCACCCTTGCCGCGCAGGAGGGCATGGTGAAGATCAACATCGGCACTGCCCTGAACATCGCCTACACCGGCGCCACCCGTAAGTTCCTGGAAGCCAACCCGACAGTGGTGGACCCCCGCAAGTACTTCAAACCCTCCCGGGAAGCAGTCGCAGACACTGTCGAACACGCGCTTCGGGTGCTGGCCCGCGCCACCGCATCAACGTCGCACTAGGGCGGTAGCGCCCTAAAACCCCAGGCGAAATTCAGTTCCCGGAAGCTTGCAGCACGTTACAGCTCCGGCGTCTGCCCAGGCTTGGGCAGCGCGGGGCCGGCACAGCACCTCTTGCCGGCCCCGCTTTCCCGGGTGAGGGAAATTCCCCCCACCACGACACCGTCGGCGACGGCAGGACACGATAAGGAAAGACATGACTGAAACCGTTGAAAGCTCCTACCTCCTGGAAGTCAGGGGCGACAACCCGCACCAGATTCAGGAAGACCTGAACGCAGCTGTGGACCGGGCAGTTTCTTACGCCACACGCATAGGTCGCCATGGTGTGGTTATGACTCAACACAGCCCAACCTTTTATACCGTTGCTCTTAGCCCGGCTGTCCCCTACGGAGAGGTCCACGAACGGCGCCTGCCTGACCCAGCCAGCGGCGGATCTGCTTAGTCCGCCCGCATGCATGCCCTCCTCCGTACAAGACGAAGCGCGCGATTGAATGTCGTGGGATGAACTGGAGCTCCTGTTGCTGTTCTCCCCCGGAGACGCGATCGAGGCACGAGACAAACGCACAGGCCAAAGATGGCAGGGAACCGTCGATATCGTCGCCCCTGCATTAGGCAAACTCTGGATGTTCGCGGAGCTGGGCGAACGAAAGCTGATCGACACCGAGGCGCACATCATTAGCAAGCTCGACTGACCAACTCGTCGAGCACCAGCCCGGCGGCCAACCAAGACCGGCTGAACCGAGGGTTTTGACCGTTCATATCAGCCCGCCCTTGGCCCGGATCAGCCCCCAATCTTTCCTTCCATCGGGATTCAACACAGAATGCCATCAACAAAAGATTGAGGGCCTGAGCGGCGGTGATGTGCCGCGCTCAGGCCCTCGCACCCCGGGCTCCTACTCAGTCAGTCCATTTTTGGCCGACCAGTTCAATGAGCCGGAGCCAGTTCTCCTACTTGACTACCCTCAGCCGGGATCGGTCTTGGGTGAGGGCCACTGCAGCGACGATCATGAACCCGTAGAAAATCTGCTCAAAGGACGGGTCAATTCCCATCGCGGTGAGGCCGACGCGCAGGGTGACGATGATCGCGGCACCCACGATTGTCCGGAGGGGGCCGCCAATCCCGCCGGTGATGGCGGTGCCGCCTACAACCACGGCGGCGATCACCGGCAGGAGGAGGCTGTCCGCCAGCGTGGGTGACCCGCTGTACTGGCTGGCGGTCAGAAGGAGCGCTGCTATGCCGGCACACAGCCCGGAGAGGCCGAATGCCACACACCGCAGGATTACGGTTGATCCTCCTGACATGAGAACTGCCTGTTCCGCCAAGCCAACTGCGTGGAACCGGTTGCCCTTGGCGAGGTACTTCATAGCGAGTACGGCGATCAGGACGCTGCCGAGGCTGATGAGCACAGGCATCGGAACCTGGGCGATCCGAAGGTCCTGTATCCAGCCGATAGTGCCGTAGCCTTCGGTGACCTGAATGGTCGAGGCGCCCGAGAACAGGAGCGCGAGCCCGGACCACAGACCCATTGCACCCATAGTGGTAATGAAGGTGGGAATCTGTGCCTTGGAACTGACCAGCCCCGTCACGACACCGAGTGCAGCCAACAGCAGGATCATGGAAAGTGCGGCCAAGGGTCCGATTTGCGGCAGCCACGAGGCCAGCAGCACCGTTCCCAGCGATGTCAGCGCCGCTATCGACAGATCGATTCCTCCAGTCAGGATCACAAAGGTCTGCCCGAGGGCGAGTATCAGGAGCGGGGCAAGGCTAAGACCCAGCGACTGCAGGTTTGGGGTGCTCAAAAAGGACTGTTGCTGGGACGACACCAGAGCCACCAGCGCAACGAGAACGGCGATCGGAATGGCAGCGCGGAACGACTGCGCCGATGGGCGGCGGGGCTTCGACATCATCGGAGCCGAGACAGCGTTATTCAAGGCCATATGCTTTCAGACCATCCATTCGACAAGATCGACAGGGGCGGGCTTGTTGCCGCGGGGAGCATCGAACCAGGCACTGACTTCGCCGTCCTTCATGACGGCTATGCGATGGCTCAGGGCGATAATTTCCTCAAGGGTGTCCCCCAGGAGAATTACTGCGATGCCTTTCGCGCACAGCTCCCGGATAAGGGTGTAGACATCTTCTTTGGCGCCGACGTCGAGTCCGCGCGTGGGGTGGTCCAGAATCAGGATCTTCAGCCGCGGGGAATTCAGCCATTTCGCCAACGCCACCTTCTGCTGGTTTCCGCCGCTGAGATTGGCAACGTCGGCAGCAGGGCCCGGTGTCTTGACCCGCAGGCGACCGATCCAGTCCTCCGCGGTTGCCCGCGAAGCGCGCGGCTTCCGGAAGGGGCCGGCACTGACGGGCGCGGGGTCAGCCAGGAGGATGTTGTCTTCGACAGACATCCCTTGGGCGATCCCTTCAATTTTCCGCTCTGCAGGGATGTAACCAATGCCTGCCTGGACTGCGGCGGCAGGAGCAGGGAACCTGACCTTGCGCCCGCTCACGGTCAAATCTCCGGCATGGTGCTGTTCCGCGCCGAAAATCACGCGGGTCAGTTCTTCACGGCCTGACCCCTGCACTCCCGCGATACCCAGTACTTCCCCGGGCTGTATCTGGAGGGTGATGTTGGAAAAGCTGCCTCGGCGGGTGAGGTTGGATACCTCGAGGACCGGCGGGCCGTCCGTGATGTCCAGTTGGCTGGATTCGCGGTAAAACTCGTCGCTGCTGCCCCTGCCGACCATCAGGCTGTGCAGTTCCCCTGTCGTAACCCGCCGGGGATCCCGCTCGGCGACGACCTTTCCGTCCTTCATGACGTACACACGGTCCGAGACACGCAACACTTCATCGAGGCGGTGGGATACGAAGACTACGGAGGCAATCTGCCTCAGCCGGTCGATCTGGGCGAAGAGAGTCTCCAGGTCCGCGCTCTCCAATACTGAAGTGGGTTCGTCCAGAACTATGACCGGTTCCCCTGGGCAGGTTTCCTCCACGCTCAGGGCCTTGGCCAGCTCGACCATCTGTTTCTGGGCGAATGAAAGCGAGGCGAGCTGGGCCCGCGAGTCCAGGTTCAGGCCCAGCTTGTCCAGCTGCCGCTGAGCTTTCGAGTGCAGCGCTTTCCACCGGTAGATACCGCCGCGGACGGCGTCGCCTTCGGCGCCAAGCATGATGTTTTCGCCGACTGTTACTTCGTTGACCAGGGACTGTTCCTGATGAACCATGCCGATGCCGGCCCGCGCCGAGGCAGCGGGCCCGTTGAAGTGGACGCTTTCGCCCAACATTCTGATGTTCCCTGAATCCGGTGTGTAGACGCCGGAGAGGATTTTCAGGAGTGTCGATTTTCCGGCACCGTTTTCCCCGATAAGTCCTACGACCTCGTGGGGCCGGACTTCGAATGTGACATCGTCCAACGCCTTTACGCCTGGGAACTGTTTGGACAGATTTTGTACCTGAAGGACGGGCTGGTTCATTTCACCACTCTCGTTCTGGTCCGCAACGACCATCCCGCAGCAGCGACTGCAACGACGATGACGATGCCTTGGACAGCGGTCTGGAAATGCGGACTGACACCAATGAGGATCAGGCCGTTGGCGAGGACGGTGACGATGAGGGCCCCGACGAGGGTCCGTGCGACACTGCCGCGCCCGCCGGAAAGCAATGTGCCTCCCAGGACAACGGCCGTGATGGCCGTAAACAGCAGCCCCTTGCCGATGTTCGGGTCCCCGATACCCAGCTGCGAGGCAGCCATTACACCCGCCAGTCCCGAAAGGGTTCCGGAGATCACGAAAGCGCTCATCTTGTATCGGCCAACGTTGATGCCGCTCAGTGAGGCGATCTTTTCATCGCCACCGATGACATATCCATAGCGGCCAGTTCGGGTGTATCTCTGGAGGCCGACGCATGAGAGAAAGACGACCAAGGCGGTCAGGAACAGCGGGGAAAGCCCGCCGCCGTTCTCTCCACCCCAGGCGCGCAGCACAGGGTCCTCCAGCCTCGGTGGCTGCCCCCCGAACAGAACAGTCGCCACACCGATGCCGACCGCCCCGGTCCCCAGCGTGACCATGAAGGAGGGGATTTTGAGGCGGACGTGCAGGAAACCGTTGATCAGGCCAAACAAGGATCCGCAGAGCACCGCGGCAAGCGCGGCCAGCATCCCGAAGTCATTTCCGTTCCGGTCATTGCTTGCCAGGAGCACGAAAACCAGAGAAGAGCTGGCCATGACTCCTTCGACGGAAAGATCAATCCCGCCCAGCAGGACCACAAAGGTCATGCCGAGAGCGATGACCAGCACGACCGAGAGTTGGGATGCCACTCCCCCAAGATTTGTCGCTCCCAGAAATGCGGGACTGGCGGCCGAAAAGAAGGCAACTAACGCCACAAGGGCGAGGGCAGGGCCTGCTCCGGAGGTCAGCGGGTTTTTCAGGACCCGCTTGCTGGCTAAGGCTAGTGCGGCAGGCGGTGCCGCCGATGGGCAAGTCTGCGTGGTTTGCGTCATTGTGCAGGTCAGCTTCCTGGTTGGCAACTGGGGTGAGGGGACGCGGGGGCGCGGCCCCTCACGGTTGTTAGTTGATGGGGGCGGTCATTCGACGGAATGGATCATCGAAATCCTGCTTCAATGAATCGGCCGTTGGAGCAGCCAGGTGATCGGCTACATTTGCCTGCGTGACAAGCATCTGTGTTCCGTAGAAGGCGCGCTGGTCCTGGCTCAGGCTCGCGATGTCGATCTCACCGATAGCAGCCTTGTAGGCAAGGGACAGGGCAGCCCCACCTTGCCAGTACGCGTCAGAGGAGACAGTCGCGACGTACTTGTTGGTGCCGGACTGAACCTCGCTGAGGGCTTCAGGAACTGCATCGATGCCCACGATGGGGACCTTGCCGGCCAACCCTGCCGCCTTCAGTGCCTGGAGTGCTCCAAGCGCCATGTCATCATTGGCTGCCCATACACCCTTGACCTTGTCCCCGTGCTTGGCCAGCAGGGTTTGAGTCACCTGGAATGCCGTATTGCGGTTCCAGTTGGCCGCCTGCTGGTCCAGAAGCTCGATGCCCGGTGCGTCCTTCATCGCGGTCTGCAAACCCTCAAACCGCTGTTTGGCCGAGACGTTGTCCAAAATGCCCTGCAAGGCGATCACGCCGCCCGAACCACCCATGGCTTCAAACAGTTTTTCCGCGACCTGCTTGCCGCTGACGCGCCCGTCAAAGCCGATGTGGGCGACCCAGTTGTTGCCCACATCCCATGGGTTCAGCTCATCGGGCTTGTTCCACTGAGTGACGACGTAACCACCAGCATCTTTGACAGCCCGGACGATGGCCTGGGTATCGGAGGACGTGTTCGGATCAACATTGAGGATGATCTTCTTGCCGGAGTTGGCCAGTGCCCTTATTTGGGAGAGCTGCTTCTGTGAGTCGCTGTCATCGGTGACGACCTTCACCGGCATTCCCATCGATTCGGCAAACATCTGTCCGCCCTTGACCCAGTTTGCGTGGTAGGGGTTGGACAGGCTTCGCACCGATTCAACCAGGACAACTTCCTCGGCTTTCAGGGCGGGGGCAGCGGCGGCAACATCTGTGCTGGCCGAGCTGCATCCCGTGGCGGACAGGGCGATGACGGCCGCGGCTGCTGCCAGCTTCGTGCCCGTAAGGGTGAATTTCCTGCGTGAGAAGTGGATATCCGTCATTGCTTTCATGGTTGGCTCCTTATTTTGGGCAGGTGGAATCACGGCGGTGTGGTCCACCTGCGTTAGCGGTTCTAATCGGTTGGGTTGGAGATGAGTTCAACTTCGAACTTGAACATGTCTGCCCTGTAGGTGGCGTTCCACGTTTCGAAGGGTGACCCGTTGGCATCAGCGGAGATACTGCGCATGATGATCACGGCTGAATCGACCGGGACATTGAGCAGTTCGGCCTCCTGCGGCAAGGCGATCCGACATTCAATGGACCTTCGCCCATTGAACGGGGAACAGTCATAGTGGGTGCGAAGAATCTCATAAAGGGACCTGTCCGTCAGATTCATGGCTTCAAGTCCTTCAAACCTCGCGTGAGGCAGCGTCGTCAAGACGACCTGGGCCGGATCCCCATTGACCGAACGAAGCCGGTCAATACAAATCACTGGCGCATTGAGCGGAAGGTTGAGAGCAAGGGCCGTGGCCGCATCCGCCGAGACCACAACCTGGGACAGTGTCCGGCTGGTGACACGGCGCCCGAGTGATGCCATTTCATCATGGAAACCCCCCACCCGCTGCAGGAAAGCTGTCCCCAGCTTCCGGCCATTGGCGAATGCCCCAACTCCCTTAACTTTCGTAATCAGGCCATCCGAGCTCAACCTGTCCAGGGTCTGGCGCACCACAGTGCGGCTCACACCGTATGTTTCACATAGTTCTAGTTCGCTCGGCAACTTGTCGCCAGCAGAGTAATCAGAATTCAGGCGACGGGTGAGAATAGTCCTCAGTTGAACATGGAAAGGAATCTCAGTCGCGCGATCAATCTCGGCGAGAGTCAAAATGCCGTATATCCGCCGTCGGCGACTAAAACACTTCCGGTGATAAACGATGCCGCTTCGCTTGCGAGGAAAATTACGCTTGGGGCGATTTCCTCTGGCGAGGCGCACCGGTTCAGCGGGGCGTCCTTGATCCAATGTTGCTGGAATTCAGGCTTATCCACGGGCGCCATTTCTGTCCTGACATAACCAGGAGCAACCGCATTTACCCGAATGTCAAACCTTGCCCATTCTGTTGCCAGTGACTTGGTCAGGTGATGGACTGCGGCCTTGGATGCATTGTAGGCGGGCTGGTTCTGCGGTCTGTTAACGATCTGGCCTGACATGGACCCGATGTTTACCACCGAGCCGCCTCCGTTGCCCTTCATATGCCCGGCGGCAAGCACGCTGGCGTTGAACAGTGCCTTGACGTTCAGGTCAAACACTGCGTCCCATTCCTCGTCCTTGACGTCAAACGCATCCCCGTGAAAGCACGTTCCGGCATTGTTGACCAAGATGTCGATGCCACCCATGCGGGCTGCGGCAGTGTCCATCGCTGCCGAGAGCTCTTCCTTGTCAGTAAGGTCCGCCATCAACGCCGTTGTGTGGAATCCGTCCGCACGCAATTCCTTAACAACAAGGTCATTTCTGCCGCTGTCCCGAGAAATAAAGACGACTTCTGCTCCTGCCTCCAGGAGCGCCCTTACAAACGCCCGGCCAAGGCCCCTATTACCGCCGGTGACGACGGCCTTACGGCCCGCTAGCGAGTATTTCGATAAAACATCCACATTGGCTCCTTTGCCTTGTGATCCTGTAATGACAAGAGCGTAAGGGCGGATTTATCGGAAGAAGCCACAAAAGCGCTAACGGGCATGTGGTGGACATCACCCGGGCAATAGCGGGCATGTGGAGCGGTGTTTATTGAGCGGCTCAGACCAATATGTCGTCCGGCACCTATGGATCCGCTGAACGTGCCATCGGCCCGGCTGGAAGATGATTGGATCCCACAGCGGTAAGTGACGAGCCGGAAGATGCTCGAGGAACGAGTTGCCCCACTGAACGTTAAGGGGCGGTTGTCCGTAACTGTCGACAAGTGAATCCGGGAGGGATAGTCATTGGGGACGTCGCCGTCGGGGGCCATCCTCGGGATCTTCCCGTTCAGAGAATCGAAGTCTTGGGAACTGTTGCGCCGGCCGGCGCCTTCAATCGTCACGAAGAGCATGCCGCGTCAGCCCGAAGGCGATCCGGCCGCCGTCGTGATAGCTCGCGGACGCGATCCCGTCCAGGAGCGTTTCAGGCTGCCCCAATGCCACGGACCTTGGTGCTCCGGTGACGTCGAAGCGCTGGGCCCTGTTTCCGTCCGTCCCGGTGGAGTACGCGTACAGGCGGCCTTGGCTGTCCACGGCCAGGCCCAGCAGCCCGCCTTCCGCACCTGCCACACCCGGGAATGTCTCCAATGGTGCGCGTGCTGCCGTCAGGGCTGAGTTCGAGGATCACCCCGCTGTCCCGCTCACTGACCAGCGGGGTGCCGTTGCGGAACACCGCGGACCAGAGAGCTTCCAGCCCGGTGGCCACGGCCTGGGGGCATGCGTGGGCGGGGATGCCGGCGACGTGGCAGCGCATGAGGTCAGCATCAGGCCCGCTCCGATGCTGACCTCCGACAGGGCAGCGCGTGCGGGTGGCTTTCGAGGCTTTCTCCTGCTGCGTTTGAGGTGTTTGTTGCAGTGCTGCTGTTGCAGGCGCTGCTTTGCCGACTACTTGGGGAATGCTGTCCGGCGTCCGGCGACAGCGATAGTGAGCGCGACGGCAGCAAGTCCCACCAAAGCGGCTGGCAGGACTATCCCGTCGAAGCTGCTGATCACCACCGCGCCCGCCACACCCGCGGCAAAGATCGCGAGGTTGAAGGCGACGCCGAGCATTGAGTTGGCAACGTCGGCGTTGTCCCCGCTTGCAGCGCTGATGGCGGTCTGCAGCTGTGCTGCCGCGCCGCCGAAGGCGATGCCCCACAGGACGATTGCTGCAAGGATTGCCGTCAATGACGCGTGGCCAACGATGAGTATGACACCGGCGATAATGAAGCTCCCGAGGCTGAACATGACCAGGCGTCGAAGGCCCTTGTCGATTACGGCACCGGTGATGGCGATCCCTGCAATGGCTGCCGCTCCGAACGTGACGAGCGCGACGTCCACCGAAAGGTCAAGGTTTCCCACGCGGAGGTAGGAGCCGATGTAGGTGTACATGATGTTGTGGCCAAGCATCCAGCTGACGATGACGCCGAGGACAACCGCGACGCCCGGGATGGCGAAGACCCGTGCGAGGGGTACCCGTGTCCCGGCTCGTTGGCCGGGCGCGTCCGGGACCAGGAAGACCGCCAGCAGCAAGGTGACCGCCGTGAGGATTGCGAGCACGCCAAAGGACCAGCGCCAGTCGAAAGCCGTACCCAGCCAAGAGCCGAAGGGCGTCCCCACGGCCAGGCCGACGGGGGTTCCAACTGACGCAACGGACAAGGCACGGCCGGCATGTTGCGGAGCCGTGATACGACGGGCATAGCCGGCAGTCATTCCCCACAGTAGGCCGGAGAATGCACCGGCCAGCATCCGCGCTCCCAGGGAGAGGACGATGTCGGTGGAGAATGCCGTAATGAGGTTCGCGGCCAGGAAGCCGAGGATCCCGACGAGGAAAACGGGCTTCCGGCGCAGGCCCCGAGTTAACGCGATTGCGGGCATTGCCGCAATGACGGTTCCCAGGGCGTAGGCACTGACAAACTGCCCCGCGGTCCCCTCGGTGACGTCCAGTCCCGAAGCGATCTGCGGCAACAGGCCGGCGGGCATGGTCTCGGTGGCAATCAGCAGGAATCCCATCAGGGCCATGACCAGCAGGGCCGCCCACGGAAAGGGTCCAGCCAGGACGGAAGGATCGCTAGCCGGGGCGGGATTCTTTGTTTCTTCAATGATGCCGCTGTTTTGGTGGGGCAGGGCGTCCACGCGCGCTTCGCGGGCGCCATCCTCAAGGGTTGCTCGAGTCAAAACGGTTCCGTTCTTTTGTGGAGAATTTTGGAGTAGCCCTGTCATCCCGATCAGTTGGTGGGGGCCAGTCTGGCTGTGAAACCGCTTGTTCGGTCCCGGATCGCCGCGAGGTTATCGAACGATCCGATCCGCACAATTCCGCGGGAGTACCCGACGCTCTCGTAATAGAGGACGAGGGCCTGGTCGGGCGCGTAGTAGCCGATGGTCAGTGGTTCTGCGCTGTCTCCGGCGGGCACGCCGTCGAGCGAAAGAGCCTCTGGCAGTTCTGCGATTTTTTCTTGGCCGCCGTAGTCCCTGAAGGAGACCGTCAAGGGAAGCTGCCCGATCAGGGAGCGTGCAGTTGCGTTGCTGGAAAGGGTACCTGTCACTGTCTCGCCATCGATGTCGATGGTGATCGGGGTGCTGTCTGCCGCACCCGCGGAGGACGGGACCGGTGAAGGCTGCAACGACGATCCATCGGCCGCCGTTGATGTTTCCGTTGGGGAGGGCGGCGGCTCAGTGGTGGGGGCCTGGCGGTTGGACGAGGTGTTGCACCCGGCAAGGGGCAACGCGAGCGTGATGATCGCAGCCAGGGCCTGCATTCTCAGGCGCATTGGAGATGCTTTCCCTTCAAAAGAAAAGTTGTTCATTCCAGCAAAGCAGTTGCCAAAGAGGGGTGGGAGCCCCTGTTGTGACGGGTACTCGGAGGGACCCCTAGGGGATCCAGCCCCCACCGTTGCCGCGCGTCGCCTCGCAGCGAGCCTGGGCGGCCGGTACGGAAAGCAGTCCCGTGTCCTCAGTCCAGAGGTGTCACGAAGGTGCGGAAGTCTTTTCCGTCGCTGTAGATGTTCCAAAGAGTTTCGGACAGGGCCGCCGGTTCGTGCGCAGGGTCGCCTCCGCCGATGCCCAACGGAATGATGAGCTGCGCTACGTGGATTCCTTCCGGTGCCAGGGCGTCATGGAGCATCTGGGCGTACGCGGATTCGGCAGCGAACGCGGCGGAGGTGCCGGCGTAGTTGTGGTTGGGACGGACGGCGCTGGAGCCGTTGATGAACAGGGCAGTTCCGCGGCCAAGGGCGCGCATGCCGGGAAGCACCGCACTAATGGCGGCGGCGGCTCCCAGCGCTGAGAACTCGAGTGCCGAGCGCAGCTCTTCGGACGTTGTCTCAAGAACGGGCCGGAGATATTCCTTGGACGGAACGGGACTGTACTGAAGAATTTCAACAGGCCCCAAGTCCTCGCCGGCCTGGGCAAGGGCAGTGTTGAGCCCTTCCTGGTCACGGACGTCGGCCGCGTAACCGCGTGCGGTGATACCGGCGTCGGCCAGTTCCGCGGCGACTGCATCGACGTGTTCCTGGGTACGGGAGATAAGGGCAATGTTGAAGCCTTCGGCTCCGAAGCGGCGGGCAGAGGCAAGACCCAGGCCGCGTCCGGCACCGGTGATCGCGATCGTAGTTTTCACAGTGTTCTTTCTTTCGTGGCGGTACATGGACTAGGTCCCCGTTGATCGGGGCCAAGAGGCGGCAGTCGTGTAGTTCTGCAGTCCGACAACCCGTGCGTCATCGGCGCCACACTTCCCGTCGACGGCGGCCAGACCGCCCGGCAGCGCCGGGCTGGGATAGTTCGTCAGCCGTCCGTCCGCGTCCTCTCGGGTGCACCCTGGACGGCTTTCCCGTATTCGCTGGCAGCCCACGAGGCGAGCAGCTGCATGCGTTCAGCTGACGGCGACCCGGGCTCCGCGGTGTAGATCGTGAGAGTCAGTCCCGGCTCGGCAGCCATCTCCAGCCCCTCGAAAGCCAGGCTCATTTCACCCACGACGGGGTGGTTAAAGGTCTTGAAACCCGTGCCGTGGTGCCGGACGTTGTGCGCACCCCAGCGTCGCCGGAACTCCTCGCTGCGCGTGCCCAGCTCACCAATGAGGTCATGGAGTTCCTTGTTATGGGGATCCCGGCCAGCCTCCGTTCGCAGGATGGAAACGGTCACCTCCGCGAAGGCATCCCAGTCCGGGTAGAACTCGTGAGCACGTTCATCCAGGAACGTGAACCGGGCGATGTTCGGTGATTGGCCGGGCATCTCGTAGCAGTCCTTGTAGAACGCACGGGCCAAGGGATTGACCGCCAGCAGATCCATCCGGCCGTTACGAACGAACGCGGGACCGGCCGTGATCGCATCAAGTGCCCACTGCAGGCTCTGATGCGGCACATAGGACTTCGACGTGCGGCGCCGCTGCGGCCGCGCAGCCGGGCTGGCCGCATTGGCGAGGTTGAACAGGTGCGCCCGCTCGGCGTCGTCCAGGCACAAGGCCCTTGCTATGCTCGCGAGCACTTGTGGAGAGGCGCCGCTGATCGCGCCGCGCTCCAGGCGGGTGTAATACTCCACGCTCAAACCGGCCAGGGTGGCTACTTCGCTTCGGCGTAAACCCTTTACGCGCCGGTTCTCCCCGGAAGGCAAGCCAACCTGCTCGGGGGAAACCTGGGCGCGCCGCGAGATAAGGAAGTCACGTACTTCCGCTCGATTGTCCATGCCTTCCACGCTAGGCCACCCCCCGGGGAAGAGGGAGTCCCTCACAGGGCCTCTACCCGAAGGGCCCGCCAGCACGAGCCGAGGGCGTCAGCCGCGACGATCGGCTCACCAGAACCGCAACACGGCAACGCGATAACTTTCACGGATGAGCCCATTCCGTCGGTGATGTTGGGCGGTTTGATGCTGAGAAGGCATCCCAAATGTCGGTGCTTCGCGTGTTCCGGGCGAGGGAGCCGAGCCGCCTTAGTTCGCCAAGGGGACCCCAAACTTGGCGAGGAGTTCATTTCACTCACCAGCCCTGTGGAGGCAGCCAGCGAAGCCACGCTGAAGGCGGGGGTTCCGGAATCCGGCGAGCCGCCGGGAGGCTTTCGGAACTGCTTGAGGGTTCCGTCTACCAGGGGTTCCAGCCACGGGTGTGGACAGGACACTCGCCTGTTGTGTGTGCCGTGCGCTGCCCTCGACCGCCCAGGATTACCCGGACAACCCATCGCAGCCGTCTCCGGAAGATGATCAGGCCCAGCACGGCAATAGCCCCAGTCTCCGGCCATTTGGGGGACGGCCAATTGGCCGGTGCAGGCGGGTAGCCGCCCCGGGACAGGCCGGCGTCCCGCTCAAAGTGGTTGCGTGACCCGGGGAAGAGTGCCTCGTCGAGGAAGTAGGCGGCGGGAAAGGCCAAGGGGCCCGCCAGGAAGTTGGCAACAGCCCACTGGTCCACGTGCCGCGACTCGTGAAGCCCCAGCTCCTCCTCATCATCCCTGGCCTGCGAAATGTTCGGCCCGTACCTGATGTACAGCCGCTCCCCCTCGGTCCCGTACCCGTTGATGCTCAAGGGTCCGGCTCGCGTTTCCCCGGGAGGCATCCACGCAACGAACACATCGCCCATGACAGTTCCGCCGCCACTTGTCCGGGGAGGCGGCCAAAACATGACCAGCAGCGGCGGTCCGGAGCAGGACTCCATCCCCATCACGCCGCCGGCCAAAACGCCGACCCCGCTGATGGGCGCAACCAGGAAGTTGCGGGTAATACTCCATGGCGCAGGCGGCGAGATCTCCAGGTAGGGCTCTGGCTGCACTTGCCCGTCAGGGGTGATGTGGCTGTGGCAGATGACTTGCGGTGAAACCGCCTCGATGGTGCGGGCAGCAGCTCCGGCGAGGAGCAGCGCCGCGGCCAGGAATACGGTCACGTTGCGCATCCTCATGTGAGCCGCGCAGGTGCGGCACGTGGCCGCCCGCCGCAACCGGCGCGCCCGCAGCCGTGGCATGGACCACAGAAGGCCGGCGATGCCGAAGCATATGCCGCACGCCACAGCACGCAGCAGCGGACGGGCGCTCCTGATCGAGCGGGCCACTGGCTGCGCCATAGGGGGTCACCTCACGTGTGCCGGCGCCGCAACCATAACCGCAAACCATGAATTCCGTCCATGGGTGCCGCCGCCACCGAAGGCGGCAACCATGGACGACCCGCAGTGCAGGGTTTTGAGACTAACAACCCTGCGAGGGGCCCGCGCCGAGGGAATGCTCGGGACCCCGGCCTTCCTAGAGCTGGGTGCGGAAGAAGTCCGTGAGCTTGTCGAAGGGGATAAGGCCAGTGCGGTCGTAAAGGTCGACGTGTCCGGCTCCGGGAACCCAGAAGAGTTCCTTGGGCCCGGCGGCGAGCCGGTAGGCCTCTTCGCTGAATTCCCTTGAATGTGCCTGGTCCCCGGTGATGAACAGCAGCGGCCGCGGCGCGATCAGCTCGAGGTCGTTGAACGGGTGGAAGTTTATGAACTTGGTGTTGGTGGCCAGGGCCGGGTGGGTGGTGGTGTTGGGGTGGTATCCGCGGGCGGTCCGGTAGAAGTCGTAGAACTCCCGGTCCACCGCGGTGGATTCAGCGGTGAGTACTTCCGGTGTGCCGCCGGTGTACTGGACAGCTCCGCCGGCGAACTCGACGTCCCGCTGGGCTGCGGCCTGCGCGATGAAGGCCTTGCGCTGCTCCAAAGTAACGGACTTGCGGAGCCCGTCGCGGTTGGCGGCACCCATGTCGTACATGCTCACCGTGGCGATGGCCTTGATCCGCGGGTCGATCTTTGCTGCGCTGATCACGAAGCTGCCGCTGCCGCAGATCCCAATGGCGCCAACGCGTTCCTTGTCAACGAAGGCCTGGGCGCGCAGGTAGTCGACGGCGGCGCTGAAGTCCTCGGCGTAAATGTCAGGGGAGACCGAGTTTCCGGGTTTGCCGGCGCTCTCACCCCAGAACGAGAGATCGAAGGAGAGCGTGACGTAACCCTGTTCGGCCATCTTGGTGGCGTAGAGGTTGGCGCTCTGTTCCTTCACGGCGCCCATGGGGTGGCCTACCACCAGTGCCGGGTGGGTGGTGCCCCGGTTCAGGTTGTTGGGGAAGAACAGGTTGCCGACGACTTTCATCTCGTACTTGTTCTTGAACGAAATCTTCTTCACCGTGACCTGGTCGCTGGTGTAGAAATTGTCCGCCCCGTTGGAGGTGTCCCCCGGCTCCAGATCCTTGCGGGCGGACGGGGCGGCGAAGACCTGCGGGGCTCCTGCCAGGCCGGCCGCGCTGGAGAGGCCGATGGCTGCCGCGCCGGCACTTGTCAGCTTGATCAGGTTGCGGCGTGATACGCCCTGCTCAGCCCGGGTTTCCCCAAGGCTCATGCTGTTGCTTCCGTCGATATTCGTGCTCATTTATGTAGTCGTCCTCGGATAGTCGCTTACGTATTCAGTTGGACTTCGTCGTCACTTCGAGCACACCACAGCACATCGATCAGAGGGAGTCTCTGCTGAGGGAGGTACTGCGAGAGCCCCCGTGAAGGACCGCTCAGCTTCACCCGGTGGCTGCCGTTGGCAGATCAGCGTTCAGTCCTGAATGACTGACTGAAACGTTGTCCGGAGAGGACGAGATCTCGCGCGGGCAGCAAGCGTTCATGTTCGTACGCTTTGAATGCTTCCGGGATCGACCGGTGCCCGAGGATGCCGTCGAGCGCGCTGGCAAGTGCCCCTGCATCCTCGAGCGACTCGCCGAAGCCGCTTCCGGTCATCGGGGTGGGAACGTGTGCAGCGTCGCCGATGATAGCCAGCCGGCCGTTTGCCAAACGATCAGGAACGTACTCCGCGATGGGAGTTCCCGTGACCTGGCGCCGGGTTACGACGTCAAGTACAGCGTCCTTCCACGGCGAGGGCCAGAAGCGGTCCGCTTGGGCAGCGAGTTGTTCGTACTGGGATGTTGGGATGTCGCCGGCAGCCAGGGAATGGTGAACCACGCCCCCACGCACGCTCCCGGCCTTCCGGAATAGCTCGTTGCTGCCTGCGTCGTACCATGCCCAACCGAGGCGTCGAGACCCCGGTTTCAGTAAGCCGGAGCGGCCAGCCAAGGGGTATCCGAGCAAAAAGTGGCCGTCGCTGCTCCGGATATCCAAGCCCGTGGGCCAAGGACCGCGGACGTTCATGTCGGCCTCGTCTGCGATACCCAACCATAAGACATAGCCGGCGAACCGGGCATCAGGATGATGCGGTGTGACACGGGCTCGAACCATGCTCCGATGCCCATCAGCTCCAACGACAGCGTCACCGGTGTAACGATGTCCGCTGTCCGAAAGCGCCCACGCTGATTCATGGTCCTGACCCACGTCAATAATCCGGACGTTATGACGAAGCCCGATCCTGGGATCAGCTTCGGCAGCAGTCCGAAGACCAGCATGTAATGCGGCCCAGCTGACGGGTATCGCCGAACGTCGTGACGCATGATCGGGGGCGGCCACGTCCAAAACCCGCTGAGTATGCTCCGCGCCAAGAACTCGGCGCAAGGCTTGCTCGTCAATAGCCAGCGCAGCTCCACTGGGGCGCTTGACCGGGGCTCTTTCGACCACAAGAGATTCACGACCTGCGTTCGCCAGCGCAAGGGCAAGCATCAAACCCGCCAGCGACCCGCCCACAATCAAAATCGCATCAGAACGTGGCATGTTCAACCTCCTGGTTTGCGGGCAGGAACGAGACCAGGCGGCCCGCCACCAAGAGGCCCTGGCGCCCCGGAATGAGCAGCGTCAGATGCTGAACCCCGGCCTCCAAGGCCGGGCGTCCGGCGGGCCTGCCTGGGCGGCACGAGCCCGGTTGTTCCCGCGTACGGGGACATGCTTGCCCGGCACAACAAGGCAAAGTTCCTGGTCCGAGTCCGGTGCAAGGAGCTGGCTTCGGTTCCTGCCGGTGAAAGAGAACCGGCAGGCAGTCCTGGGCGTCAGGGCTCCGGAATTACGATGCCGAAGCTATCGAAATCCATCTCGTCGGGGTTCATGGTGTCTCCAATATGAAGACCGTCAATTTTTGCCAGTTCGGCGCCACTGAGCTCGAAATCAAAAACGCTGAAGTTCTCAGCGATGCGCTCACGGTGAACGGACTTCGGGATGGCCGAGCGACCCTGCTGGATGTGCCAGCGAATCATCACCTGTGCGGCGGTCTTGCCATACGTCTCGCCAATGGCCTGGATAGTCGGATCAGTCAAGGGTGTGACGATATCGCCGGTGTAGTGGCGGATTCCACCAATCGGCGACCACGCCTGGGTGAGGATGCCGTGCGAATTGTTAGCAGCCTGCAGTTCGGGGCGGGTGTTGTACGGGTGGAGTTCGATCTGGTTGACCGCGGGCACGGTGTCGACCCCGGCCAGAAGCGTGTCCAGCCGTTGCGGAAGGAAGTTGCTGACTCCGATGGCCCGCACCACCCCTTCGGCCTGCAGCTTCTCGAGGGCTTTGTAGGACTGGATCGTCTTATCGAACTTTTGCGGCACTGCCTGGTGAAGGATGAGGAGGTCGATTTGTTCCACCCCGAGCTTCTTCGCGCTCTTGTCGAACGCGTGCAGGGTCTGGTCATATCCGTAGTCGGTGACCCAGATCTTCGTTTCGATGAACAGGTCCTCGCGGGCAACGCCCGAACTGCGGACACCTTCGCCGACCTCCCGCTCATTGCCATACGCAGCGGCAGTGTCGATATGGCGGTAGCCAATCTCGATTGCCGAGCGGACCGCGGCGGCAGTCTCTTCGGGGGCGCTCTGGTAAACGCCCAGCCCCACGGCGGGCATCTGAACACCGTTGTTAAGCGTGACTACGGGGTTGTAGCTGGTCATTATCGTCCTTCACTATGTGTTGGCGTGGTCCTGTTGGTGGTCTGCAGCGTCAGTCCCTGGTCCCTTGACTGACCCCAGATACTCGCCCACTCATGGTCGGGGCCAACCGAACTGTGGGGACATCGACAGACTCAACGCATACCCAGCTGACTGTGGCCGAAAGGTGGCCCAGCTGCTCCGGTGCAAGCAACCTAACCGGATGCAGATCATCCGCTTACCAATGTTAGCAAATAACCGGATGCCGCGCATCCACTTGTTAGACTCTCAGGCATGACTGAGCAGGCACTGCGCAAGGACGCAGCACGCAACCGGGAGCGTTTGATTGCCGCGGGCCGGGAACTGTTCGCCCAGCGGGGACTTGAGGCCTCACTCAACGACGTCGCACACCACGCAGGAGTGGGTGTGGGCACTGCCTACCGCCGCTTCGCGAATAAGGAAGAGCTGATTGAGGCGATCTGGAGGCAGCAGGTCGACGAGTTGGAAGCTATTGCACGGGAGGCGCTGACCTCCTCCAAACCGTGGGACGGGCTCGTGCTTTACCTCGAACGTTCACTTGCAGCTCAAGTCAGGGACCGGGGCATGGTGCAAATCCTTTCCGGACGCACGTGGCCGGACCACTACGACCGGCAGCGGGATCGGCTGGCACCACTAGTGAATCAGGTGGCAGACCGTGCCAGGGAGGCCGGCGTCCTGCGCGAGGACGTCACCGGAACTGACCTGATATTCCTCCAAATCGCCCTCGCTGCCATCTCCGGCACCGTACAGGATGGGACGCTGCCCGAGGGGCGCAGCGATGCCGCCGAGCTGTACCGGCGCTACCTCTGGATCTGCCTGGACGGACTCCGGGCGTCGGCCGAATATTCACCGCTCCCAATTCGGCCCCTGACTACACCCGAGACCCATACCCTCCTTCAACCCCCGGCCCAGAGATAGGGGGCCGAATGGTAGGAATTTCAAGAGGGTGCCGACCGTGTTGCCCTATTTATTCGTTCAACTGAAGTACACCCCAACCGGACAAACGCCTCTTGCCGGGCTGCAGAAGCTTTAGGGAATTAATTCTGGTGCTCTCCCCGGAAGCAGTATGGTGCCGCCGCCCACAGCCGGGGACAATTCTCATAGGTCATCCACCGCTACTGCTGCCGCGAGCTACCCTAAAGGCTCCCACTTCCAGCCGTAGATAACCTGAATTAACCCCAGCCATGGACGGATCAAAGTCCCCCAGTTCCGGCCGCGTGATCAGCAAGGACGGGTCGGCCGGCCGAGACAGGTTGATGGAATATCCGTTATCGGCGGACATGTAGGACCAGTTCAAACAGATCAGAGAAACCGTCCATAGGCGTCTTACCGCACCAGCGGAACCAAACAAGTGTTGTACAGGGAGGAACGGGTCCTTCCCAGCGCTGTCTACCTGAAACATCCGTGGAACCCCCTCGATCGCCGCAGCGGGAGTCCCTCTTGGTACCCCTCACGACAGGGACTCCCGCACCGTCAATTCTCCGTGTTGCATTGATGGAGTACTGCTTGGACCGACCCGGAAAGTCTCCACAATGCGACTGCCCAGACGATGCGATCGCGCTGGCGCTGCTCCTCGCCGAATGCAGCAAGGCGCCCACCACCGATTGAAGTTCTCCGACTATGGATGCAAGGAGAAGGACGCCACCCCGAGCGCGAAGTGGGACTTCACCGACGCCGAGGGCTTGACCCCGAAGGTCGTGGATCTCTTCTCCTACAAGCCGTGGGGCAACCTCGGATTCTTCTACAGCACCGAAGGGAACACCTTCTCGAACGACCTGACCAAGATCGGCGAGACCGAGGAAATCGACCAGATCGAGCTGCTGGACAGGCAGCAGGCCTCCATCGCCGTCGCCGGCTAAACGAAGGAAACGACGAGAATGACGCTCAATACGACACCCTTGACCAGACGCGGCCTGCTGCTGGCCGGAGCGGTGCTGGGCACGGGGATTCTGGCAGGCTGCACCAGCGCTCCCCCTCCGGCCGCCTCGGCGCCTGCGCCGACGGGGCCCGCACCCGAGATCACCGAGACCTCCCGAAACGTCGTCCGGGCTCAAGGAGGGCTGTACGGCGTCGGCGTGTACAACACCCAGCAGGTCGCCGACGAGCTGACGTGGATCGACGAGAACGTCCAACCGCTCGACGGCGCCACGAAGCGCATCCTCATCACCGGCTCCACCGCCGGTGCCGGGCAGCTCGCCGCTGCCCATCTCCTCAAGCGCGGGCACACGGTCGTCGCGCACGCCCGGAACGAGCAGCGCGCCGCCGACGTCCGCCGCGACTTACCGGGCCTCGAGGACGTTGTGACCGGCGATCTGCTCGACCTCGACCAGACGAGAGCACTGGCCGAGCAGATCAACGCCCTCGGCGAGTTCGACGTCATCATCCACAACGCCGGCGAGTACGGGCTCCCCGACGGCGACCTGCTCAACTCCAACTCCCTCGCGCCGTACCTCCTCACCGCGCTGGTGACCCCGCCGCGACAGCTGAGCTACCTCACTTCGGACCTGCACCTCGGCGGAGACCTAAGGCTCGACGAGGTGCGCTCGGGCGGCGGCATCGGCTACGGCGACAGCAAGCTGCACATGGCGATGATCGCCACGGCAGCGACCCGCCTCTGGCCCGACCGGCAGGTGAACGCCGTCGCACCCGGCTGGATCCCCACCCTGATGGGCTTCCACAACGGAAACACCAGCACGCCCGACAGCCTTCGCGACGGCTACATGACCCAGGTCTGGCTGGCCGAGGGCCTCGAGCCCGGCAGCGACGTCACCGGCGAGTTCCTCTTCCACCAGCAGATCGAGACGCGCGTGAACGAGCTCGTGCACGACACCCAGGCGCAGGACCGGCTACTGGCCGCCTACGCCGAGCAGACCGGCGTCGCGTTCCCCGCAGAACGCTGAACCCCGACCCCAGGCTCGCCAAATGAGAGCCCCACCGCCCACAGAGAGGATCGACGACTTTGAGCGTCTCCACACACACCGACCGACCACTCCGCCGCGGCCTTCTGGCAACCGCGGCTCTCCTCGCCGCGGCAGCGATCGCGCTGGTCCCGGCGTCACCGGCCGCCGCACACCACGGCTGGGACGGCTTCGAGACCAACGACCTCGTCTACATCGCCGGTACCGTCTCGTCCGAGGGGAGCTGGGGCGATCCGCATTCGCTTTTCGACGTGGCACTGGATGCCCAGCTCCCGGCCAGCACGCCCGATCTACGGATCCCCGAGGACCTGTCGGGCCCGGAGGACAGCCCCCGGGTCGAAGCCGCCCTCGCGTATGACGGCCCCCACGACGAGCTCGAGGTCATCATCGCTCCGCCGTGGTGGTCGAGCAGCAACGGCTTGGACCGCTCCCTGGAGGTCGCAGAACGCTTCCAGGGCGTCGGGTACATTAACAGCACCGATGACGGCCTCTTCCGTCCCGTGGCGTTCTGGTACGGAGACGACAATGCGCCCGTCAACCAGGTGATCGGCAACACGCTCCCGGTCAGGGCACCGCTGCCGGGCGATGAGCAGGCGAGCGATGAGCCTGCCGCCGCGCCGTCCGCGGCGGAAGACCCCTTGGAGATGGACCCCCCGGCAGAGGATGCCGACATCGCCGATGACAGCGGCTCGGAGACGTGGGTCGTCTGGGCGGTGTTCGGCGCCGCGGTCGCCGTGGCGGTCGTGGGCGGCGTCTTCTACGTGCGCCGCCGCACCCGCCAGGACGAACCGAGCCCGAATGCCTGAATGGCTCGAACCGATCCTGCGCTGGCTACAGGATTCCCCGCTCGGTGACGCCCTGCGCTCAACCCCCTTCATGTATCCGACGCTCGAGAGCCTCCACATCCTCGGGATCGCCGTGCTCGTCGGCCCGGCCTTCGCCTTCGACCTCCGGCTGCTGGGCGTCGGGCATCATCTGATACCCGTGACGAGGGCCGCACGCTATCTCCTGCCCGTCTCCCACCTGGGATTGGCCATCGCAGTCGTCACCGGCATCCTGCTGTTCAGCGCGCAGGCCATCGGCGTCGCCGGCTCCGGTGCTGCACCGTGGAAGCTCGGACTCCTGCTCCTGGCCGGGCTGAACGTCCTCGTGTTCCACCGCGGCGTCCACCGTCGAGTCGACGAGTGGGCGGACGCCGACGCGACACCGATCGCAGCCCGTATCTCGGCGGTCGTATCGATGACGACGTGGACGGGCGTGATCTTCGCAGGGCGATTCCTGGCCTACGTCTGATGGTTCGTTACCCCTACCGAGCGGTACTCCCACCCACGCGAAGAGCGTGGTGTCGTCCAGGCCTCAGGGGCCGCGCCAGCGTCCACGAAACCCCCGAACAGACTGTTTGCCCCGGGAGTTCGAGCCGTGGGCTCGAATGATCACCGAGGTGTCAGGCGGACGAGGCAATCGGAGCCACACCCGCAGTTCAGCCCCTCACGAGGCTGCAGCGGTCGACGAGCTGGACCAGTCCTCCCCCCGCTCGGGCCGCGCGCGTCGATGAGAGCGAAAGGCTCGAAGCTCGTTCGGCACGGGCGGTTGGAGTACACCCCAACCTGACGTCAGGCAGCCGGTGCAAACCCGTCAGATTAGGGTTCGGGTCAGCATTTCAGCACGCTCCAACATGGGGGTCTCAAATCTCAACCTGACCGTGCATGCCAGAGGCATGCCCCTGCGGCGAGCTTCGGCAGTGCCGCACGCTTCAAAACGGGATCCCCTCCTTGAGATCGTCTGACTCCAGCATGGTTGAGATGAGCCGGAAACGCGGAATCCATCTCGGAGCGAGTTCTCGCGGTTTCATTCCTCCTCAGACTTCGATGCTATGGGCGTGGGTGGCCGGTCGAGAGTGTAGACCCGGGCGCCCGAGGAACGCTTGGCTAACCTCCTGGCGCGTTGCCGAGTCTTGCAGACGAGCGAGCGGGGTATGCTGCCCCCAAACGAGGCGAGGGGCATGGAAAAACTTGAAGAGGACTCCGCCGTCTTGCGGCCGGTTGAGTCGTCGGCCAAGAGGCGTAGGTCGCTATGGAGCGCTTCCTCCATGCTGGTCGGCGTCCTCGCGGCCGGCCTGTTGTACGGGAGCTGGCTGGTCACTAACGCGTGGGTTGATCAGTCGAAGGCCGCCGCTGCCGCTGGAGAAAACGCCTTGTCGGTATTGGGATCAGCACTGCATCTGATGGGCATAAAGCAGGCCTGCGAAGTTGAGGATGTTGCGACATACGAAAGTACTGTAAAGAACTTGGCCTCATTTCTCGAGTTCGATTCGCGTTTTGATTGGCAATCGCCATACTCTGTCGAAATAACCCTCACCCGCGAGCTGTCAGATACATCCCTAAGTTCTACTTCGTTAGTGATTGATGCAAACAAAATTAAGACGACCCCACCGCCCGATCCTGCGGTAAAGCAAGCTATTTGCGGGAGATTGCAATGACGGACGAAGTGTTGTCTCGCGTTGATAGCATTCGCGCACAAAAACGTGCCAAGCGTCGTGCGCGAGTTCGATGGATGTTATGGCCATCCAGAGTGGGTGGATTTATTGGCACCATGGCTGGTTTGTATTCAGCGGCCTACGTCGTCACGTCGCTACTTTGGGGCCAAGATCTACCTGCCTATTTTGTCTTGGTGGTTCTTGTATGGAGTGCAGTGACATGCATGCTTTCATACTTGGCCTTTGCTCACCTCCTTGGCCTGATTATCGGAATGCTTTTCAAAGCACTCTCAAAAACGGGTGGGAGTATAATCTTGCTGGTACTGGGGGTTTTGTTAATGCTCCCCTACAGCAGTCCGCGTGATTTACGATACGAGCAGGCTGGCGGACTCGTCTTTCTGACCTCTGACTCTGCATCCGAGGTTAAGGTGGATATGGCCGTCCACGCAATCGGCGACATAGACGCCCTGCTTGATGTTTCCCTTACCGTCAGTGGCGTGGGGGATACTACCGTGGCAGTGGTCGGGAGCGGTCCCAGTGAACTTGAGGCCGCCGCAATGACCAGCGGGAGCTTCCATGGGAGACGCACCTCTTCCAGCGAATCCTCGTCTCGGACCCAGCTACCTTTTGTTGACGTATTGATGCCGATAGTCGATGCCGGCGATCTTGTCGAGACGGGCGATGAGGGCATGAGACTCAGGCGGGGAGACGCGTTATCACGGGAGGTGCCCGGGAAATGGCTTGATCCCTCTAATGCCAAAGCGTTCTTTTTCGATATCACGTCAAGTGGTAATAAGCCTTTTTCGGAAGAGTTCTCATTCCTCCTAAAATTATCTAACCCTTCAAATGCTAGCCCGCGTATTGGAAATCTAGGACAAGTCGGCTGTCCGATGTATTTCACAATTGCGGCCAAAAACCAGGCGACAGTACAATCCTCCAACCACCCTTTACGGCTGCTGTCATTAGCAACCCCCTTAGTCTCTCCAGATAACTGTGAAGTGCGTATTCTTATCGCCCAAGCAAGCAACAGCAAGGTTACTACAGCGGGTGACACGCGAGAAGTTAGCACGACTGAAGCAATTGCCATCAAGGGGACGCAGAGTTCCGTCAATTTAGATCTTTCAGAGTCCGTGAATGCCTTGACGTTGCCACGCACAGACTGGCTCCTTGGTGACCTTGAAAAGCAGGATGAAGACCGTCTCTGGGATATCAGGTTTTGGGTTGGCGGATCTTTGACGGCTGCGGGTATAGCTTTTTTGCACCAGCTCTACTTCCGGGGCTGGTTGTCGCGCCTCCAGACGCGGGCTAGTGGTATTTTCGGATCCTAAATGGGCGCCTGCCCACAGCCGGGGACAATCCTGATGGGTTATCCACCGCTACTGCTGCTGAGGGAGCTCCCCTGCTGGCTCCCGATTTCCAGCCGTGGATAACCCGGATTGACCCCAACTGTGGACTGCTCCGTTCTCTGCGTGCCGTTACGGCGTGCCCCCCTTCCTCATTCCATTCAATTGTTCAACAAACTGTTAGCCTTATTTCATGGCAAAAAAGACAGTGGTGCTGCTGGAAGATGATATTGACGGCTCGGAAGCTAGCGAAACGATATCTTTCGCTCTTGACGGCAGTGACTACGAAATTGACCTCAATGAGGGGCACGCTAGTGAACTGCGTGAAGCATTGGCGCGCTTTGCCAACGCTGGCCGCAAGGTAGCTGGCGGACGTGGCCGTCCGGCAGCTCGCACAAAGTCCTCCTCGCACGGGAGCCCGGATGCCAAAGCGGTACGGTTGTGGGCGGCTGAGAACGGCATACCAGTAAATACGCGTGGTCGTATCCAGGCGGAAGTTGTAGAGAAGTACGAAGCGGCTCACTAGCGGCAGGAAAAACAAAATCGGGGCTGGAATCATTACTGATTCCAGCCCCGATTTGCTGTTTGCCGGGTACTGCATCCTGAGCTGCACTTTTCAGACAGGAAGAGTTCGCACGTCTGGGAACCAGCCCGCTGGGGCTTTGTTTGGTTCGAGGTGTTCGGGGTCGCGGTGCTTTTGCATGTCGCATTTGTAGAACGGGCCGCGTGGGTCGAGGAGCACGCTCATGTGGTGGTCTGCGTGGTCTTTGAACCACACGCTGATTCCGGTGGCTCCGTCGAGTCTGAGGTGTTCCCAGGCTCTCCACAATGCTTCTACACGGGAGACAGCTTCCGGGTGGAAGTACCATTCGATGCACCATTTTGCAGCGCGCCCGTCAACATCGCGGACGTATGTGGGGAGCAGCT
>NZ_JBWCCJ010000008.1:0-249677 GCF_056279405.1 Pseudarthrobacter sp. TE3704
CCAAAAACAACGCCATCAAAAAACTCAACAGCCTCGGCTTCGACGTCACCATCACACCAGCCACCGCAGCCTAACCCACCCTACTTTCGTATTAGGCACTCCTCGGCAAGCCGACAGCTGGACTGGCCGCCTTCAGCGGCTAGTCCAGCTTCTTGAGTTGCCGGTGGTCGTAGAAGAAAACGCCCTCGGCGGTATCCACGCCCGCGGACAAGCCCTGCAGGAACACCACCACTCCCTCGCGGCGGCCCTTGAAGGGATCGTCCGCCACCACGGCGTCACCAATCCTGTAGGGGGACCGCGGGGCGAAGGGCCTCGCAATGCGGCTCCACGTCTGCGCCGCGACCGAGGCCAGACTCACCGGTTTACCCATGCTCGACAGGTCCTGGACAAATGCTTTCACCATGCGTACCAACTCCTTGCGGCGGCAGTGAGCCGCACACTGTCGGTGCAGGTAACCGGAACGCTCCCAGCGCGAGGACGGCCCTCCAATTCCGGCTGGCACCGTACGCCAAAGCTATTCACTATTCACATCAGTCACACCAGTAACAAGTACTCAGATTAAAAATCGGCACTACTTGCTTTCGCGCCGGGGGCTTGCCCGGCGGTCGACCCGGGCGGTGGTCAGCGCTTGCCGTTGACGATTTCGTCGGCGTTATCGAACGCCCAGCCCACCAGCGGAACAAGCAGGCCGCTCAGCTCATAGCCCTTATCGGTCAGGCTGTAATCCACCCGCGGAGGTATGACCGGCTGGGCGTTCCTGCTGACCAGGCCGTCCCGTTCAAGCGTCTTCAGCGTCTGGGCGAGCATCTTTTCGCTGATGCCCTCGGCCCGCCGTCGTAATTCGCTCCACCGCTGCTCACCTTCGGACAGGGACAGCAGGATCAGCACGCCCCACTTGCTGGTGATGTGGTCCAGCAGTGTCCGGCTGGGGCACCCGGCCGGGAAGACGCCGTCGGCAAAGCTCATGGGCAGGGGGAGCGGACGCGTTGTTGCTTCCATGCATCCACCTTACCGCGAGGTCAGTACCTTACTTCAAAGTGCGTACTCTCTTTCGGGAAGTAATCCGTCAGGGCGCTGGTTGTGCCTTTCGACAACCCAGTACTTCCCGAAAGGATTCATCGTGAGCATCGTTGTAACAGGAGCCACCGGACAACTCGGCCGCCACGTCGTCGAGGCCCTGCTGGAGCGCAGCGTTCCTGCAGGGGACATTGTGGCCACCGGACGTTCCATCGAGAAACTGGCGGATTTCGCCGCGCAGGGCGTTGATGTCCGCGCCATCGACTATGCCGACGCCACCTCCGTGGCTGCTGCCCTCCAGGATGCCCGCCGCGTGCTGCTCATCTCCGGCAGCGAGGTGGGCCAGCGGGTGGAGCAGCACCGTACTGTCATCGAGGCTGCCAAGGCTGAAGGCGTCGAGCTGCTGGCCTACACCAGCATTGCCAACGCCGACACCACCGGCATGAAGCTGGCGGCCGAGCACAAGGAGACCGAAGCCATCCTCCGCGAATCCGGCGTCCCCTTCGTTCTGCTGCGCAACGGCTGGTACCTGGAAAACTACACCGAGCAGCTGCCCGGAACCCTGGCGCAGGGTGCGCTTGCGGGCAGTGCCGGAGACGGCAGGGTCAGCGGTGCGGCGCGGGTCGACTATGCGCACGCCGCCGCGGCGGTGCTGGTAGCTGAGGGCCAGGCCGGCAAGGTGTACGAGTTGGGTGGCGACGAGGCATTCACGATGGCGGACCTCGCGGCCGAAATTACCGCAGCGACCGGCAAGGACATCAGCTACAACAACCTGCCCGCCGAGGACTACGCCGGAATGCTGAAGGGTGTTGGTGTTCCCGGGACCTTTGCGGAGATCCTGGCTGATTCGGATCTGGGTATTGCCAGGGGTGATCTTCTGGTCAGCACAGGCGACCTGCGGACGCTGATCGGCCGCCCGGCAACGTCGCTCGCCGAAGCGGTCCGCTCCGCCGCGGCTTCTGCCTAGTTTTCATGGAAAGTGCCCGGTCCCTGGTGGGGCCGGGCACTTTTTGTTTGGGGGTTCGCCGGCACTGCCATGGGCTCGGCCCTGAGGGCTGGTTCTCAGGACTTGCTGCCGGTGAGGGCCAGGGTGCCGCCAAGTCCAATCATCAGGGCTCCGCCGGTTGCCTCCACCATTGAAACCCGCCGGGGCGAGCGGGCAAACCATTGCCTGGCCGTCCCTGCGGCGATGGCCCACATGCTGTCCGAGACCAGTGCGATCACCAGGAACACCGAACCGAGCAGTCCCAGCTGGAACGGGATGGCACCCGACGCGTAGTCCACGAACTGCGGCAGCACGGCAACAAAGAAAACGACGGACTTCGGGTTGGTGGCTCCAACCACTGCGCCCTCTCCCACCAGCCGCCAGGGCGTGGAGCGGGCTTGTTGGTTTTCGGCCTCGATGCGGCTGTGGCGGTGCCTGATGGCTTGGATTCCGAGGTAAACGAGGTAAGCGGCACCGGCAAGCTTCACCACGCTGAAGAGGATCACGGATTGTGCCACCACAATGCCCAGGCCCAGGGCCACTCCTGCCACCTGGACCAGTTGGCCGGTCGCATTGCCCAGGACGGTGAGGACTCCGCCCTTCCAGCCGAGAGCCAGCGAGCGGCCGATCACGAACAGGACGCTTGGCCCCGGCACGGCGATCAGCACCACTGAAGCCAACGAAAACGCCAGCAGGTTGGAGAGGGGAACCATCCCTGATCTTAGCCCCGTTGTGCCGTGCTATAGCGGAGCTTTCTCCGCTACCTCTCGGATCGTTTCGGTGTAAAAACCATTGACACCATGTTGGCATTTCCATACGTTGGCGATGTCGGCTTTGCTTCACCTCACCAGTCGCCGCAGGAGCGGGTTTGGTACGCACTACGCCCCTGGCACTGGTTCCGTACACCGTCCTGGCCTCTGTGGCGAAGACGGTGACCTACCGCCGGAGGTTCCAGCCGTGGTGAAGCCGACCCGCGTCACCAACTCAATCCGCCAGCTCCGGTTCGAGCGGGGCGGGATGACCCAGGCGGAACTCGCCGCGCGGGTGGGGGTCACCCGCCAGACAGTCATCGCCATCGAACAGGGCCGGTATTCACCGTCGCTGGAGATGGCCTTCCAGATCGCCCATGTGCTCGGCGTTTCGCTTGAGGACGTGTTCCAGTACCAGCAGCCAGAAGGAGATCAGCCATGAAAGCTATCGTGCAGGACGTTTACGGAGCGGCGGACGTGCTTCAGTTGCGTGAGATCGCACGGCCTGTGCCGGGTGATGGTGAGGTCCTTATCCGGGTGCGGGCCGCCGGCGTCGACCAAGGGGTCTGGCACCTGATGACGGGGCTGCCCTATCTGATCAGGCTCTTCGGTTATGGATTGAGGAAGCCCAAGACGCCTGTGCGGGGCCGGGAGGTGGCCGGCGTTGTGGAGTCTGTGGGAGCCGATGTTGACCGTTTCCAGGTGGGCGACGAGGTCTATGGAACCTGCGAGGGGTCCTTTGCGGAATACGTCTGCGCGCGGGAGGACAAGCTGGCGCGGAAGCCCGTGAACCTCTCGTTCGAGGAGGCGGCGGCGGCTCCTATTTCCGGTGTTACGGCCCTTCAGGCTGTCCGCGACGCCGGCGAGGTCACCGTTGGGCAAAAGGTGCTGGTCATTGGGGCGGGCGGGGGAGTGGGCTCCTTCGCCGTGCAACTGGCCAAGGCCTTCGGGGCGGAGGTCACCGGGGTCTGCAGTACCGGCAAGATGGACCTCGTCCGGTCCCTCGGGGCCGATGCAGTTATTGACTACAGGAATTCTGATATCACTAGTGGCGGAAAGCTGTTCGACGTCATCCTGGATACCGCCGGCAACCGGCCACTGTCCGTCCTCCGGCGGGTGCTCGGGCCACAGGGAACGCTGGTGATCGTCGGAGGCGAAGGGGGCGGCAAGCTGACCGGCGGCTTTGAGCGGTCGCTCGCAGCGCCCTTTGCTTCGCTCGTCTCCCGGCAGAAATTCAAGGGGCTTGTCTCAAAGGAGACATACCTGGATCTGGAGGCACTGTCATCTCTCATTGAAGCAGGCAGCGTGAAGCCTGCCGTCGACAAGGTCTTCCCCCTTGAGGAAGCTCCGGCCGCTGTCAGATACCTGCACGAGGGGCAGAGCCGGGGCAAGGCAGTGGTCGGGGTTTCATAACGTCAGAAATCCCGCGCTCTGACCCAGTCAAGGCGCCGGGGCCGGTCCTGAGGGTGCCGTCAGAGGTCTCGGCGCTATCTGGTATCCCAGACAGTGCCTAGGCTTACGTAGTGCTTCCGGGGCAACGAGGGGCGCAAGCTTAAGTACGGGATCCCGGATAGCGTCGGGGCCGCACATGAGAAATGGAGGAGTTCCGGTGTTAGTTACGGAAGCGAGGCCGGTGGCCGGCAGCACATCAAAGGTGGCGTCCAAGGTTCCTGCTGCGGAAAACACCCTGCGCATCCTCAAACTGCTGGCCTCCCGCCGCGGACCCATGGCAGCCTCGCAAATTGCTTCGTCACTGGGCCTCCCTCGGTCCAGTGTGTACCACCTGCTGGGAGTGATGGAGGCGAACGGGTTTGTGCTCCACCTTCATGAGGAACAGCGGTACGGTCTGGGGATCAGCGCCTTTGAGCTCAGTTCCGCGTATTCGAGGCAGGAACCGTTGTCGCGGCTGGGCC
Organism: Pseudarthrobacter sp. TE3704; assembly: GCF_056279405.1. Lineage (NCBI taxonomy): Bacteria > Bacillati > Actinomycetota > Actinomycetes > Micrococcales > Micrococcaceae > Pseudarthrobacter > Pseudarthrobacter sp. TE3704. Next base: position 4,665 of record NZ_JBWCCJ010000008.1, read on the forward strand.
GCCCTCTTCTTGCGTCCCTCGTGGATGCGCTGGGGGAGAGCGCGCACCTGGCCGTTCTGCACGGGCGGGATGTCCTCTACATTGTCGAGGAGCGGGCCAAGAACCGCCCGTCGCTGGTGACCGACGTCGGCGTCCGGCTCCCCAGCCACCTCACCGCCAGCGGGCGGGCCATCCTTGCCGCCCTGCCAAAGTCCCAAGTCCGCGCGCTGTACCCGAATGCAGCCGCGTTTACGGCCCGGCACGAGACCGAGTCGCCCATCATGAAGTACTCCGCCTTGTCCTCGCACCTGGACCAGGTCCGGCAGCGCGGATACGCCACGGAACACGGCGAGGTGACCCCCGGCTTCGGCTCCATCGCCGCCGCCGTGACCGACCATCTTGGCTGGCCCACCGCTGCCGTGGCGGTCACATTCCTTGAGGACAAACTGCAGCCGGAAGAGTGGCCCGTCCTGGCGGCGCGTGTCCAAAAGGTCGCAGACGAACTCTCGGTCCGCATCCACGGCCGACCGGTCAAATAACCCTCGTTGCTCCATCACTTACGGCTGCTAAAACCCCGGAATGGGAGCCTCAAGTGATGGAGCAACTCGGCCAGCCGGGCTTGTCTGGAATGCCGGACAGCGCCCACCCAAAACCCCTATAAAGCCTCTTCGTAACGGGCTTTAGTTGATACAGAACTTCTTCCACGATCACAGACGCACAATGAAAAGGAGCCACCATGGCACCCGCCGATTTCACCACCGGTGCCCGCCCGGTCAAAGCAGCCCGCGGCACCGAGCTCACCGCCAAGAGCTGGCAGACCGAAGCGCCGCTGCGCATGCTCATGAACAACCTGGACCCCGAGGTGGCCGAGCGTCCGGACGACCTGGTAGTCTACGGCGGCACCGGCCGGGCCGTGCGCTCCTGGGCAGCGTTCGACGCCATCACCCGCACCCTCGAAACCATGGAGAAGGACGAGACCCTCCTGGTCCAGTCCGGCAAGCCGGTGGGTGTCTTCCGCACCAACGAATGGGCACCCCGGGTGCTCCTGGCCAACTCCAACCTGGTGGGCGACTGGGCCAACTGGCCTGAGTTCCGCCGGCTCGAGGCCGAGGGCCTGATGATGTACGGCCAGATGACGGCCGGGTCCTGGATCTACATCGGCACCCAGGGCATCCTGCAGGGCACCTTCGAGACGTTCGCGGCGATCGCCCGCAAGCTCACCAAAGACGAGGACGGCACCCTCGCGGGCACCCTCACCCTGACCGGCGGCTGCGGCGGCATGGGCGGCGCGCAGCCGCTCGCCGTCACGCTGAACGAGGGCGCCTGCCTCATCGTCGACGTCGACGAGACCCGCCTGCGCCGCCGTGCCGGCAAGCGGTACCTGGACGAGGTGGAAACCGACCTCGACGCCGCCATCGCCAAGGTACTCAAGGCCAAGGAAGAGCGCCGCGGCTGGTCCGTGGGCTACGTGGGAAACGCAGCGGAAGTTTTCCCGGAGATCCTGCGGCGCCACAAAGCCGGCGAGTTCACCGTGGACATCGTCACCGACCAGACCTCCGCCCACGATCCGCTGAGCTACCTCCCCGAAGGCATCTCGGTCGACGAGTGGCACCGCGAAGCCGAAGCTGACCCGGAAGGCTTCACCAAGAAGGCGCAGGCCTCCATGGCACGCCACGTTCAGGCCATGGTCGAATTCCAGGACGCCGGCGCCGAAGTTTTCGACTACGGCAACTCCATCCGGGACGAGGCCCGCAAGGGCGGCTACACCCGCGCGTTCGAGTTCCCGGGCTTCGTCCCCGCCTACATCCGCCCGCTGTTCTGCGAGGGGCTGGGCCCGTTCCGCTGGGTGGCGCTCTCCGGAGACCCCGAAGACATCCGCGTCACCGACGAGGCCATCAAGGAACTCTTCCCCGAGAACAAGCACCTGCATCGCTGGATCGACGCCGCCCAGGAACGGGTCGAATTTGAAGGACTGCCGGCACGGATCTGCTGGCTGGGCTACGGCGAGCGCGCCAAAGCCGGGCTGCTGTTCAACCGGCTCGTAAAGGAAGGCAAGGTCAAGGCGCCCATCGTGATCGGCCGCGACCACCTGGACTCCGGCTCCGTCGCCTCCCCCTACCGCGAAACCGAGGCCATGGCCGACGGCTCCGACGCGATCGCCGACTGGCCCATGCTCAACGCCCTGCTCAACACCGCTTCCGGCGCCACCTGGGTGTCGCTGCACCACGGCGGCGGCGTTGGCATCGGCCGCTCCATCCACGCCGGCCAGGTTTCCGTCGCCGACGGCACGGACCTCGCCGCCGAAAAGCTCGAACGCCTCCTCACCAACGACCCCGGCATGGGCGTCATCCGCCACGCCGACGCCGGCTACGAACGCGCCCTCGACGTCGCCCAGGAACGCGGCGTCCGCATCCCAATGAACGAGTCTTCAGGGACCAACTAGTCCATCGACTGCTCCGTAACTGTCGTTTAGAGCCCCGAAAACGACAGTTACGGAGCAATCGATCCCCGCACACCACAAAAAGTAGGAATCATGACATTGATAACCCACGAACCGCTGACCGTCACCCTTGGCTCCAGCGGCGTCACGCCTGAGGATGTTGTCGCCGTCGCGCGCCACAACGCCACGGTGACCATCTCCCAGGACGCCTTGGACACAGTGGCCAAGGTCCGCGCCCACATTGACGAGCTGGCCCACAGCGAGACCCCCGCCTATGGCATCTCCACGGGTTTCGGTGCACTGGCCAACCGCCACATCCCCAACGAGCTTCGCACCCAGCTGCAGAAGTCCCTCATCCGCAGCCATGCGGCCGGCATGGGCCCGGCCGTGGAACGCGAAGTTGTCCGCGGCATCATGTTCCTGCGCGCCAAAACCCTGGCGTCCGGCCGCACCGGCGTCCGCCCCGTGGTCCTGCAGACGATGGTGGATGTGCTGAACGCCGGCATCACGCCTGTGGTCCGCGAGTTCGGCTCGCTCGGCTGCTCCGGCGACCTCGCCCCGCTGTCCCACTGTGCCCTGGTGCTCATGGGCGAAGGGCAGGCGGAAGGGCCCGACGGCGAACTGGTTGGCGCCGCCGGGCAGCGCACCGTCGCGGAGCTGCTCGCCGATAACGGCATCGAGCCGGTCACCCTCGCCGAAAAGGAAGGCCTGGCCCTGGTCAACGGCACCGAGGGCATGCTGGGCATGCTCCTGATGGCCATCGCTGACCTTCGCCGGCTGCTGACGACGGCGGACATCACCGCGGCGCTCAGTGTCGAGGCGCTGCTGGGCACCGACCAGGTGTTCCTGCCGGAGCTCCATGCCGCGCTGCGCCCGCACCCCGGCCAGGCCGCCAGCGCGGACAACATGCTCCGCGTCCTGTCCAACTCGCCCATCGTTGCCTCCCACCGGGTGGGCGATTCACGCGTCCAGGACGCCTATTCTCTCCGCTGCGCACCGCAGGTGGCCGGCGCCGTCCGGGACACCGTCGACCATGCTGAACTGGTGGCGTCGCGCGAGCTGGCCGCGGCCATCGACAATCCCGTGGTGCTGCCGGATGGCCGGGTCAGCTCCAATGGGAACTTCCATGGCGCCCCCGTGGCTTACGTGCTGGACTTCCTGGCCATCGCCGTCGCGGACCTGAGTTCCATCGCGGAGCGCCGGACGGACCGGATGCTGGATCCTGCCCGCTCGCACGGCCTCCCCGCTTTCCTCGCGGCTGATCCCGGCGTGGACTCCGGGCTCATGATCGCCCAGTACACCCAGGCGGGCCTGGTGTCCGACAACAAACGGCTCGCGGTCCCCGCATCCGTGGACTCCATCCCCAGCTCGGCCATGCAGGAAGACCACGTGTCCATGGGCTGGCATGCAGCCCGGAAGCTGCGCAAGGCCGTCGAAAACCTCCGCCGAGTCCTGGCCATCGAACTGGTTACCTCGGCCCGGGCCCTGGACATCCGGAGCCAGCTGTCCGGCGGCGTCCTGACGCCGGGCCCCGCGGGCTCCGCCGTCGTCGCTGCCCTGCGTGACGTCGTCGAGGGGCCGGGAACGGACCGCTTCCTCTCGCCGGAGCTGGAAGCGGCGGACCGGCTGGTGGCCTCCGGGGAGGTGCGGAGGGCGGCCGAATCAGCAGTCGGTTCGCTTGCCTGACACCGAAGAATCTTCAGTATGCGAATAGCTCCTGTCCAAGGGGCGGAATTTTCGCCGACACGGTCAACCATGGGCGGAAGAGTGTAGTAGAACTGAAGGTGTAGTGAAAGTCACATCAACGAGGCTGTGGCGCAGAACGTATACAAAGGGGTAGAAGTTCAAATGAAAGCACGTGGGGCAGTCTTATCGAGGCGCAATGCCCATTCCGCTGTGGTATCCAACTGGAAGAGCCTTTCGGTTGGTGACCATGTCGAGATCATCAAGCATGCGCATGTGGTAGCGGCCGGGGAGGTGGAAGAGGTGTCGCAGAGCGGAAACGTCCTGTGGCTTGTGCCGGCGGGTCCGGCAGAAAAGCAGCTCTTCCTGAAGTCCGACGGCGTCCAGGTCCGCCGCGGCTAGGAGCTTCAGCAGATACAACAAATCCCCGCACTGCCGAAAGGCAGGGCGGGGATTTGTGCGTTTTGGCTTAGCGCGATGGGAAAATCAGGCTGCGAACGCCTCGTAGGTTTCCCCGAACGGTACTGATTCGTCCAGGGCTACTGTGTAGCGTCCCGGGTGGAGCCTTGTCACCAGGATGCCGCAGGCTGCATTCTTCGCTGCCACCTCGATCAGCTCTGCAACGGCCTCTTCCAGGCCGGCGTGTACTTCGCGGGCGCTGGAGAATTCCAGGTCGATGGACCGGCTCGCATGTGCTTCTGCGGAGTCCGCGGCGTCAGGGCGGCGCTCCAACGTGGCTGTAGTCATGTGCTGAACTTTCTGTGTTTCCTGCCTGAGGGCCCACCCAGTCTACCGGCTGCTACCGGAGATGTCAGATGACTGCTGAATCCCCAGCGCCCTACGGCCGCCGGACGGGCAAGCACAGAAGAGTGCACGGCAGCCTGGCTCCAGTCACAATCGGTGCGTTTTGCCGCCGGCGCTGCAGCCGCGCCACGATAGGAAGCAGTCCCCCCACTCATCCCGGATCAAAGGAGATTCACCATGAAAATCATGCGCCTGGGCGAAGCCGGGAATGAACAGCCGGCCGTGATGGTTCCTGCCGGCGATGGTTCCTCCCGGTACTTCAGCCTGCTGCCCCTGACGCGGGATGTGGACGGCGCCTTCCTGGCATCAGGAGGCCTCGACCGGGCAAGGGAAGCACTGGCAGCCGGAACCCTTTCCGTCATCGAGAACGCAGAAAACCTGCGGGTGGGAGCTCCCGTGGCCCGGCCGGGAACAGTGGTGGGCATCGGCATGAATTATGCGGCCCACGCAGCGGAGTCCGGTTCTGCGCCGCCGGAGATCCCTGTCGTGTTCCTCAAGCCCAGCAACACGGTGGCCGGGCCCTACGACGCCGCCCCCGTTCCGCCCCTCTCCAGCAAGTACGACTGGGAGGTGGAATTGGGCATCGTCATCGGCCGGGAAGCCAGCTACCTCGCGACAACAGATGAAGCGGTTGCCTGCATCGCGGGGTACGTCACGGCGAACGACTTCTCGGAGCGTGAGTACCAGCTGCCCGGGGCCGCCGGGCAGTGGACCAAGGGCAAAACGCTGCCAGGGTCAACACCCCTCGGCCCGTGGCTTGTCCCCTCGGAAGACGTCGACGGCGGGAACCTCCGGCTGCGCAGCTGGGTCAACGGCGAACCACGGCAGGACTCCACCACATCCGAGCTCATTTTCGACGTTGCCACCCTGGTCCACCACTGCAGCCAGTACATGCGGCTGGAGCCCGGTGATGTCATCATCACCGGGACTCCGGAAGGGGTGGCCCTGAGCGGCCGCTTCCCCTACCTCCAGCCGGGCGATGTGGTGGAGGTAGAGGTGGAAGGGCTGGGCCGCCAGCGCCAGGAACTGTACCGCGCAGGATCCGGCGTACTAGCCGGCCTTCACCGCCAGGACCGGGCAATCGGCCTCCAGCAGGATGCGCTGTGACACGCTGCCCATGATGAGCTTGCCTACCGGGGTGCGGCGCCGCAGGCCGATCACGATGAGCTCGGCGTTGTTCTCCTCAGCGGCGTCCAGGACCTCGGCGGCGGCATCGTGGCCACGGACCGGCTGCTTGATCACATGGTCGATGCCCTGGGTGGCCAGGCGGTCCTCGATGCTTTGGATGTCCGAATCCTGGGCGTAGCGGTTGTCCACCAGCGCGTCGCCCTTGGACGAGTTGATGACCAACAGTTGGGTGTTGCTCTTCCGGGCTTCGTGGATGGCCTGGGTCAGGGCTGCTTCGCCCTCGGGTGTCGGGACGTATCCCACCACAATGGTCATGGTCGCTCCTTAATTGTGATGAATGTCGGTTAGTGATGGGCGGGCGGCGGACCGGGAAGGTTGTCCTAGCCGTCGCCGTCGCCGTCGGCCATTCCGTCGGCGCGGTGGCTGCCGTGGCTCACGCTGCCGCCGGCCTCCCTCGGCACGGTTGCGCCGGAGTTGGCGGGGATCGCGGTGGTGGACGCCGGGCGGTTGCGCCGGATGAGTTTGAAGATCCACGGCCACACCAGGATGATGGCCACGATGATGTAAATGACGACGGCGATCGGCTCGCTGAACAGGCCGGCCGGGTCACCGGCGCTAAGCTGCAGCGTCTGCCGGAGCTGCTTTTCGATGCGCGGGCCCAGGATGACGCCGAGGATCAGCGGCAGGACCGGAAGGCCGAAGCGCCGCATCATGAAGCCCAGTGCGCCGAGCGCCAGCAGGAGCACCAGGTCAAACGCCTGCAGGTTCACCGAGTAGGCGCCCAGGGTGGCGAAGAACAGGATGCCGGCGTACAGGTACGGGCGGGGGATCTGCAGGAGCTTTGCCCACATCGGTGCCAGCGGCAGGTTGATCAGCAGCAGCAGCAGGTTGCCGATGAAGAGGCTGGCGATCAGCGCCCACACCAGGGGGCCCTGGCTCGAGAAGAGCTGGGGTCCCGGCTGGATGCCGTAGCTGGTGAACGCTGCGAGCATCACCGCAGCGGTGGCGTTGGTGGGCAGGCCCAGGGCCAGCATGGGGGTCAGGGTGCCGGCGGCTGCAGCGTTGTTGGCAGCTTCCGGACCGGCCACGCCCTCGATGGCGCCCTTGCCGAACTCCTCGGGGTGCTTGCTGAGGCGTTTCTCGGTGACGTAGGAGAGGAACGTGGGGATCTCGGCGCCGCCGGCGGGCAGTGCACCGAAGGGGAAGCCGTAGGCGGTCCCGCGGAGCCAGGGCTTCCAGGACCGCTTCCAGTCCTGCTTGCCCATCCACGGGCGGCCCACGGGAATAATCTGCAGGGGGTTGCGGCGCAGGTGCGCGGCCACCCAGAGGGCTTCACCGACGGCGAAGATCGCCACCGCCACCACCACAATGTCCAGGCCGTCGGCCAGGAGCGGCACGCCGAAGGTGAGCCGGGCCTGGCCCGTGACCACGTCCAGGCCTACCAGGCCGATGGCGAGGCCAAGGCCCAGCGACGCGAAGCCGCGAAGGCGGGAGGAACCGAGGACCGCGGTGACGGCCAGCAGGGCCAGCACCATGATCGAGAAGTAGCTCGGCGCGCCCAGGCTGACGGCGAATTCCACCACCACCGGGGCGCAGACTGCCAGGAGGGCGGTACCGATGGTGCCGGCAACGAAGGAGCCGATGGCCGCCGTCGCAAGCGCCTGTGCCGCACGCCCCGCCTTGGCCATTTTGTTGCCTTCGATCGCCGTCACCACCGACGACGACTCGCCCGGTGTGTTGAGCAGGATCGAGGTGGTGGAGCCGCCGTACATGCCGCCGTAGTAGATGCCGGCGAACATAATGAAGGCGCTGGTGGGTTCCAGGGCGTAGGTGACCGGGAGCAGCAGGGCAACGGTCATGGCCGGGCCCAGGCCCGGAAGGACGCCGACGGCAGTGCCCAGGAGTACGCCGATCACGGCGTAGAGAAAGTTCATGGGGGTCAGGGCGGTGGCGAAACCGTCCATCAGTGAGGACCAGACGTCCATCAGAGGATTCCTTCCAGGAGTCCGGCCGGCAGTGCGATGCCGAGGCCGAGGTAGAAGCCGTAGAAGGTGAGCAGGGCCAGGGCCAGGGAAATGATTCCGTCACGGATGTAGTGGCGGCTGCCCAGGGCCAGGACGCTGCCCCAGAACAGTACCGTTCCGGAGATGACCCAGCCGGCCCAGTCGATGAGCAGGATGTTAAGGATGAAGGCGCCTGCCAGGGGCAGGACCGTCTTCCAGTCGGCGGGGTGGGTAAGGTCCACGTCCTCGCCGCCTTCCGCCTCGCCCTGGCCGCCGCGAAGGACGTTGACGGCCAGCAGGACGGCGCAGACCAGCAGCATGGCGCCCACGATGAACGGAAGGGTCTTTGGTCCTACTGGATCAGACTGGGAGTACGGGGTGGAGATGCGGGCCGCGTCCAGGATGACCAGGGCGCCGGCCGCGCCGAGCAGGAGGGCAACCCCCAGCTCGGCGCGGCCTTTCAGCCGTGAGGCAAGTGTTGGGGAGGAGCTCACGCCAAGCCAAGCTTCGTGAGGACGTCCGCCACCCGCTTGTCCTGCTCGGCGAGGAAGGTCTCGAACTCGTCGCCGGTGATGAAGGCATCCGTCCAGCTGTTGGTCTTCAATGCTTCCTTCCACCCTTCGGTGGCGTGCATCTTCTCAAGGGCGGCGATCAGGGATGCCTTGTCCTCGTCGCTGATGCCCGGAGGGGCGACGATGCCGCGCCAGTTGGTGAAGACCAGGTCGATGTTGGATTCCTTCAGCGTGGGGGCGTCCACGCCTTCCAGCCGCTCTTCGCCGCTGGTGGCCAGGACGCGGACTTCGCCGGATTCGATCTGCTTGAGGTACTCACCGGCACCGGAGGCCGCGAAGCCCACCTTGTTGCCCAGGATGGCCGGGAGGAGGTCCCCGCCGCCGTCGTAGGAAACGAAGTTCACCTTGGTGGCGTCGATGCCCAGGGCACCGGCGAGCTGCATGGGCAGCAGGTGGTCCGGGCCGCCCGGGGAGGAGCCGCCGCCGACGCTGATGGAACCGGGATCGGCCTTCCAGGCGGCAACCAGGTCATCGATGGTCTTGTAGGGCGAATCCTTGCTGACCATGATGGCACCGGGCTCTTCGATGAGCCGGGCCAGGGGAGTGGTGGCCGTGAGCTTGGACTCGGACTTGTTGGTGTAGCTCGCGCCCACCACGCCCAGTCCCATGAGCATGGTGAGGTCGCCGTTGCCCTTTTCGTTCACGATGCGGGCCAGGCCCACGGTCCCGCCGGCACCGGCGAGGTTGAAGACTTCGGTGTTGGTGGCAACCTTCTCGTCGTCGAGGACCTTGGCGGCCACGCGGGCGGTGGTGTCATAGCCGCCGCCCGGAGTGTTGGGGACCATGATCTGGAGGCCGGAGATGGGCCCGGCGGCAGCGCCGGAGCTTTCCGAACCAGTGGAGCTTTTGCCGGTGGCACCGCAGCCGGTGGCCATCAGGGCGATGCCGGCGGCGACGGCGGCGATTCGCAATGCGCGGATCTGGCGCATGGTGTTCCTCTTCTCATGAAAAATGATCAGCAAGACTGACTTGTGCTTCGATGCTAGGTTCCGCCGTGATACCGGTCACTCTTATGTACGCAGAGAAAGTTAAGTTCATTGCGTTCACGTTTCGGGAATCCCTCATGGCGGGCGCCTCCGGGGGTGGAAGGCCCTGCCAGCCGTGCACCTGCTCCGCCTGCGGTATAGTTCCCGTACCTCCGCCGGTGGCCGCAGAACCAGTGGCCCGGCCGGACATGTTTGCTGAACCTTAAGGACCAACCACCGTGACTCGACGAAGAGGGATGTCCCTCGCGGGGCAGTACCTCGTGCTGCAGTTGCTGATTGTGTTGGCAGTCCTGGTGGCCGTCGTCGCCATCTCCCTGGCCCAGTCAGCGGCCGCCTTCGAGCGCGTCGAAGGCCGCCGTGCGCTGTCCGCCGCCGAAGCGCTCGGCAACAACCCCGCGGTCCGTGAATTGCTTCCCGCCGCCGAACCCCGGGTGGGCGCAGCACTCCCGGCAGTGGCGGAGTCCGTCCGGACAGTCTCCGGGGCGTCCCAGGTGGCGCTGGCCAAGCTGGACCGGACGGTGGTGGCCTCGTCCGACCCCGGGCTCCTGGGCCAGCACCTGGAACTGGGGGAGAGCCGGGTGATGGACGGCCGCTCCTGGACCGGAGTGGTGGCCGGGAGCGGCGCAGCCCTCCTGTCCGCCCACGTGCCGGTGCTGGACGACGCAGGGATAATGATCGGCATCGCCTCGGTCAGCAGGAACTATCCCACCACGCTGGAGCGGCTGGGCGATGCCGTCCCCAACCTGCTCACGTACGTGGGGGTGGCAAGCGTGCTGGGTGTCGCGGGCTCCCTCCTGCTGTCCCGCCGCGTCAAGCGGCAGACCCTGGGCATGGAACCCAGCGAGATTACCAACCTGGTGGAAAACCGTGAGGCCATGCTGCACGGGCTCAAGGAAGGCGTGGTGGCCCTCGACCCGAACGAGCGGATCACCGTGGCGAACGACAGCGCCCGGGAACTCCTGGGCCTGCCGGCGGACTGCGTGGGCAAGAAGCTTGCATCACTTCCCGTGGATCCCGCACTCAAAGTGGTGCTGACCCGCGACCAGCCGGACCCTGACCAGCTGGTCCTGGTGGGCGAGCGGCTGGTGGTGCTGAACCGGGTTCCCATCCGTTCCCGCGGCCGCGGGATTGGCTCCGTCACCACCCTGCGCGACAGGACCGAGCTGTCCTCCCTGGAAAAGGAACTCGGCGCCACCCGCACTGCCACGGACACCCTCCGCGCACAGGCACACGAGTTCGCCAACCAGCTGCATGTCATCTCCGGCCTGATACAGATCGGCGACTACGATTCGGTGGTGCAGTTCGTCAACGGGGCAACGGTGGACCGGACCCGGCTCAGTGACGAGGTCACGGCCAGGATCCATGACCCGGCGCTGGCCGCGCTGCTCATTGCCAAGTCCAGCCTGGCGGCGGAACGCGGCGTGGCGCTCCAGCTGGATCCCGAATCATCGCTGCGTCCGGTCAACGATGAGCTTTCGCGCGACCTTGCCACCGTGGCGGGGAACCTGGTGGACAACGCGTTCGACGCCGTTGCCGGGGTTGGGCAGGCCTCCGTCCGGGTGCTTGTGGAGGACACGGGCGGCCAGGTTACCGTCACCGTCCGTGACAACGGGCCCGGCGTCCCGGCGGACAAGGCGGAGGACATTTTTCGGCAGGGATTCACCACCAAGGATTCCAGGCGGGAGGGCGGGCGCGGGTTTGGCCTGGCCCTCTCCCGCGTGGTCTGCCGCCGGTCGGGCGGCGACCTGACGGTGGCCAACAGCAACGGGGCGGTTTTTACCGCCCGATTCAAAAGAGGTGCAGAAGCATGATCAAGGTCCTGATAGTCGATGACGACTTCATGGTGGCCAAGGTCCACGCCGGGTTCATCCAGCGGACGCCCGGTTTCAAGGTGGTTGGTGCGGCCCATACCGGCGCCCAGGCGGTGATCGAAACCGAACGGCTGCAGCCGGACCTGGTGCTGCTGGACATTCACCTGCCCGACATTAACGGCCTGGACCTGATGCAGCAACTGCGTGAGGTGGCCCCGGAACTGGATGTGCTGGTGATCAGCGCTGCCCGCGAAGTGGAGACCGTCCGGAAGGCGCTGCGGGGAGGCATCGTCCACTACCTCATCAAGCCTTTCTCCCAATCGGACCTGCAGGAGCGGCTGGAGCATTACCGCAGCGCCTACCAGAGCCTCGATGCGTCCAAGGACATTGCGGAGCAGTCGGACGTCAACCGGGTCTTCGGCCTGGACCGCAGCGAGCGGCCGCTGCCCAAGGGCTGCAGCGTGGAGACGCTGAAGCTGGTGGAGGCCGCCCTGGGCGCAGCCCCCGGGGACCTTTCGGCCGCCGAGTTGGCAGAGGAACTCGGCACGTCCCGCGTCAGTGCCCGCCGCTACCTGGAGTACCTGCACGATGAAGGCACCCTGGATGTCCGGCTCAAGTACGGTGTGGGACGTCCCGAGCGCCGCTATGTCATGAAGGGCAAGTAGGCGGCACGCCGGGAACCCGGCAGCCAGTCCTAGTGTTCGCCGCCCGGCGTGGGGCCGGGAAGGAATTCCGCGGGCAGTTCGGCAACCGGGACAATCACCATGTCCTGGACCTTCCAGTCCATGGCCACGCAGGCTTCGCGTGCCGCCTCAATCTGGTCCAGGGTGGGCATGGTCCCTGCCGCCGGGACCACGAACGACTCCACGTGGAACACGTGCCCCTCGTCGCGGATCCGTGACTTTGCCGTCTCTGCCCACGGGAGGCCGCGGAGGTAGGTGTCCAGCTGCCGCCCGAGGGGGTGGGGCGCGCCGTCGTCGTAGGTCATGGCGCGTTTGTCCATCAGGGCCGAGACCGCTGCCCGGGTGTTCCGGACGCCGTCGTGCAGGATGCTCGCAGAGATGACCAAGGCTGCAGCATAGTCCGCCCACCACCAGCCAATCCCAATGCCTGCCACTCCCACGGCAGCAGCAAGGGCGGTCATCCAGTCCGCCTTGTTCATGTCAGCGTCGGCGTACAGCACTTTGTCGTGCAGCTTCTCTGCAAGCTTCATCTTGACCCGGCCCAGCCAGATGGGAGGCCCGGCCGTGAGGACCATTGCCGTGATCATCAGCCAACCAAGCCAGATGGTCTGGCCAAAAAAGTTGAAGCCGCCGATCGTGGGATGTTCGGCGCTCAACAGCCCAATGGCGGAATCAACGATGAGATAGGTGCCCATGACGGTGAGGGCCACCGCCGCCACCACATGCGCAACGCCCACAGCCCGGTGGTAGCCGTAGGGGTGGTCCTCGCTGGGGTGTCTGCGGATGACCCGTGTGGCGAAAAGGAAGGCGATGGGCGGCAGGAAGGACAGGACGTCCTCCACCCATGCGGCCTTCATTGCCTGGGAGTTGCCGAGCACCCCAAACACGAGGGCTGTGGAGGCCGCCAGGAATCCAATGGTGATCCATTCGTATTTTTTGGCTTTGCGCAGGGCGTCCTGCTGTTCCTGCGGCAGTTCCGTGTGGCCGAACCGCACGGCAGTCCCGCTGCCGGGCGCGCTCATGCCTGGGCCGCCGCGCTCTTCAGGAAGGTGTCCAGCTCCAGCAGAAACGCGTTTTCGCCCATCGGAACCAGCATGATGTGCTTGTGCAGGGATCCCCGCCCATCCCTGGATTCCGCGTAGGGGCGGGTCAGGCCGGCGTGGGTGGACCACGGCGTCTTGTCATCCAGGCCGCCGATCACCAGGTCCAGCCCGCCATGCTTGAGCTCCTCAGCCAGGACCTGCTCAGTCCCGATGGTCCACTCGACGTCCGCCCCCAGCGTCTGCGCGAATTGCCGCACCAGTTCCGCCTCCGAGCCCTGGACAGCATCTGTTCCGGTGGTGTCCTACCCGGAAATCCGCACCCAGTCACCGTTCGGGCTGGCGCCCACGCGAAGGGTACCGCCGCGGACTTTCTCCAGCGTGTCCTGCGGGTCCGCCGGGTAGGTCCCGCAACCGGCAACCAGCATCACCCCGGCCAGCAGGACGGCCACTAACGTGTGACGCCGCATTGGCACTCTCCTTCCAGCAGGTATTTTCATCTTCATGATAGACAGCATGCTTACCATTCGATGAAATCCGTGGGGAACTGCGGCCGCGTTCAGCGCAGCAAAGTGTCCAGCAGCCGCGCCGCAACCTTCGCTGTCCGGCCGTCGACGTCGAACGTGGGGTTGAGTTCCGCAAAGTCCAGGTGGAGGAGTTTGCCGCTCCAGGCCACCTGGCGGCAGACGGCGCTGATGACGGGCAGCGGCACGCCGAAGGCGGCGGGGGCACTGACTCCCGGAGCCACTGCCGCGGGAAGCACGTCCAGGTCGATGGTCAGGTACAGGACGTCGATGTCTGCCAGGAAGGAGGCCACGAAAGCCCGGACCCGCTCCGCCTCGCAGTCCTCGTCCAGGAGGTAACGCACGCCCAGCCGCCCTGCGGTGTCGAAAAGCGCCTTGGTGTTGTTGGCTTCGGAGATACCCACCACGGCGTACCGGAAGTCCCGCCCAGCGCGAGCTTCTGCCTTTGCCATCTGGAGGAATGGTGTCCCCGAGCTGGGAACGTGCTCGTCCCGAAGGTCAAAGTGGGCATCGAGGTTCAGCACGCCCAGCCGCTGGCCACCCTGGACTGCCTGGGAGGCACGGACGCCAAGGTAACTTGCGTAGGCCGTTTCGTGGCCGCCGCCCAGCACCACGGTCAAGTGCCCGGCGTCGAGCAACTCTGTCACCGCATGTCCTGCGCGTTCCTGGCCGTCTTCCAGGTCGCCGCCGGACACCACAACGTCACCTGCGTCCGCGATGGTGCGGTCCAGGTGGAACGCCAAGGGACCCAGGGCCTTCCGCAGGGCGGCGGGTGCCGCGGACGCGCCGGTGCGGCCCTTGTTCCGGCGCACCCCTTCGTCGCTGGCAAAGCCCAGCAGGGCCACGGGTTTGGGAGCGTCACGGGCGCCTTGGCCGTCGCCGCCGGCGCCGGGGAGTGCCCCCGGTCCTGCTTGCCCGTACTCTGCCACAGCCTGCCACCAGCGGCGGTGCTCCGGCCCGTCCCCGTCGAACCTTCCCGTCCAGGGCTGGGGCGGGACATCGACGGCGGGGCTCACGGCAGGCATGCCTCAAGCTCACCGCATGCAGGCGGCGAAAACCAGCAGCGCCGCCGTCGTCGTGTCTGGAATCCAAGAACCCCCTGCAAAACGGCAGGGGCTATGGTGGAGCAATCCCGTTTGGGACCGCAGAACGTTTGCCTGCGCCGGACGGGCGCAATGAACAGTCCGGAGAGCACGCATGTTTGAAGCCCCCAACCTCCTGTTTGCCGCCGCCGGCGTGGCGGTGTTCATCGCCGCGGTGCTGCCCAAGCTGTTGCGCAACATGCCGTTTTCGATGCCGATGGTCTTCCTCGGAGCCGGAATGGGTGTGTTCGCCCTGATCCCGACGCTTCCCGATCCGGACCCAGTGGTTCATGGCGACTTCGTCCTGCACCTCGCCGAAATCTGCGTCATCATCTCCCTGATGGGCGCGGGGCTGGCCCTTGACCGGCCGGTCGGCCGCAAGGGGTGGTCCACAACGTGGCGGCTCCTGGGGATCGCCATGCCGCTGTGCATTGTCGCGTTGACCTTGCTGGGGCTATGGTTCCTGGGCCTGGGCCTCGGCGCTGCACTGCTGGTGGCCTCCAGCCTGGCTCCCACGGACCCCGTCCTGGCGTCTGAGGTGCAGGTGGGGGAGCCGGCAGACCACGACGACGGCGCCAACAAGGAGGATGAGGTGCGGTTCGGCCTCACCTCGGAGGCCGGCCTCAATGACGGACTGGCGTTCCCCTTCGTCTACCTGGCCATCGCCATCAGCATTGCTGGATCGTCCCCGTCCTCGTGGTTTCTGGAATGGTTCGGGGTGGACGTCCTGTGGCGGCTGGCCATCGGCCTGCTGTTGGGCTTCTTGATGGGCAAACTGCTGGGCCGGCTCTTCTTCTCGGCACGGAAAGAAAGCCTCCGGCTGTCCAACCACTCGGAGGGCTTCGTTGCCCTCGCCGCGACGTTCCTGGCGTACGGGCTGACGGAGATGGTGGAGGGCTACGGCTTCATCGCGGTGTTCGTCTGCGCAGTCACCATCCGGGCCGCAGAGCATACGCACGGCTACCACCGGGTGCTCCATTCCTATGTGGAGCAGCTGGAGCGGCTCCTGACGGTGGTGATCCTGGTCCTGCTCGGCGGCGCCATTGCCCGCGGACTGCTGGCCGGCATCGGACTGGCCGAGGTGCTTGTGGCGCTGGCATTCCTGCTGGTGGTGCGCCCGCTGGCGGGCTGGGTGGGGCTGCTGGGCGGGAAGACCGGCCCGCGTGAGCGGATCGCCCTGTCCTTCTTCGGCATCCGCGGGATCGGTTCCCTGTATTACCTCGCCTACGCCCTCGGAAAAGGGCAGTTCGGCGGCCAGGCAGAGTGGCTGTGGGCCTTCGTGGGACTGGTGGTGGCACTGTCCATCGTAATCCACGGCGCCACCACCTCGCCCCTGATGAACCGGCTGGACCGGCTTCGTGAAAAGAAGGCCCGTGCCGTTTCAGGGGACGAAGGGCTGGCCCCCAACACCCCGGTATAGGCGGGGAACGGGCTACATCCCCAGGGCGGCCTCGATGGGACCCACCGCGAAGAACAGCAGGAAGGCTCCTGCCACAGCCCACATCAGTGGATGGATGTCCTTGACCCTGCCCTGGACAGTGCGGATCAGCACGTACGCGATGAATCCGGCGCCCAGGCCGTTGGCGATGGAGTAGGTGAAAGGCATGAGGGTGAAGGTGAGGAAGGCCGGGATGGCGATGCCCCAGTCCTGCCAGTCGATCTTGCCTACTTGGGACACCATCATGAAGCCCACCACCACAAGGGCGGGGGCGACGGCTTCGAACGGGACCAGGTTGATGAGCGGGGTGAAGAACATGGCCACCAGGAACAGCAGTCCGGTCACGATCGAGGCGATGCCGGTGCGTGCACCTTCGCCGATGCCCGCGCCGGCTTCCACGTAAATCTGGTTGGAGGACACGGAGGCGCCGCCGCCCACGATCGCGCCCAGCGCGTCCACCTGGAGGACCCGGTCCACGTTGGGAATGTTGCCGTGCTCGTCCACCGTGCCTGCTTCGTTCGCCAGGCCCACCATGGTGCCCATCGCGTCAAAGAAGATGCTGAGCAGGATGACGAAGGCCAGCAGGGTTGCGGCCACGAAGCCCAGGTTGTCGAAGGCGCCGAACGGGTTTGCCTTGCCGATCAGGGAGAGGTCAGGGGCGGCCCATTCCGAGAACGCCGGGGCCACCAGGGACCAGCCCTGCGGGTTGAATTCCTTGCCGGGAACCACGCTGGGTCCGATGTGCAGGGTGAGTTCGAGGATCACCGAGATGACCGTGGAGGTGATGATGCCGATCAGGATGGCACCTTTGACTTTGCGCACCACCAGGGCGATGGTCAGGACCAGTCCGAACACAAAGACGGCGGTGGGCCAGCCCAGGAGCTTGCCGTCAAAACCCAGGCCCACCGGAACGGTGGTGCCGGCAACGTCGGGGATGCGACGGACAAAGCCGGCGTTCACAAGCCCGATCAGCGCGATGAACAGGCCGATGCCCACCACGATGGCGGTCTTGATCCCGTCCGGCACGGCCTTGAAGACGGCCGTACGGAACCCGGTAAGGACCAGGATCAGCATGGTGACGCCGGAGAGGACCACCAGGCCCATCATGTCCGGCCACGTCAGTCCCGGGTTGGTGGCCACGGTGACGGCAACAAAGGCGTTAACGCCAAGGCCGGTGGCCAGCGCGAAGGGATGCTTTGCCCACGCGCCCATCAGGATGGTGAGGATGCCCGCCACGAAGGCCGTGACCGCTGCAACCGCGGGAAAGCCCAGGGTGTTGCCGCTCGAGTCCGGGCCGGAAAGGATCAGGGGGTTCAGCACCACGATGTAGCTCATGGCGAAGAACGTGGCGAAGCCGCCCCGGATCTCGCGGGAAAGGTTGGAGCCGCGCTCGGTGATCTTGAAATACCGGTCCAGGGCAGAGCCTTGCTTAAGCATTAGTCCTCCGGGGAAGTCTGTGGGGATACCTGAATCCTATGGGTGTGACGGCGGGAGGGCCCGCAAATTCCCCTAGTCTGTAAGGAAGCCAACACAAGGAGCAGTCCCGCATGCGTTTTATCCGCCGCCAATTGCTGAGCCTCTTGCTCGGGTCCCTCGTTTTTGCCGGAGCCCTGCTGGGCTTTGCCGGCCCGGCCGCTGCCCACGACGCCGCCGAGTCCAGCAACCCGGCCCAGGGGGCGTCCCTGCCGAGCCCGCCCGCGCAGGTGTCGGTCACCTTCAGCAATAAACCGCTCGGCATCGGCGCCTCCTTCTCGGTCAAGGACGCCTCGGGCGCCGAATGGGCCGACGGGCCCGTGGAGATCGTGGACAACGTGGCGTCGCAGAAACTCCGGGCGGGCGGCCCGGCCGGTGAATACACGGTGTCGTGGCGGGTGGTCAGTTCCGATTCCCACCCCATCGAAGGCACGTTCGGCTTCACGGCGGCCGGCGCAGCGGAGGGAACGGGCCAGGCAACAACCCCGGCAACGGGCCAGGCAACAACCCCGACGGCGGCCGCAACAGTTCCGGGGATGGGCACCGCTGAGCCTGGTGTCACCGCGGAACCGTCCGTGCCGGCAAACTCCGGGGAGCCGTTCCAATGGAGCATCGTCATTTTCGCCGCGGTGGCCGTGGGCCTGCTCGCGGTGCTGGCAATCCTGGCGAAGCGGCGTCTGTCCGCCGGCGGCGAAGAGCAGCCGGACGGGAAATAGCCGTACCGGCAGGACAGGATCACTGGCAGGGCTGGATCCCTAGCAGGGCAGGATTGCAAAGCTTCCCGTCGGCGGGAAGGCCGTGCTGTCCGGGTGGACCTTGGCGGAGATGGCCTGGCCAACCGTTTTTGCCTGGCGGAGGACTTCCTTGGGTGACGGCGTGATGAGCTCGCCAACGCCCACGAGGTAGATGCCGATGGCCCGCATGGCGGCGGCAAGGTTGCGTCCGACGGCGATCCCGAAGTCATTGATCATCCGCCGGAGCTGGCTGTGGGCGCAGCGGGTGAGGACGATGTGGTCTGCCACCAGGATGCCGGTGGGGGTGTGGACTTCCCACTGTGGGCCGGCAGCGTCGGCCGGGGAGGGCTCCACCATGGTCAGCTGGACGGCGCGGGTGGTGTTCCGCACGTCCACGTGGTGGCTGGCGGCGTAGTTGCGCAGGTGCCGGAGGATCTCGTTCCGTTCCCGGAGGGTGGCGGAGTCCGCTGCATCGCAGCGCTGCAGTGAAGCTGTGTTGGCAGGCTGGGCCGCGCCCAGTATGTCGAGCCCGTCCACCACGATGGAGTCAATGCCGCGGCGGCGCAGTTCGGCGGCAACGGCCAGGCCGGAGAGACCCGTGCCAATGATCACGGTGGTGGTCTGTTCGGTCCCGGCACTCCCAGGCATGCTTGACACTACAGTTTCCCTCCTTCGAAAGTTTCGGCAGGTGCCGGCGTCCTCGCCGGCGCGCGTTCCGTATCCCCCAAAGTCCGGCCGCAGCACGTTGGCGGGCAGCCCTGACGAGAAGTGGCAGCAGGCGTCCCGGACCAACAATGTCCTGAAGACTACAGAACAATCCGGGTCAGGCATAGCCCAAAACGCAAACATTCTTCTGCAGGTGAACGCGCTTTCCGCAGCACTGCCCTGAGCCTGTGGAAATCTTGTGGATAACCTGCGCTTCCGTGGCCTGAACAGGCTTGCTATGGCACAGCGGACGGAGAATAGTGAGAAGTGGAGGCCGGTTGTTTCCCGGGCGGCTGCGGCTGCCGGCCGGGTGCTTGGGGAACGCCAGGCTTCTGGCAGAATAGCCGCAATATCAGGCAGTAGCGCAAGGAGGCGGCCCCATGGGCGCACGAGAGTTGCATCCGGACCCGGCACGGGACGGTGGTGGCACTTCTGCCGCGCCCGATGGAATCGTTGTGGGCGTTGATGGTTCGGACCATGGCCAGTGCGCCCTGGTGTGGGCAGCACGCGAGGCCCAGCGCCGGCGTCGTCCGTTGCACATCGTCACGGCATACTCCGTGCCCATCTTCGCTGCGTCCGGCCTTGACGGCGGCTACGCCACCGTGGATGACTCCGTGATCCGCGAAGGTGCAGAGGCCATCGTCAAGCAAGCACTTGCAAAAGTTGCCGGGTACGACATCCAGGTGAGCTCCTCCGTGGAGAACGGCGATGCCTCCGGAGTATTGCTGGAGATGTCCGAAACCGCGGAACTGCTGGTGTTCGGCACCAGGGGCCGGGGCGGCTTCGTGGGCCGGCTCCTTGGCTCGGTGAGCAGCGCCCTGCCCGCGCACGCCAAATGCCCGACGGTGACGGTGCCGCTGATCTGTTCGGACCGGTTGGGTGAAACAACCGAGGACCGGCGCATCAAGGCTGAACAGGCCAAGGCAGGTCACCAGCGCGTGGAGAACGTGGTGGTGGTCGGCGTTGACGGCTCGGAACAGGCACGGGTTGCCGTGCTGGAAGCTGCAGACCAGGCTGAGCGGCTGGGCGCGGCCTTGCGTGTGGTGTGCGCGGTGCCCCAGTACAGCGGATCGCTCGCCTGGGTTCCCGCTCCGATGGACCGCAAGGCCCTCTTCGCGGACATCCAGGTAACGCTGGACGCCGGCATGTCCTGGCTGCGGAGCCATTACCCCGGCCTTCCGGCGGAGTCGGAATTGCGGGACGGCTCGCCCGTGGACGTGCTGGTTGGGGAAAGCAGGCACGTTGAGCTTGTGGTGGTGGGTACCCGCGGCCGCGGCGGGTTCACCGGGATGCTCCTGGGGTCAACCTCCGACGGCGTGCTCCACCATGCCAAGGGCCCGGTGATGGTGGTTCCGGACCGCGAAGACCCCCGCCTCGCCGACCGCGCCCGCTTCGGGCCGATCCTCGGCGACGCCGCCTAAGACGGCAGGCACCCGGCCACCAGGGAAGGCACGCACATGCAACGGCCGGAGGAGGCTGGGGAGAGCACCGGTGACGGCCTGGTCCGGAACCTGCGCTCTCTTGATGCCGGAATGCTCGCCCTCGTGGGAGGCAAGGCCGCCAACCTGGGCGGGCTGATGGCAGCCGGGCTGCCGGTGCCGCACGGCTTTTGCCTCACCACTGATGCCTACCGGCACATCACCGGCGCCCCGCACAACCTGCTCCCGGCGCTCGCCGGGATCCATGCCGCCCTGAAGCCGCGCTCCGGAAGTGGTACTCCTGAGCTGCCTGCGCTTGCCGGCCTGGCGGCTGCTGCGCGCAGCGCCATCCAGGAGGCACCCATTCCGGCCGGCATAGCCGCCGCGGTGGAACAGGCCTACAACAGCCTTGGGCCGGAGGTGCCCGTGGCGGTAAGGTCCTCGGCCACAGCGGAAGACCTTCCCTTCGCCAGCTTTGCCGGGCAGCAGGACACCTACCTCCACGTGGTGGGCGCGGGTCCCGTCCTGGAAGCAGTCCGGAAGTGCTGGGCTTCGCTGTGGACGGACCGGGCCACCGCCTACCGGGCCAGCCTCGGGATTGATCCTGACGACGTGGCCCTGGCAGTGGTTGTCCAGCAGATGGTGGACGTGGAAGCCGCAGGCGTCCTGTTCACCGCCAACCCTGTGACCGGACGCAGGGGACACGCCGTCATCGATGCCAGCCCGGGCCTGGGCGAAGCGGTGGTTTCAGGGGCGGTCAATCCGGACCATTACGTCGTGGACGCCGCTGCCGGCCGGGTTGTCGAGCGGAAACTGGGCGACAAACGGGTAGCTGTCCTGGCCCTTCCCGGCGGCGGGACCGAGACCGTTGACCTGCCACCCGCGCCGGATTCTTCCTGCCTTTCCGACGCCCAGGCGACCGGACTGGCCCGCCTGGGACAGCAGGCAGAGCAGTATTTCGGTGCGCCGCAGGACATCGAGTGGGCCATCGACCATAACGGCACCCCGTGGCTGACGCAGTCAAGGCCCATCACCACGCTGTATCCGGTCCCTGCACGGAACGGAACCAACCAGGCCAACAGCAACGGCAACACCGGCGGCACCAGGGCGTACCTCTGCTTCAGCCTTGCCCAGGGCCTGACCCGTCCCCTGACGCCGATGGGACGCGCCGCCCTGAGGCTCATCGCTTCCTCGGTCGCCGGCGCGGCAGGCTTCCGGGTTCCCGACCCGCGGCGCGGACCGTCCCCCTATGCCGAAGCCGGACAGCGCATCTACATCGACGCCACCACTCCACTGCGGAGCACCGTGGGCCGGCAGATCCTGCCCCGCGTCTTCGACATCATGGAGGCCCGCTCCGCCACCGTCCTGCGGCAACTTTTCGACGATCCGGCCTTTTCCGTGACGCGCAGGACCCCCTGGGGGCTGCTCCGCCACGTCGTGCCCGCAGCGGCCCGCGCCAAAGCTCCGGAATCGGTCCTCCGCGGACTGGTCCGGCCTGCTGCTGCCCTCCGGCGGATGAAGAGGTTCACGGCCCAATTCGACGCCGCGCTGGCGCTGCCGGGTGACACCGGAGCCGGGGAACGCCTCGACCACGCCGAAAGGCTCCTGCAGACGCGCTTGTTCGCGATCGTTCCCGCCATCCTGCCGTTGCCGGCGCTGGGATTCGCCATGCTGGCCGTGGCAGGCAAACTGCTGGGCGGGAACCGGTGGGACGAACTTCAGCCGGTGCTCCGCGGCCTGCCCAACAACGTGACCACCGAAATGGACCTTGAGCTGTGGCACCTGGCCGCGGCCATCAGGGACGACGCCGAATCCAGCGCGGCCCTGTTGACCCAGGACCCGTCCCGCCTGGCCCGGGAGTTCCTGGCCGGACGCGTGCCGCCACGCCTGGAGGCCGGCCTCACCAGGTTCCTGGACCGTTACGGGCACCGCGCCGTTGCCGAGATCGACGTCGGGATGCCCCGCTGGTCCGATGACCCTGCCCACATCCTTGGGGTCCTGGCCAACTATCTCCGGCTGGAGGATCCTGGGCTTGCCCCCGACGTCCAGTTCAGCAAGGCGGCAGAGGCTGCCGACGCGCAGGTGGAACGCCTCCTCGCACAGGCCCGGGCCCGCAGCGCCGTCCACGCCGTGTTGGTCCGCGGAGCCCTGCGCAGGGCGCGGCTGTTCGCCGGGCTCCGGGAGCTGCCCAAGTACCAGCTGGTGCTGGGCCTCGCCGAAGTCCGCCGGCAACTCCTGCACGTGGGCAGCGCGCTCACCGCCGCCGGCGTCCTCGGGCAGCCGGACGACATCTTCTTCCTCGACTTCGACGAAGCCCGGACGGCAGTAACCCGGCAGGCAGGCACGGGCGAAACTGGCGGCACGGGCACAACAGCCGAAGCCGGAGACATACGGAACCTTGTGGCGGAACGGCGCGAGGCGTACGCCCGGGAACTCGGGCGGCGGCACATTCCCCGGGTGCTGCTTTCGGACGGCACGGAACCCGAGGCACTCCGGCCTGCAGCGGAAAGCACTGTTGCCGGCGCGCTGGCGGGAAGCCCCGCGTCGGCCGGGTCCGTTACCGCTGCCGCCCGGGTCATCCTGGACCCGGTGGGCGCCCACCTGGAACCCGGCGAAATCCTGGTTGCCCCGTCCACGGACCCCGGCTGGACGCCGCTGTTCCTGACGGCGGGCGGGCTGGTGATGGAAATGGGCGGTCCGAATTCCCATGGTGCCGTGGTGGCGCGGGAATACGGCATTCCTGCCGTGGTGGGGGTGCCGGATGCCACGGCCAGGATCGCCACGGGGGAGAGAATAACGGTCGACGGCGGGGCGGGGACAGTAGTGCCTGCGTGACCTTCCGGAAGCCCCGAAGGTGGGGGATTGGAGCGCGTGTCTACCCGCCGTTGCAGGCGTACCCTTGAGCTATGGGCTCCGACATCATGGGCTCCGGCGGCAGATTCAACCGGCGGAGTACGCCCGGCACCAGGCGTGCATGGCTGCGGTGGGTGCCTGCCGTGGCAGCACCTGCAGTAATCGCCGCCGGCGTCCTGGCGGGGACCATTCCGGCGCGGGCCGGTGATCCCCTGCCCGCCAAGACTCCCGCTGAAGTCCTGGCGCTGCTCGGCGGGCACGACGGAGGGCACAAACCGCACTCGTTCTCGGGCACCATCGAGCAGTCCTCCGACCTTGGCCTGCCGGAGCTGCCCGCTGCCGGGCCCAGCTCAGGACCCGCATCTGCCGGCGGCGCAGCCTCGGTGTTCGAGTTGCTCTCCGGAGGGCACACCGCACGGGTCTACATGGACGGTAAAACCAAGGTCCGCATCCAGGTCATGGACCGGCTGGCTGAACGCGACATCATCCGCCGGGACAGCGACCTGTGGTTCTACTCCTCCAGGGACAACTCCGCAGCGCACCTGACCCTGCCGGCATTCGCCCGCGACCTGCCGCTTGTTGATCCCGGACTTCCGGGAAGTCCGCCCCCGGACCAGCCTGCAACGGTGCCGGCTGTACCGGAGCCTGCTGTACCGGACCAGTCAATGCCGGACCACGCGATACCGGACGGCGCCATGCCAGCCACGCCCCAGGAACTCGCCGAGCACCTGCTGGCCAAGGTGGACCCCACCACCGCGGTGCGGGTCGGGGACGACGTGGAAGTGGCCGGACGCGCAGCCTACAACCTGATACTTGAGCCGCGCACGGACGCCACCCTGGTGGGCAACGTGGCCATCGCGGTGGACGGGGAAACCGGAATGCCGCTGTCCGTCCAGGTGACCGCACGCGGTGCGGACTCGCCGTCCTTCCGTGCCGGGTTCACCAGCCTTTCCCTTCAAGCACCGGACGATTCGCTCTTCACCTTCGTCCCGCCACCGGGCAGCACCGTGGAGGAACTGCAGGTTCCGGCCACCGGGTGGCCGCCCGGCATCCGCAACCCTGGCATGATGATCACCCCGGACCAACTGGATGCCATCCACCAGCATCCGGACGGCATCCACCAGCATCCGGCCCCGCCCACAGTGACGGGGAAGGGCTGGGAAACTGTTGTGGAAATCCCTGCCGCGGCAGCGGGCGGTAGTCTCGCCGGCTCCCTGCTGAAGGATCCACTCCTGTCCCAGGCCGCCGTCGTCGTACCGGGCGGGCGGCTGCTGTCCACCACGCTCTTCAACGTTCTCATCACCGACGACGGCCGCATCTTTGCGGGCATGGTGCCGCCGGACAGGCTGCAGGCAGCCGCGTCGGCGGTTCCGTGAACCCTGCGGGCGGAAGCTCCCGCCCCGGGACTGACGGACTGGCCATCGAGACGCAGGGCCTGACGAAGCGTTTCGGCCAGCAGGTTGCGGTGGACGCCGTGGATCTTGCCGTGCCGCCCGGCTCAGTGTTCGGGTTCCTGGGCCCCAACGGGTCCGGCAAGACCACCACCATCCGGATGCTGCTGGGCCTGGCGGCGGCGTCGGCGGGAACGGTCAACCTGCTGGGGATGAACATGCCGCGCCGGTTCCAGGACGTGCTTCCCCGGGTGGGCGCGCTGGTGGAGGGGCCGGCGTTCTACCCCTTTCTGTCCGGAGCGGCCAACCTCCACCGCCTGGACGCCGCCGGCCGCCACACCGTGCCGTCCACACGCAAGGCCAGGGTGGACCGGGCCCTGGAACGTGTGGGGTTGTCGCACGCAGCAGGAAAAAAGGTCCACGCCTACTCGCTGGGCATGAAGCAGCGGCTGGGCATCGCCAACGCCCTGCTGTCCCACCGGGACCTGCTGGTCCTGGACGAGCCGACCAACGGGCTGGACCCGCAGGGCACCCGCGAAGTACGCAACCTGGTCCGGTCTCTGGCCCACGACGGCGCCACTGTCTTTGTCTCCAGCCATCTGTTGGCGGAGGTGGAGCAGATGTGCACGCACGCCGCCGTCATGAGTGCCGGCCGGCTGGTGGCGCAGGGGCCGCTGGCCGACCTGCGGAGGGCGGGCAGCGCCCGGATCAGGCTGCTGACACCTGACGCCGGGGCGGCCCGTCCGGTCCTGGCCGGGCTTGGCCTGGAAGTGGAGGCAGGCGGCGTCCAGGCCGACGGCGAGATCCTCCTGGCTGACCTGGCCTCCCCTGGAGGTGGTGCTGACGGCCGCCTTCCGGAGGACATTGTGGGGCACCTGGTGGCGGCGGGGGTCCGGGTCAGGGGATTTGCCGTCGAACGCGAAAGCCTGGAAGACCGTTTTGTTGCCTTGACGGGGGAGGGGTTCGACGTTGCCCAGTAGTGTCCCGGCGGACGTCCCGGGAGTGGCCTTACGACCGGCCGGGGTGCCCCGCGGGTCCGCGTTTTCACTGATGCTGTCTGAACTGAGAGTGTTGTTTGCGCGCCGCCGCACCTGGGCGCTGTTGCTGGCGCTCGCGGCCATACCTGTGCTGGTGGCCGTTGCGGTGCGGGTGTCCTCCTCCGTCCCGCCGGGCCGTGGCCCTGCTTTCCTTGACCGGATCAGCCAGAACGGCCTGTTCGTCGCCTTTACCGCGATGCTGGTTTCGGTCCCCTTGTTCCTGCCGCTTACGGTGGGGGTGGTTGCCGGGGACACGATTGCGGGCGAGGCGAACCTGGGAACGCTGAGGTACCTGCTGGTTGCACCTGCCGGGCGGGTGCGGCTGCTGCTGGTCAAGTACGCGGGGGCGCTCGCATTCTGCCTGGTGGCACCCCTCACCGTGGCCGTTGCCGGTGCGGCCATCGGCGCGGCGCTGTTTCCGGTAGGGCCGGTGACACTGCTGTCCGGCGACGTGATCCAGCCGCCGGAAGCTGCCGTCCGCATTCTCCTGATTGCCGCCTACCTTGCGGTGTCCCTGGCAGGCCTGTCCGCCATCGGGCTGTTCCTCTCAACCCTGACCGTGGTCCCGGTTGGCGCGATGGCCGCCACCGTGGTGGTCTCGGTGGTGTCCCAGGTCCTGGACCAGCTGCCCCAGCTGGAGTGGCTGCACCCATGGCTGTTTAGCCACTATTGGTTCGGCTTTGGCGACATGCTCCGCCAGCCGGTCCTGTGGGACACGTTCGCCAGCAACGCGCTGCTGCAGGCCGGTTACATCACCGTGTTCGGGGCGCTCGCGTACGGGCGGATGGTCACCAAGGACGTCCTGAGCTGAGCCGCACCAGCCGTGTTGCCGAACTGGCCGTTTGAAGAACTACGCGTGCTGGTGCGCCTCGTGCTCGGAATGACTCGCAGGTTCCAGCTGGAAGGTGCAGTGGTCGGTGTCGAAATGCGAGCCCAGGCAGGTGATGAGCTTGTCCAGCAGCTGGTCGGCGCCGCGGGCGTTGAGCACCCCGTCCTCCACCACCACATGGGCGGAAAAGACCGGCACGCCGGACGTGATGGTCCAGATGTGGATATCGTGCACGTCGGTGACCCCGTCCACGGACAGGATGTGCTCACGGATCATCTGCACCTCCACGCCCTTGGGGCTGGCTTCCAGCAGCACATCCACCACGTCGCGCAGCAGGCTCCAGGCCCGGGGAAGGATCAGCAGGGCGATCACCACGGACGCGATGGTATCCGCGGCGTTGAATCCGGTCAGCATGATCACCACGGCCGCGGCGATGACGGCGAAGGAGCCCAGCAGGTCGCCCAGGACCTCCAGGTAGGCGCCGCGCACGTTCAGGCTTTCATGATGGGCGCCATGCAGGATCAGCAGTGACACGATGTTCGCGATGGCGCCGAGGATGGCCGCGAACAGCATGATGTCGGTCTGCACTTCCGGGGCGGCCCCGATCCGCCGGATTGCCTCCGAAAAGATGACCACGGAGATCACGATCAGGATCAGCGCGTTGGCCAGTGCAGCGAGGACTTCGGCCCGCTGGTACCCGTACGTGCGCTGGTCGCTGGCTGGCCGGCCGGCGATCCAGGATGCGAGCAGGGCAATGGTTACGCCGGCCGCGTCCGACAGCATGTGCCCGGCGTCAGCCAGCAGGGACAGGGAACCGGACAGGATGGCGCCCACAACCTGGACCAGGACCACGGCGAGAGTGATCGACAGCACGGCTACGAGCCGTTTCCGGTGCCGCCCGGTGGCGGTGATGCCGTGCGTGTGGCTGTGGTCGTGTCCCATGCCTACAAGGCTAGCCCCAGCCCAGCTCATGCAGCCGGTCATCCGAAATGCCGAAGTGGTGGGCGATCTCATGGACCACTGTCACCGCCACTTCGTGGATGACGTCCTCCCGGGACGCACAGATCTCCAGGATGGGTTCCCGGAAGATGGTGATCCGGTCCGGCAGCGAGCCGGCGTCCCACCAGGAATCCCGTTCGGTGAGGGGCACGCCTTCATAAACTCCCAGCAGGACTGTGTCCGGGTCCTCACCCGGCCCCGGCACGTAGTCGTCCTCGATGAACACGGCCACGTTGTCCATGGCGCGGGCCAGCTTGTCCGGGATGCTGTCCAGGGCATCTAACACCGCGGCTTCGAAGTCGTCGGCGGACATCCTGAAGCCGAGCGGTTCGTGGGGGCCCTCCGGAATGATGGGGAGGCCGGGCGGGAGGCTGGCAGGCATACCTCGACTTTAGTCCCGAACGTGCCCCTGCCGGATCCGCGCCTTGTGCCCGCCGCCCGGGCGTGAACGGCGCCGGGTGAGGCTGACTCCCACCAGGCAGATGAGGCCGCCCACCAGGCCCAGGGCAGTGGGGATTTCTCCCAGCAGGAGCCACGAAATCAGGACCGTGGTGCCGGGCACCAGGTAGGTGGTGGCGGCGAGTTTGCCCGCGTCAATGAGTGAGAGGGCGTAGGCCCAGGTGGTAAAGGCGATGGCGGTGGGGAAGATCCCCAGATACACCAGCCCGGCCGTCGCCCCGGGCGGGGCGGCCTGCACCTCGGCTGCCAGTTGCCCTGCGAAGGGCAGGCAGCAGACCGCACCCACCAGGATCCCGAACCACGTGGCCTGGGCCGCGGGGAACTTCCGCAGGACAGGCTTCTGGATGATGACGCTGACCGCGGCGAGTACGGCGGCCAGGAGGCAAAGCGCCACACCCGCCATCTCCGCCGTCGTGCTTTCCCCTCCGCCGGACACCGGCATGGTTCCCGGCCCGGACGCCGCCCCCTGCCCGGATCCCAGGGCGATCAGCGCAACCCCGGCGAACGCCACGGTGCTTCCGATCAGCAGCCACCTGGGAAAGCCTTCCTTCAGGAAGATGCCTGCCATGATGGCCACCAGGATGGGGTTGACGTTGATCAGCAAAGCGCTGGTGCCCGCGTCCAGGACATGTTCGGCGGCGTTCAGCGCCACGTTGTACCCGCCGAACCACATCACGCCGTACGCAAGGATGGGCCACCACTCGCGCCCCTTGGGCAGGTGCCGGCTCTTCAGGAGTTGCGGCAGGACCAGCAGGGACAGTACGACGGCGGCGATCGCCAGCCTGCCAAGCGTCAGGGAGCCTGGGGAGAAGTGCGGACCGATGGCCCGGATTCCTACGAAGGCAGATGCCCACAGCACCACGGTAACCACCATCGCTGCCACGCCCAGCGCCTTCAGTGGGGCGGCCTGGCCGGCAGGTGCGGGAACGGATGTGCTGGCGGGGGTGGTTGACGGCATGAAGCCAATGTATCCGGGCGCGGGAGCTGCAGGCTGGCGGAAATCGGCCACGTCTGGTCAACTTCCTGCCAAAGTTGCGCGGCGCTTGGGCAAGGGCAGCCTGCCGGCTCGGTTAGGATGCGGGTTATGGTCTCAAACCCTGCTCCTCCCCGTGATGCCGCACGCCTCGTCAGGACAATCATCTGGATCGTCCTGGCCCTCGTCGTGGCAGGCGGCGTCGCCTGGTATGCCTTCTTCGGAGCCGGGAAGCCGCAGCAGGCCGCCCCGCCGGTCCCCGGCTCGGAGCAGCTGGTCCGGGCGGACAGCCACCGGCTTACCATGCCCTCGGTGGAGAAAGCCCAGCTGGTGGAGTTCCTCGACTTCGAGTGCCCGTCCTGCGGCTCCATCCATCCCGTGGTGGAGCAGCTCAAGGTGGAGTTCGGAGACCGGATCACGTTCGTCCACCGGCATTTCCCGTTGTCGATGCACCCGAATTCCGGGCAGGCTGCCCTGGCCGCCGAGGCGGCCGGGCAGCAGGGCCAGTACCAGCAGATGGCCAACAGGCTGTTTGAAACGCAGTCCCAGTGGGCGGGAAGCCAGCAGTCGCAGGCGCCGTTGTTCCGCACTTATGCCCAGGAGCTGGGGCTCGATCTTGCCCTGTTCGACGCCGCGGTGGCCGACCAGAAGACCGAGGACCGGATCCTGGCCGACATCGCCGACGGCAAGGCGCTGGGCGTGAGCGGTACGCCCACCTTTTTCCTGAACGGGGAAAAGCTCACGCTGTCCACGCAGGCGGACTTCCGGCAGAAGCTGGCTGACGCGGCGAAGTAGCGTTCCTCTGCCGCGCCGGTCGCCTGGGAAGCAGGTTACGTCGCGGCTGCCCAGTCCAGCAGGCGCTCCACCGGCCAGGTGGTGATGATGCGCTCAGCCGGGACCTCGTTCCGTGCGGCCCGCTCCGCGCCGTACTGCAGGAAGTCCAGCTGTCCCGGCGCGTGGGCGTCGCTGTCGATCGAGAACAGGCACCCGGCTTCCAGCGCGAGCTGGATCAGTGCATCCGGTGGGTCCTGCCGTTCCGGCCGGGAATTGATTTCCACCGCCACGTTGTATTCGGCGCAGGCGGCAAAGACCTCCTTGGCGTCGAATTCGGACGGCGGGCGCGTTCCCCGCGAACCCTCCACCAGGCGTCCCGTGCAGTGGCCCAGGACGTTGGTGTGCCGTGCCTGGATGCCTCCGAGCATCCGCCGGGTCATGGTCTTCCGGTCCGCCCGGAGCTTGGAATGGACGCTGGCCACAACGATGTCGAGGCGGTCCAGCAGGCCGGGATCCTGGTCCAGCTCGCCCGACTCGAGGATGTCCACTTCGATGCCGGTCAACAGCCGCACCCTGCTGTCCGGGTTCCCGCTGCCGGACTGCCCGTTGGCATTGATTTCCGCCACCACGTCCAGCTGCCGCGTGAGCCGTTCCGGCGAGAGCCCGTTGGCGATGGTGAGGTTCGGTGAGTGGTCGGTGAGCGCCAGGTATTCCCGCCCCAGCACCCCGGCGGCCGCCACCATCAGCTCAATGGGGGAGCCGCCGTCGGACCAGTCGCTGTGGCTGTGCAGGTCCCCGCGCAGTTCGTTCCGGATCGCGGCGCCGCCGGTTGCCAGGGGCTGAACGCCCTTCTCCCGGAGGTCGGCCAGGTAGTCCGGGACCCCGCCGCCCACTGCCTGCTGGATGACCTGGTAGGTCCGGTCGCCGATGCCCTTCATGGATTTCAGCCGCCCGGTGCGGGCACGCTCCGCCACCTCCTCCGGCGGCAGCGGGCTGATGGCCGCGGCGGCCTTGCGGAAGGCCTGGACCTTGAAGGTGGCGGCGCGTCCGCGCTCCAGCCAGAAAGCAATCTCGTTGAGTGCTGCAACGGCATCCATCAGTCCATCTTCACCTGTTCTCCCTGTTCAGGCACGGTGTTTTGGGCCGATTTTGGAATATCCCGGACTAGGCCCTATAGTTTTAGAGTCCAGTTCGGAGAAACGCAAAGGACAAAGACGGAAAGCCTCGCTTTACGCCTTTTATTTTGTTCCGAACGGGTTCTGGCCCCCATCGTCTAGCGGCCTAGGACACCGCCCTTTCACGGCGGCGGCACGGGTTCGAATCCCGTTGGGGGTACGCAAGGAACTGGTCAAACAGACTAAAAAAGTCTGGTAGGCTGGAAGCCTTGAAAAAAGCGGTAGAGATACTGCAAATGCAAGAAACGCAAGGCCCTGTAGCGCAGTTGGTTAGCGCGCCGCCCTGTCACGGCGGAGGTCGCGGGTTCAAGTCCCGTCAGGGTCGCTCTGATTGTTGGAAGTAATTCCGGCTGTCATGGTGACTAGTCACCTAGGCTCTGTAGCTCAGTTGGTAGAGCGTTCGACTGAAAATCGAAAGGTCACCGGATCGACGCCGGTCGGAGCCACCACTGGGAAGCACCAGTTCTTCGGAACTGGTGCTTTTCTTCATTTAACGCACCGCCTTTTATCTGAATTAGCGGCCTCTATAGGGAACCAGGGGCAGGCGCCCGGTGCTGCATGATTCCGAGGGGCCCAACCGGACCGCTGACCCTGGCTCACCAGCTAAATCCCCCCTTCGCAGACAAATCCCCCTGGCGTTTCCAGGGGAGATGTCCATCTGCGGGGGTATGTCGCTGGCATCACGGATTTCCGTGGAGCAAAATCCTGTGAAGTGCCCCACAGAACCGCGCGTGGCACGAACCACACGGCCCAGACCAAGCGAAAAGGATTTGACTGACCTTTGAAACATTTGACTCGTGCAAAACCGTTGTGGCACGCGCGCGCCTTGGGATGCGTAAGCGCTTGCACATGACGCGGCCGGTCCGGACTCTGGGGCCCGCAACACGGTTTGGAGCGGGCCGTTCACCGTGCCTAGCGTGGACAGCGGCCCGGGATCTCCCCAGATACCGGGCCCGCATCGGGACCGCACCAAGTCCCTCCCCTCGATACAACGGCGTCCTCGATGACGCCAGCAGGGTTATCGGGGACTCCGGAGTGTGAGGAACAGGGCATCCGCCCGTCTTCCACGAACAGTTACAACTCCGCGAGAAGAGCAACAATGCACAAGCACCCCCAAACCCGCCGGCCGCTGCGGTGGCGTCCCGCCGCCGCAGCACTGGCGACGGCCGTAGCGGCCTCGGCCTTCCTGGCCGTGCCGTCGGCGCAGGCGAACGAGCCTGCGGACCCGCCGGCCGTTGAGCAGATGCCCGCGCCCACCCCTGGCTTCCCCCTCCCCACGGAACACACCCAGCAGGCCCACGATCCGGCGTCGGATTTCACCTCCAAGTGGACCCGCGCGGATGCCAAGCAGATCATGGCGCAGAGCGACTCCACCGTGGCTGCCGGCGAAAACTCCATGAGCCCCGACGTCACCATGCCGGAGATCCCCGAGGATTTCCCCGCCATGAATGACGACGTCTGGGTTTGGGACACCTGGTCCCTGACGGACGAGAACGCGAACCAGATCAGCTACAAGGGCTGGGACGTCGTCTTCTCCCTGGTCGCGGACCGCCACGCCGGCTACGGCTTCGACCAGCGGCACTGGAACGCCCGCATCGGCTACTTCTTCCGCAAGACCAACGCCGACCCGGCCAAGGACAAGTGGAACTACGGCGGACACGTCTTCGCTGACGGCGCCTCCATCGGAAACACCGAATGGTCCGGTTCCACCCGCCTCATGCAGGGCAACCAGGTCAACGTGTTCTACACCGCCACCACCTTTTACGATGTGGCCGAGCGGAACGCAGGTGGCGGCGGCATTGCCCCCGATGCTGCCATCGCCAAGGCACTGGGAAAGATCCACGCTGACGAGAACGGCGTGACGTTCGACGGCTTCCAGCACACCAAGCTGCTGGAACCGGACGGCACGATGTACCAGACCAAGGAACAGAACCCGGGCTTCGCCTTCCGCGACCCCTACACATTCGCCGACCCGGCCCACCCCGGAAAGACCTTCATGGTCTTCGAAGGCAACACCGGCGGAACCCGCGGTGAATACGAGTGCAAGCCTGAAGACCTTGGGTACCGTCCCGGCGACGCCAACGCCGAGTCCGTGGACGAGGTCAACAGCAGCGGAGCCTACTACCAGACCGCCAATGTCGGCCTGGCAGTGGCGGACAACAAGGACCTCACCAAGTGGTCCTTCCTGCCGCCCATCCTTTCGGCGAACTGCGTCAACGACCAGACCGAGCGTCCCCAGATCTTCATCCAGAACGAAGGCGGCAAGAACAAGTACTACCTGTTCACCATCAGCCACCAGTTCACGTATGCAGCGGGCATGCGCGGCCCCGACGGCGTCTACGGCTTCGTGGGCGACGGCGTCCGTTCCGACTACCAGCCGATGAACAACAGCGGCCTGGCGCTCGGTTCGCCGACGGACCTGAACCTGCCGTCCGAATCACCGGAGGCACCCACGCCCAACCAGAACGGTCGGCAGTTCCAGGCCTACTCGCACTACGTGCAGCCCGGCGGCCTGGTGCAGTCCTTCATCGACAACGTCAACGGTGTCCGGGGCGGCTCGCTCTCGCCCACGGTGAAGATCAACTTCCGTAATGGCGTCTCCCAGGTGGACCGCAGCTTCGGCCAGAACGGCCTTGGGCCGTTCGGCTACCTGCCCACCAACGTCCGCGTCGGCGGCGAAGGACACTACAAATAGACTGCGGCACCAGCCGTAACCGCCGCTGCTGAGCCAGCGGCACCGCTCAGGCGGGGATGTCCTTGGGGGCCTCCCCGCCTGGGTTCTTTCAATGTGGGCTGTTTAAAGGTGCGCTGGCAGCCGGCCAGGGAGCGCGGCAAAAGGCGGGCTGACAGGCATAACAGCACATCAGCGCCGGCTGGGGATAGGGTTGGAACAACAGAAGGGGGAGTGCCTGATGGAATACCAGAACCCACAACCCGGCCAGGGCAGTCACAGTACCGCCGTGCCGGTTCCCGTCCCGGTCCCGGGACTGGGCCGGACAGTGATTTCCGAAACGGCGGTGGCCAAGGTTGCCGGAATCGCCGCCCGTGCCGTCCCCGGTGTCCACTCCCTGGGGTCGGGGTCCCGCGCGCTGGGGGCCATCCGCGATGCCGTAGGCAGCAGTACGGACCATGCTGCGGGGGTCCATGCCGAGGTGGGCGAAACGCAGGTAGCTGTGGATATCAGCCTGGTGGCCAGCTACGGCACGCCCCTGCACGCCCTCGCCAACCAGGTGCGGGCGGCCGTTTACCGGGCCGTCGAGGAACTGGTGGGACTGCAGGTCATCGAGGTGAACGTCGAAGTCACCGACGTCTTCGTTCCGCCTCCTGTTAAACCGACAATACCGGGCACTGCCGACAGGGAGGCGCTGCTGTGAATCTCACTGTTGCAGGAATCGCGATGGGGGCCTTCGTTGCCTTCATGTCCCTCCAGTTCGGGCTGTGGGGATTCCTGATCTCCCTGCTCTTTATGGCCATCGGGGCATTCCTGGGCCGCGCCGCCGAGGGGAAGCTGGACCTGCGCGGCGTCCTGGACGCCATCACCGGCCGGCGCTCATCCTCATGAGCACGCCTGCGCCGGCTGTGCGGGGGCAGGCGCGCAGCGGCCACAACCGGATCAGCACGCAGGCATTGACAAGCCTCGCCAAAGCGGCGGCCGCCCATGCCCTGGGCGTCGATGCCCAGGATGTCCGGGCGGATTGGACGGACGACGACGGCCTCCTGGCTTTGTCCCTCGTCACGCCCATTAGCATTCCGCCTTTAAAGGATGTGTCCGTAGACCCGGCACGGGTGGAGGTTTTTGGCGGCTCCATCTGGGACCGCACCGTCCGGGCCAAAGCCCGCATCCTGGAAACTGTCACCGACCTCAGCGGTGCACAACTGAGCCGGGTGGATATCAGGATCAGCGGCGCCAGGATCAGTGAAGGAGGGCGCGTCCAGTGAGCAGCAGGGTTGAGGCCGGGGACCGCAGGTCCCGGAGTCCGGAGGGCAGTGACAACGGACGGCGTCCTGACATGCGCCGCGTGGTGTACCGCGAAACCCACTCAACAAGGGCGGCCGTTGCGATCGCCGCTGCAGTCCTGGTCACGGTGATCGCCGCCTACGGCCTCCTGGAAGCCGCCGTACACGCCATCGGCCAACCGGCCTGGCTCATCGAGCCGCAGATGGCGGCGCAACGTATCGTCGCGTTGCCCGCCGGCATAACCCCGCTTCTGCTTGGCGCGATCGGGGCAGTGATTGCCATGGTCGGCCTGGTCTTTCTCCTCAACGGAATACTTCCCGGACGGCGGGCCCGGCACCTTCTCTCAGGCCACGCCACCGCCCGTCCCGCCGTCGTGGTTGACGACGAAGTCATCGCCTCGTCGCTGGCCCGCCGCGCCAGGCTGGCGGCAAATGTCACCCCCGAACAGGTCATGGTGGTGGTCTCGCAACGGCAGGTCCTGGTGAACGTCAGGCCCACGTCCGGAGTACCCGTCGACGAGGGGACAGTCCTTGCCGCCATCGAGGACGAGCTGGACCAGATGGCGCTCGATCCGTCACCTGCCGCCCGTGTCAACGTGGCACCGTCAGGAGTGGTGGGCGCGTGAACAGCACACCAACCCTCCTCAACCGGATCCTGCTCACCGTCCTGGGCCTGAAGCTCCTGGCCATCGGTGTCCTGCTGATGCTGCTGGCCACCGTGCCCGCAGTCGCGGCGTGGTGGCACTCCTGGTCCCCGGGCGTGTGGAACGGGATCAACCAGATGTTCAACGCCACCAGGTTCCCGGGCCGGACCCAAAGCTGGCTGTGGATCATAGTGGCGCTGGTCCTGCTGCTGCTGATCGGGCTCATGGTGGCCTGGATCGCCCAGCAGGGAAAGGGACGGTCCAACCTTCTGGCCTCCGAGTACGATCCCGGTGAGGTTCCCGGTGACGTGCGGATTGGCGGGGGAGTGGCCGAGCAGGCCCTCAAGCACGCCCTTGCCGGACGTCCGGACCTTGCCGGAGCCACCGTAACCACCTACGACGTCAAGGGAACCCCTGCCCTGAAGGTACGGCTCCTGCCGCGCCAGGGGGTGGCGCCGCATCTGCTGGCCGCCGAAATCTCCGAGCTGCTGGCTGCCCTCGAAACCGTCGTAGGCAGGGAAACGCCCGTCCTCATCCATATCGGCGCCGGTGCGCGGACCCGCTTCGGCCGGGCCGAGCGGGTCCGCTGACAGGTCACTTCCTGAGAAGGTAGACGGCGTGGTCCACGGGGACCTCCCGCATCGCTGCCCACTCTTCGGCAGGTTCAGGCCCGCTGGAGAGGGCTACGGTGTACCCCTCAGGAACCGGTGCCGAGGCGAATCCCATGTTGGCGAGGACCAGGACGTCCCCATTGTGGAAGGCCAGCAGGCCGCTGTCCGGTGCATGGACATCGGCCCATGCCACGGCGCCGCGGCCAAGTTTGTGGGCGGAACGGAAGGCAAGGGCGGCCCGGTAAAGCTCAAGCGTGGAGCCTTCCACGCCGTCCTGCCGGTCAGCAGCCAGGGGCCCGAAGCTCTCCGGTTGGGGGAGCCACGGCTGCGGCGCCTGTCCGTTGCGCGGGTCCGAGAACCCGTAGCCCGGCAGGTTGCCGGACCAGGGGAGCGGCACCCGGCAGCCGTCCCGCCCGGTTTCAGCACCCCGTGTCCGGAAAAAAGTGGGGTCCTGCCGGGCGGCGGCCGGAAGCGTGGTGTGTTCCGGCAGGCCCAGTTCCTCGCCCTGGTACAGGTAGGCGGAACCGGGCAAGGCCAGCGAAACCAGGGTGGCAGCGCGGGCACGGGCCAGTCCCAGGGCGGCATCCGGTTGCTCGTCATCCGCGGCGATGCCCTTGGGGAAGGTTGTGGGATCGGACAGCCCGAAGCGGGTGGGATGGCGGACTGTGTCATGGTTGCTGAGGACCCAGGTGCAGGGCGCGCCGACGGACGCTGCGGCTGCAAGGGAGGCTTCCACAGCCTCGGCCAGGCGTTCAGCGTCCCAGCCGGCCAGCAGGAAATCGAAATTGAATGCCTGCTGCATCTCGTCGGGCCGGACGTAGAGTGCCAGCCGTTCCGCCGGCTCCACCCAGGCTTCCGCCACCATCATCCGGTCGCCAGCGTACTCTGCCAGGACCCTGTGCCAGTCACGGTAGATCTCGTGCACCCCGTCCTGGTCGAAAAACGGCGACGGCGGGTACACCGGAGACACAGCACGGTGCGGTTCTTCGGCGTCGGTATGGGCGCCGGGCGCGTCGCCGGGTGGTGTTGCACCAGGGCGCGTGCCGGCGGTGCCTTCCACCATGGCAGCCACCCCGTCCCAGTCGGGCAGGCCTTTTTCCTTGACCATGCCATGGGCTACGTCCACCCTGAAGCCGTCCACGCCCCGGTCCAGCCAGAAACGGAGAACTGACCGCATCTCTTCCTGTACCTCGGGGTTTTCCCAGTTCAGGTCCGGCTGTTTGGTATCAAACAGGTGCAGGTACCACTCGCCGGGGGAGCCGTCAGCGCCCCGGACCCTGCTCCAGGCCGGCCCGCCGAAAATCGACCGCCAGTTGTTCGGTGCCCGGTTGCCGTCCCCCGACCCGGGAACCTCGTCCTTGCCAGGGCGGAAGATGTAGCGCTCCCGTTCCGGTGACCCCGGCAGCGAAGCCAGGGCCTCCTGGAACCATACGTGTTCATCGGAGGTGTGGTTGGGAACCAGGTCGACGATGACCTTCAGGTTCCTGTTGTGAGCATCCTGCAACATGGCGTCGAAGTCGGCCAGCGAGCCGAACAGCGGGTCCACCTGGCGGTAGTCCGCGACGTCGTACCCGCCGTCGGCCTGCGGCGACTTGTAGAACGGGGACAGCCAGATCGCGTCCACCCCCAGGCGTTCGAGGTAGGGAAGGCGGGCCACTATGCCGCGCAGATCGCCCATTCCGTCGCCGTTTCCATCGGCGAAGGACCGCGGGTAAATCTGGTAGACAACAGCGTCCGCCCACCATTCGGAACGGGCCGGGGCGGCGGCAGGAACGCTCAGGTTGGACATTTGGTTCCTCTCAGATAACTTTTTGATGTAAACGCTTGCATTACCCGCAGTCACATTACTAGTGTGATGGTCACCACAACAACCTCACCAAACGAGCGCACTGTCGACTTACTTGTCACTCAGCGAGGAGCTTCAAGCTAATGAAAACCCCTAGATTCCTTCTTCCGGCTGCCACTGCCGGCGTCCTTGCCCTGACCTTGTCCGCCTGTGGCGGCGGAGGCGGCGGCGGGACCACGGGTGGCGGTGGAACCGACGCCGAAGCAAACCTGGACAGCCGGGGCCCCATCACCTACGTACAGGGCAAGGACAACAGCAACGTGGTGCGTCCGCTGATCGAAAAGTGGAACGCTGCCCACCCCGACGAGAAGGTCACGTTCAAGGAACAGACCGACCAGGCCGACCAGCAGCACGATGACCTCGTGCAGAACTTCCAGGCCAAGAACGCGGATTACGACGTTGCCAGCGTGGATGTTGTGTGGACTGCTGAGTTCGCAGCCAAGGGGTGGCTGCAGCCGCTCAAGGACAAGATGGCTGTGGAGACCGAGGGCATGCTCGAACCCACCGTTGAGGCCGGTTCCTACAAGGGCACCCTGTACGCGGCTCCGGTCTCCTCCGATGGCGGCATCCTCTACTACCGCAAGGACTTGGTGCCCGAGGCGCCCAAGACCTGGGCCGAGATGATGGAGATGTGCTCCATTGCCAAGGAAAACAACATCGGGTGCTACTCAGGCCAGTTCAAGCAGTATGAAGGCCTCACGGTCAATGCGTCCGAGGCCATCAACTCGGCCGGCGGTTCTGTCCTGGATGACGAGGGCAAGCCGAACCTGAACACCCCGGAGGCTGAAGAAGGCCTGAACAACCTGGTGGAAGCATTCAAGAACGGGAACATCCCCGCTGAGGCGATCACCTACCAGGAAGAGGAAAGCCGCCGTGCCTTCCAGGAAGGCAAGTTGCTGTTCCTCCGCAACTGGCCTTACGTGTACAACCTGGCCACCACTGAAGGTTCCTCGCAGGTGAAGGACGTTCTGGGCATGGCTGCCCTGCCCGGCGCGGATGGCCCCGGTGCCTCGTCCCTCGGCGGCCACAGCGCAGCCATCAGCGTCTACTCCGATCACAAGGCGACCGCCCTGGACTTCGTCAAGTTCCTGATCGAAGAGGAACAGCAGAAGTTCTTCGCAACCCAGGGTTCGCTGGCTCCGGTCTTCGGCGCTCTCTATGAGGACCAGGAACTGGTTGCCAAGCTGCCGTACCTGCCGGTCCTGAAGACCTCCATCGAGAACGCTGTTCCCCGTCCGGTGACGCCGTTCTACCCCGCTGTCACCCAGGCCATCCAGGAAAATGCCTACGCGGCACTGAAGGGTGAGAAGCCGGCCAAGGATGCGCTGTCCGACATGCAGAAGTCGATCGAGACCGCCGGCGCGGGATCGTAGCAAACCATGGCTACCGAACTGGGCCCGACGCCGGTCAAGCCGGCGTCGGGCGCCACCCCGGTCCACCACGGGCCTAAGGGTGTAGGCGAAGACAACAAGATCCTCAGCCAGGGCAAGTGGGCCACATGGCTCCTTGCCCCCACCATCATTGCGCTCGGCATTGTGATCGTTTACCCGATCATCAGCGCGATCGTCATGTCCTTCCAGAAGGACGCCGGACTCGATCCGGTTACAGGTCTGTTTACGGCCGGCGGCCCGGCGGGCATCCAGAACTATGTGAACTGGCTGGGGCAGCAGTGCGCGGCCCAAGGCGGCGGCACGGTCGCTTGTCCGCCCGGCACCCTCGGGGGCCAGTTCTGGACGGCGACAGGCACCACATTCCTGTTCACGGTGGTTACTGTGGCCTTCGAAACCGTCCTCGGTTTCTGGATGGCCATGATCATGTCCCGGACGTTCAAGGGCCGTGGCCTGGTCCGCGCAGCCGTGCTCGTTCCATGGGCTATCCCCACCGCCGTTACCGCACAGCTGTGGCTCTTTATGTTCGATTTCAACGGCATCATCAACAAGCTGTTCAATGTCTCCATCCTGTGGACCGGCAGTGAATGGCCCGCAAAATGGGCGGTGATCATTGCCGACACCTGGAAGACCACGCCGTTTATGGCGCTGCTCATCCTTGCAGGCCTGCAGATGATCCCTGCCGAAGTGTATGAAGCCGCAAAGGTGGACGGCACCACGGCCTGGCAGCGCTTCCGGCTGATCACGCTTCCGCTCGTCAAACCGGCCCTGATGGTGGCGATCCTGTTCCGTACCCTGGACGCGCTGCGTATGTTTGACCTTCCTTACATCCTCACCGGCGGTGCCAACAACACCACCACGCTGTCCATCCTGGTGATTAACCAAATCAGGCAAGGGTTCAATTCAGCAGCCGCGTTGTCCACCATTACGTTCATCATCATCTTCCTGGTCGCATTCATTTTCGTCCGGTTCCTTGGTGCGAACGTTGTGGAACAAAGCGGAGCCACCGGCAAGGGGAAGAAATGACAACCACATCTGCCTCCACCGCACTGCGGGCGCAGCAGGACAAGGGGCGTAAAGCTTCGCAGACCCGGGAGAAGTGGGCGAGCGCCCGCACGTACATCAGCGCCGCCGTGATCCTGATCTGGTGCCTTGCACCCGCTTACTGGATGGTGGTGACGGCGTTCCGTGAGGTTGGCTTCACCTACGACACCACGCCGTGGCCGACGCACGTGACGCTGGACAACTTCATCACGGCCTTCGATACCTCGTTCGGCAACAGGTTCGGCCAGGCGCTGCTGAACAGTATTTTCATTGGCGTCACTGTCACTGTGATCTCGCTGGTGATCGGTGTGTTCGCCGCGTATGCATTGGCGCGCCTGAACTTCCGGTTCAAGTACCTGGTTCTGGGCTTCATCCTGGGCGCTTCCATGTTCCCCGGCGTTGCCCTTATCACCCCGCTGTTCCAGCTGTTCACCAACATCGGCTGGATGGGCAGCTACCAGGCCCTGATCATCCCGAACATCTCCTTCGTCCTGCCGCTCACCGTCTACACCCTGACCTCCTTCTTCCGCGAGATGCCGTGGGAGCTCGAGGAATCAGCCCGTGTTGACGGCTGCACGCAGGGCCAGGCGTTCCGGAAGGTGATCATGCCCCTGGCAGCACCGGCCATCTTCACCACCGCGATCCTGGCGTTCATCTCCTCCTGGAACGAGTTCCTGATCGCCAGCCAGCTGTCGAATGAGGCCACGAAACCGGTCACGGTTGCCATTGCCAGCTTTGCCGGCGCGCAGCCCAACCAGATCCCGTACACGGCCATCATGGCCGCAGGCACCATCGTCACCATTCCGCTGGTGATCCTGGTGCTGGTATTCCAGCGCAAGATTGTGGCCGGCCTGACAGCAGGTGCAGTCAAGTGACGGGCGACGCTTCCCGTTCCCGCTCGACGGGGGCGGGAAGCAGCCGCCGGCGTGCCAGGTCCGGCGAGGACTTCGACATCATCATCGGATTCCTCGGTTTTTGGGCCCTGGTCCTGCTGGTCGTCACCGTCTGGATGGAGGTGACGGCCCAGCCCGCCCTCGGCTGGGCCCTTGGCCTGCTGGCAACGCTCCTGGCGCTGTACGGCATGGTGCGGCTCCGCCGCAAGCTCCCGGCACGCAGGTAACAGGTCACATCCCGCTGCGTTTAACACCATGCCTGGACGGGATGCAAAAATACGAAGGTTTGGGGTAACGCAGGGCGGAGCGCCTTACGCTGCAAGGAGTTATTGAGGGGACACCGTGGCACGCACAACTGAGAGGTCCCAACGGGGCGGCCACAACGGCGTCAGTATCGAGGACGTTGCTGCGGCGGCAGGTGTCTCAACTGCCACCGTGTCGCGGGCGGTCCGGGGACTGCCCCGGGTTTCGCCGGCAACGCGGGAAAAGATCCTCGAGGTTGCCGCGAACCTGGGTTACGTAGCGTCGTCGTCCGCCTCCGGCCTTGCCACCGGCCGCACCAAGACCATCGGCGTTCTGGCCCCGTTCGTCAGCCGGTGGTTCTTTTCCAAGGCCATTGAGGGGGCCGACCGGGAACTCCATGCCCGGCACTACAACCTCTCCCTCTTCAACCTGGGCGGGCACGGCAGCAACCGGGAACGGCTGTTCAGCAAGACCATGGTCTACAAGCAGATCGACGCCCTCCTGGTCCTGTGTATGGCGTTGACGCACGAAGAGCTGGACCACCTGCAGAAGATCGATATCCCGCTGGTTGTGGTGGGCGGCCATGTGGAAGAGTGCGCCTACATCGGCATCGATGACTACGCCGCCGCCTCAACAGCAGTCCGGCACCTCATCGACCTGGGCCACCGGGACATCGCCCTCTTGCATGGCGACGACGAGACTGACCTCAACTTCGATGTTCCCCGCGTGCGTATCCTGGCGTTCAAGGACGTGATGACGGCGGCCGGACTTCCCACCCGGCCGGAGTGGGACGAATGGGGCGACTTCACTGTACGAAGCGGGCAGGAAGCCCTTCGCAGGCTGTGGTCCAGACCGGGCGACAAACCAACCGCTATTTTCTGCGCCTCGGACGAAATGGCCATGGGGGTCATCTTCGAAGCATCCAGGCTTGGTGTCCGGGTGCCGGAGGACCTCTCGGTGGTGGGCATCGATAACCACGATTTTGCCGATCCCATGGGCCTGACCACGGTAGGGCAGCGGCCGGATGAACAGGCGGAGCTGGCCACCAAGATGCTCCTTGACGAACTGGACGGCCAGCTGGGATCAGTCCAGTCCGCCGTCGCACCCCACGAACTTATCGTCCGGCGCACCACGGCCCCGCCGCAGGGCTAACAGCCCTGCTAAACGCTAAGGCCAGCGGCAGTCAGGACGCGCGGGCCAGTTGCCGGATGGGGATCCACCGGGACGCCAGCCGGCGGTACGCGGCGGCCGCTCCGGTCATGTCGCCCTCCGCAAGGCACTCGATGCCCAGCCGGATGTCCATGGGGGAATCGTCCGGATACACCTTGTCAGCCACGGCGCCATAATCCAGCTCCACCATGGACGCCACGTGGAACTGTTCCAGCCACTCCGTGAGCTGGGCCAGATCGTCCAGCATGTCCAGGTCAGGTGCCGCCAGCGCCAGATTCGCCACCGCGTACCGGGCGCGTTCCAGCGCCTCGGTGATGGGCGCCCACACCCGCACGGTCAGGATCCGCCCCGCGGCCTCCACAACGTCCTTGTGGTCCGACTCCATGAACAGCGAGAACCAGCTGAACGGGATTCCCCATGTTGACGCCCGCGTGTGCACCCGGATGGAACCGTCGCGGGCCTTGACCAGGTCGATCCGCTCCTGGTGCCGGTCCCGCTGCTCCTCGGGGATCAACAGTTCGGCCAGCGGACCGTGGATCCCTTCCATCAGGGCGTTGGCCGCCAGCCCCGCCCGCAGGACCAGCTGGCTGGGACAGTACAGGAGCACCGGTTCGGCGTCGGCGTCGTCATCGGACGTTCCGCCCTGGGAAGCCGGCGCCGTGGTGACGCGGACCAGGTCGGTGCGGCCCGTGGGGAACGGATCACCGCCGGAGCGGGTGATGCGGCCCAGGGATGCCAGCAGTTCAGCGTTTTCGACGGCGGCACGCGAGGCGGTGCGTGCTCCTGCCGCCTGGATGGCCGGGCGCTGCTCTTCCGGAAACGCGTCCAGGGGTTCGTAGACGCGCAGGGTCGAGGAGAATGGCAGGCCTGCCTGGCCC
The DNA here is from genome assembly GCF_056279405.1 of Pseudarthrobacter sp. TE3704. Classification (NCBI taxonomy): domain Bacteria; kingdom Bacillati; phylum Actinomycetota; class Actinomycetes; order Micrococcales; family Micrococcaceae; genus Pseudarthrobacter; species Pseudarthrobacter sp. TE3704. The sequence goes on from NZ_JBWCCJ010000008.1 coordinate 48,332, forward strand.
CGGTAGAGGTTTCCCGTCATCACGGTCTCCTTGGAAGGGTCCAGATGGCTGCCATCAGTCCGCCAGTTCCACCAGCACGGGGGCGTGGTCCGAGGCGCCCTTGCCCTTGCGTTCCTCGCGGTCGATCGAGGCGCCGGTGACCCGGCCGGCCAGGGCGGGGGACGCCAGGACGAAGTCGATCCGCATGCCTTCGCGCTTGGGGAAGCGCAGCTGGGTGTAGTCCCAGTATGTGTAGACGCCGGGGCCCGGGGTGTAGGGGCGGACAACGTCCGTGAAGCCGGCGGATTCGAAGGCGTGGAATGCGGCACGTTCCGGCGGACTGACGTGGGTGTACCGGTTGTTCACGAACAGGTCGATGTCCCAGACGTCGTCGTCGAAGGGCGCGATGTTCCAGTCGCCCATCAGCGCAACCTGGGCCTGGGGGTTCTCGGTGACAAGCCCCTGCGCGTGCGTCTTGAGGCTCTCCAGCCACTTGAGCTTGTACGGCATGTGTTCGTCGTCCAGCGAGCGGCCGTTGGGAACGTAGAGGCTCCAGATCCGGATGCCTGCGCACGTTGCTGCCATGGCCCGGGCTTCCTGCACGGGGTCCTTGCCGGCCTTGCCGAAGGAGGGCTGGTCAAGGAACGTCCGCTCCACGTCTTCGAGCCCCACGCGGGAAGCGATGGCTACGCCGTTCCACTGGTTCACGCCGAAGTGGGCCACTTCGTAGCCCATCCGTTCAAAGAGTTCCCACGGAAAGTTGTCGTCCTTGCACTTGGTCTCCTGGATGGCCAGGACGTCGCAGTCGCTGCGCTGAAGCCAGGCTTCAACACGGTCGGCGCGGGCACGGAGCGAGTTCACATTCCAGGTAGCTATCTTCACAGTTCCTAACTTACCGTGGCGGCACCACCGCTGGTAAAGCGGGGCTGAAGCCTGCCCGGCCCCTTCCAGGGTCGGAAACGGCGGATGGAACTTAGTAGGAAGTCCGAGTATATTCGCAACCAAAGATGACCTGGGCCACATGCGAAGGAGCATCAGCCATGGTGCGCGAGCTCTCCCATTACGTCGGCGGTCAGCAGACCCCCGGAACTTCAGGCCGCTTCGGCGACGTCTTCGATCCCTGCACCGGACGCGTCCAGGCCCGGGTTCCGCTGGCCGGCCGGGATGAGGTGCAGAACGCGGTAGCCGCCGCAGGCAAGGCGCAGGCGGAATGGGCAGCGATGAACCCGCAACGGCGGGGCAGGATCCTGCTCGCCTTCGTGGACCTGGTAAACCGCAACATGGACGAGCTGGCCCGGCTCTTGTCCTCGGAACACGGAAAGACCCTCGCCGATTCCAGGGGAGACATCCAGCGGGGCCTGGAAGTGGTGGAGTTCGCGGCGGGTGCACCGCACCTGCTCAAAGGTGAGTTCTCCAGCGATGCAGGCGCGGGAATCGACATCCATTCGCTCCGCCAGCCGCTGGGTGTGGTGGCAGGCATTACCCCCTTCAACTTTCCGGCCATGATTCCGCTCTGGAAGTCGGGTCCCGCCCTGGCCGCGGGCAACGCGTTCATCCTGAAACCCTCGGAGCGGGACCCCTCGGTGCCGCTCCGGCTGGCGGAACTTTACAGCGAGGCGGGCGTGCCGGACGGTGTGTTCAACGTGGTCAACGGCGATAAGGAAGCCGTAGACGCGCTGCTTGAGGACCCGCAGGTCAAGGCGGTGGGCTTTGTGGGGTCCACACCCGTCGCCCAGTACATCTACGCCACTGCCGCCGCACACGGCAAACGGGCCCAGTGTTTCGGCGGGGCCAAGAACCACATGGTGGTCATGCCGGACGCGGATCTTGACCAGGCCGCGGACGCCCTGATCGGCTCCGGCTACGGCTCCGCCGGTGAACGCTGCATGGCAATCTCCGTGGCCGTGCCGGTGGGCGGGGATACCGCCGACCGGTTGGTGGCCAGGCTTAAGGAACGGGTCAAGGCCCTCAAGGTAGGGCACAGCCTGGAGGCGGGCACGGACTTCGGTCCCGTGGTGACGGCCGCCGCCAAGGAACGCATCGAAGGCTGCATCCGGGCAGGGGTGGACGACGGCGCCACCCTCCTTGCTGACGGCCGCGGGCTTCGCGTAGCGGGCTATGACGACGGCTTTTGGGTGGGGCCTACCCTCTTCGACCACGTCACCCCGGACATGGCCGTCTACCGGGACGAGATCTTCGGCCCCGTCCTGAGCGTCGTCCGGGCGGCCACCTATGACGAAGCCCTCCGGCTGTGCACCGACAATCCTTACGGCAACGGCGTAGCCATCTTCACCCGCGACGGTGATGCCGCCCGCGATTTCGCCACCCGGGTGGACGTGGGCATGGTGGGGATCAACGTTCCCATCCCCGTGCCCCTCGCTTACTACACCTTTGGCGGCTGGAAAGCCTCCGGCTTCGGCGACCTGAACCAGCACGGCGCGGACGCCTTCCGCTTCTACACCAAGACCAAGACCGTCACCACGCGCTGGCCGTCCGGAATACGCCACGGAGCCAGCTTCGTGATGCCGGAGGGAAGCTGATGGCGGGCACCTCCGGCCGTGCGGACAAGGTGCAGGGGGACGCGGGCAGTACCGAGGTGCTGTTCGAGCGCCGCGGCCGGCTGGCGGTGGCCACCCTCAACAGGCCCAAGGCAGTCAACGCACTGACCGCCGGGATGGTGGGCATGCTCCTGGAGCAGCTGACCGCCTGGGCTGATGACGACGGCGTCGCCACCGTCCTGGTGCAGGGCGCCGGAGAGCGGGGCCTCTGCGCGGGCGGGGACATCGTGGCCATCTACGAGGACATCCCGCAGGGCGGTGCCCGGACCGCAGCTTTCTGGCAGACGGAGTACCGGGTCAATTCCCTGATTGCGCGTTACCCCAAGCCGTATGTAGCGCTCATGGACGGGCTGGTACTGGGCGGCGGGGTGGGAATTTCCGCCCACGGGTCCGTCCGCGTGGTCACCGAACGCACCCGGACGGGCATGCCTGAGACCACCATCGGATTCGCCCCCGACGTCGGCGGGACCTTCCTGCTGGCCCGCGCACCGGGGGAGGCGGGAACCCACGCGGCCCTGACGGGGGCGCACCTGACCGGTCCGGACGCACTGCACCTGGGCCTGGCGGACCACTACGTCCCGTCTGAGCGGCTGCCCGCACTCGTGGCCGCGCTGGAAAACGAAAGCGCGGAAGACGCCGTCGGACGCTTTACTGCAGGACCTCCGCCCTCGGTGCTGGCCGGCCAGCGCGAGTGGATCGACGCCTGTTACGCCTTCGCCGACGCCGAGGACATCGTCCGGCGGCTCCGCAGCTGGAATGGACAAGGCGCGGCGGACGCGGCACACGCCGCTGACACCATCGAAGGGAAGTCTCCCACGTCGGTCAAGGTCACGCTGGAATCCCTGCGGCGGGCCAGGACACTGGCGCTGGACGAGGCATTGGCCCAGGAATACCGGGTTGGCCTGCGGTTCCTGTCCGGCCCCGACTTCCGCGAGGGTATCCGCGCGCAGGTGGTGGACAAGGACCGCACTCCGCGCTGGACGCCGCCAACGCTCGGGGAGGTGCGTCCGGAACACGTTGCCCGCTTTTTCGAACCGCTGCACGGCAGGGAACTGGACCTCCGTGCAGGCGGGGGACTGCGATTAGAGGAGACGGACCATGTCTGAAAAGTACACCGTGGCCTTCCTGGGGCTGGGGCACATGGGCGGGCCCATGGCCGCGAACCTGGTCAGGGCAGGCCATGGGGTGGCCGGGTTCGACGTGGTCCCGGCTGCCCTCGAAGCGGCCAGGTCCCAGGGAATTCCGGTGGCAGGCAGCGCCACGGAGACACTGCAGGGTGCCGACGTGGTGCTGACCATGTTCCAGAGCGGCCAGCAGGTGCTCGACGCCTACCGCGGAACCTCCGGGCAGCCGGGGCTGCTGGCAGCAGCCGCTCCCGGAACCCTGTTCCTGGACTGTTCCACGATCAACGTCGACGAAGCACGTGAGGCGGCGCATCTGGCCATCGAAGCAGGCCACCGCTCCGTGGACGCCCCCGTCTCCGGCGGTGTAGTGGGCGCCGAAGCCGGAACACTCACCTTCATGGTGGGTGCGGACGCGGAAGACTTCGAGGCCGTCCGCCCACTCCTGGAGGTGATGGGCAAACGCGTGGTGCACTGCGGGACCCACGGGGCAGGGCAGGCCGCCAAAGTGTGTAACAACCTGATTTTGGGTGTGTCCATGATCGCCGTCAGCGAGGCCTTCGTGCTCGGCGAAAAGCTGGGCCTGACCCACCAGGCCCTCTTCGATGTTGCCTCGGCGGCTTCCGGGCAATGCTGGGCGCTGACCACCAACTGCCCGGTGCCCGGCCCTGTTCCCGGCAGCCCGGCGAACCGGGACTACCAGCCGGGGTTTGCCGGCGCACTCATGGCCAAGGACCTCAACCTCGCGGTCAACGCCCTCCGCAGCACCGGGGTGGCGGGACGGATGGGACCCCTTGCCGCCGAAATCTACGATACGTTTGCCGCGGAAGGCGGCGCCGGCCGGGACTTCTCCGCGATCATCACCGATATCCGGGAGAAGTCCGGAAACCAGGGCCCGGATGCCCCGGGGAAGGTGCCGGTAACGCCCGCAGCGCCGGCCACGACAGCACACGACGACGGGAGCCCTGAATGACGGAGTACGCCAACATCCTGGTGGAGCAGCGGGGCCGGGTGGGCCTGGTGACACTCAACCGGCCGCAGGCGCTGAATGCGCTGAACAAGGCCACCATGGAGGAGTTGGTTTCCGCCGTGACAGCCATGGATGCCGATCCCGGGGTGGGAGCGGTGGTGATCACCGGATCAGGCAAGGCCTTCGCCGCCGGTGCCGACATCAAGGAGATGGCGTCCCAGGGCTATATGGACATGTACGCGGCTGACTGGTTCCGGGGGTGGGAGGATTTCACGCGGCTGCGCATCCCCACTGTCGCTGCGGTATCCGGGTTTGCCCTGGGCGGAGGGTGCGAACTGGCCATGATGTGCGACCTCATCATCGCCGGGGACAACGCCAAGTTCGGGCAGCCGGAAATCAACCTGGGCGTCCTTCCCGGCATGGGCGGGTCCCAGCGGCTGACCCGGGCCGTGGGCAAGGCCAAGGCAATGGACCTGATCCTGACCGGCCGGTTCATCGGGGCGGAGGAGGCTGACCGGTGCGGCCTGGTGTCACGCGTTGTTCCTGCCGAGGACGTGGTGGCCGAGGCGCTCAAGGCCGCCGAAGTCATCGCGGCCAAGTCCAAGCCCGTGACCATGGCGGCCAAGGAAGCCGTGAACGCCGCCTTCGAAACCGGGCTCGCCCAGGGGGTCCTGTTCGAGCGCCGGATCTTCCATTCCCTCTTTGCCACGGAGGACCAGAAAGAAGGCATGGCGGCGTTCACGGAAAAGCGCCAGCCGGACTTCAGGCACCGGTAAGCGCCAGGGACTCCCGGTAGGCGCTGACATCGCGGTCCAGTTCTTCAGCCATCAGGTGGTTGTTGATCACGACGGCGGTCCACGCCGCTGCCGCTGCGGACGCCAGCACCTGCGCCCTCAAGTCCGTGACGTTGCCCGCTGCCCAGACGCCGGGCACGGCGGTGGCGCCATCAGCGTCGGTTTCGAGGTAGTCACCGATGCCCATCGGGTGCGCAGTGGCTGAAAGGCCCAGGCCGGAAAACGCCGCGAGGCGGGAATGGACCCGTGCTCCCACAACCACGGCGTCCACCGCCACCTCCGGTCCGCCCGCCAACGCCACTCCGCGCGGGGCATCGTTTTCCACCCTCACGGCTTCCACGGCGCCGGCAACCACCTTCACCCCGCGGGCGGCCAGCTGTTCGAGCTCCCCGTCAGAGGGAACCGTCCTGTCATTGAGGAACAGGGTGATGTTGCTGCTCCACTGCCGGAACAGCAGGGCCTGGTGCACCGACCAGGGGCCGTTGCCGAGGATGCCGATGGCCTGGTCCTGCACCTCCCAGCCATGGCAGAAGGGGCAGTGCAGCACGTCCTTGCCCCACCGCTCCTGAAGCCCCGGAATGTCCGGCAGCTCATCCACCAGTCCAGTGGCGAGCAGGAGGCGCCGGCCACGAAGCCGCCTCCCGTCGTCGAACGTCACCTCGAAGCCCCGGCGCACGTCGCCGCTGGCGGCCGCTACCTCACCCCGCACCATCACGGCACCGTAGTGCTCCGCCTCGGTACGCCCGATGGCCAACAGCTCTGCCGGGTCGATTCCGTCCCGGGACAGGAAGCCATGCACACCCTCGGCCGGGGCGTTCCGAGGCTGGCCGCCGTCCACCACCGCCACTGAACGTCGGGTACGGCCCAGCATCTGGGCTGCGCTCAAGCCGGCAGCACCGCCGCCCACTATCACTACGTCATAGATGGAATCGGCACTCTTGATATTCCCTTTTTAGTCATGGATTCATGATGTGTCCGTTGCTGAAGTATTGGCAAAGTAATTTGCTGGTATGGCAAAATCCGGGGATGGATGAAAACCTCGACGACGTGCTGGCGGCTGTTGGTCCGCGGCTGCGGGCCCTCCGCCTCAGCCGCGATGTCACGCTGACCGCGCTGGCACAGGAAACCGGAATTTCGGTGAGCACACTGTCCCGGCTCGAAGCCGGCCAGCGCCGGCCCAACCTCGAATTGCTCCTGCCGCTGGCAAAGGCGCACCAGGTCCCCCTGGATGAGCTGGTGGGCGCGCCGGACACGGGCGACCCCCGCGTGCACCTGCGGCCCATCGTGGCGAGGGGCATGACCATCGTTCCGCTGACCCGGAAGCCTGGCGGCATCCAGGCCTACAAGCACATCCTGCCGGCCGGCCCGCTGGAGGAGCCCAACCCGCAGGTGCATGAGGGCTACGAGTGGCTGTATGTGCTCAATGGAAAGCTGCGCATGGTGCTGGGAACCCAGGACCTGGTCCTCGGCGCGGGGGAAGCCGCCGAGTTCGACACCCGGATACCGCATTGGTTCGGCAGGGCCGACGGAAAGGCCGTGGAGTTCCTGAGCCTGTTCGGGACGCAGGGGGAGCGCATGCACGTGCGGGCCAAGCCGGCCCCGAAACAGTAGGGGGCCTTCCGGGCTGCCAGCTTGTGTTCAGGACCGTAAGGTAGAAAAGACCGGCAGGAGTCGCGTAGGCGCTGCGGCGGGAATCGGGGGAGAGTTGATGTTGGTTACAGCGACGGGGGCCGCAAGCCCGACGGACGGGCTGGGCGGACTGGTGGGCGTTGCCGCGCGGGCCATCGACAGCCTCGGCGAATGGGGCGTAGGCGCGTTCACCCTCGCTGAAACCGTGGTGCCGCCCATCCCCAGCGAGGTGATCCTGCCGCTCGCCGGGTACCTTGCCAAGCAGGGGTCCCTGAACCTGTTCCTCGTTTTTGTCACCAGCACCCTTGGCGCCTACCTGGGGGCGCTCTTGCTCTACTGGCTGGGAGCGAAGCTGGGGCTGGAGCGGTCCATCCGCGGCCTGTCCAAACTGCCCCTGGTGGACCGTGAGGACTTCGAGCATGCGGCCGGGTGGTTCCGCCGCCACGGCAGGTCCTCCATTTTCTTCGGCCGGCTGCTTCCTGGGGTGCGCAGCCTGATCTCCCTCCCTGCCGGGGCCGCGTCGATGCCGCTGGGGACATTCAGCCTGTACACCCTGGCCGGCAGCGGGCTGTGGAACGGCGCCCTGATTGGCCTGGGGTATTTGCTGGGTACCCAGTACCGGCTGATCGAACAATACTCCCGGTTCCTCAACTACGCGGTGTATGCCGCCCTGGTGGTCACCGTGGTCCTGCTCGTTGCCAGGCGGGTCAAGCGGGCGAAGGCCCGGCGTTGACCTTTGTTCGACCAGGACTCTGACCGTGGAAAGGCTCCCGTCAATCGGCGAAGTCGCCCGCGTTCCGGCGGAAATCCCCGAGGATCCGGATCAACTGGTCAACATCGCGGGGACTGAACCCTGAATCGCTGAACACCTCACTGTTCAGGGCCGCCGTCGAACGCTTCGCCAGGCTGCGCCCCTCGCCGGTGAGCTCGATGAGAGTGGTGCGGCCGTCCGTGGGATGTGGTGAGCGGGCCACCAGGCCGGCCCGTTCAAGCCGGTCCACGGCGTTGGTGATGGAGGTGGGGTGGACCTGGAGCAGGGCGCTGGCCTTCTTCATGGGCAGCGAGCCCTTCCGCGCGAAGCTCAGCAGCGCCAGGAGTTCGTAGCGGGCAAACGTGAGGCCGAACGGTTTGAGTGTTGCTTCGATCCTGGCCAGGAGGATCTGCTGGGTGCGCATCACCGCAGTAATGGCGGCCATGGGCGCGGCAACTTCCGGCCAGCCATGCTCTTCCCAGTTGCGCCTGGCGTCAGCAATGGGATCGCGGGACAACGGAGTACCCATGCCAGCCCCTTTCCGAAAAGCCTGTGAATATACTAGGACATCCAACGGTTCGGCGAGGGAAGGGATCCTAGCCCGTGCAGCCCCAAAGACGCGGCGGCGAGCCGCCGTTTCCCGATGCGGACCTGATGCACGTCGTGGAGCTCCTGCCGCCTGCGGAGCGGGAACGGTATGCCCGCATCCGGGAGTTCCTCCAGGGGTCCGTCCGCCAGGCATCCATCGAATACTGGAACCGCGAGGAATTTCCCTTCGGCCTGCTGGCGGACATGGGCAGGCATGGGCTGGGCGCCCTGCAGGTGGACGGCAGTTCGGCCCTGTTCAAAGGGCTGATGTACGTGGAGCTGGCCCGCGCTGATGTATCCCTCTCGGCCCTGGCCGGCATCCATAACGAGCTGATTGTCGGCATGGTCAGCCAGCTGGGATCCGACGAGCAGAGGCGCCGCTGGCTGCCCGGCCTCAGGAGCTTCGCCCAGCTGGGGGCCTTCGCCCTGACGGAGCCCGGCCACGGCTCGGACATCTCCAGGGGGCTGGAGGCTTCCGCCCGGCGGGCAGGGTCCGAATGGATCCTGAACGGGGAAAAACGCTGGATCGGTGCCGGAACCATCGCCGACTTCGCGCTGGTGTGGGCCCGGGACGAGGCAGACCAGGCCATCAAGGGCTTCATCGTGGAGACCGACCGTCCCGGCTACTTGGCCACCAAGATCTCCAACAAAATCGGGCTGCGCATCATGCAAAACGCCGACATCGTGCTGGAGGATGTCCGGATTCCGGCTGCCAACCTGCTCCCGGGAGCTGCCGACTTTGCTTCGGCCAACGGGCTGCTGCGGGATTCGCGTGCCTGGGTGGGGTGGCAGGCGGCGGGGATCCAGCTGGCGGCCTTCGATGTTGCCCGGGAGTATGCGCTGGAGCGCCGTCAGTTCGGCAAGCCACTGGCGGGATTCCAGCTGGTCCAGCAGCAGCTTGCGGACATCCTGGGCAACGCCTCGGCATCGCTCTCGCTTATGGTGCAGCTGGCACGGATCCAGGCTGATGGCACGCTGGAGATGGCGCAGGCCGCCATGGCAAAAGCCACCACCACCCGCCTCGCCCGTTCCTCCGTGGCGATGGGCCGCTCGCTGCTGGGTGGCAACGGCATCAGCAGCGACTACGAAATGGCCAAGCTGTTCGGGGACGCCGAAATCCTCTACACCTACGAAGGCAGCTACGAGATCAACTCGCTTCTGGTTGGGCGGGCGGTCACCGGCATCTCTGCGTTCACCTGACAGGCTGCGTTCACCTGACAGCCTGCGTTCTCGCGGCGACGTTCCGCCGCCGGCGGAACGTTGTCCCGCAGGCCGTGCCTCGCTAGCATCGAAGAGGTAAGCCTACTTAGTTTTCTGGCTCCACTTCGGTGGGGGTGCGGGAAGGAAGCATGATGCGGGTCAAGGATTCTGTGGTGGTTATTACCGGCGCTTCAAGCGGGATCGGCCGGGCCGCCGCACTTCGCTTCGCGGGCAAGGGTGCGCGGCTGGTGCTGGCTGCCCGCGGTGCGAAAGCCCTCGAAACGGTGGCCAGGGAGTGCAGGAAGCGCGGCGCCAAGGCCATTGCGGTTCCCATCGATGTCACTGATCCTGACGCGGTGGAGGAGCTGGCGGCGCGGGCCGTCCGGGAATTCGGCCGGCTGGATGTTTGGGTCAACAACGCCGCCGTGGGGGCTTTTGGCCGGTTGTCCGAGGTGCCTCCAAAAGAGTTTCAGCGCGTCCTGGACGTCAATATTTCCGGCTATGTCAACGGTGCACGCGCGGCCCTGGCCCGCCAGGCGGCCCAGGGTTCGGGCGTCCTGGTCAATGTCGCCTCGATCGTGGGGGAAATTCCGTTGCCCTACTCCGCCGCGTATTCCATCTCCAAGGCCGCAAACCGTGCCCTCAGCGTCAGCCTGCGTTCGGAGCTGGCGCGCGACGGAGTGTCCGGGGTGAAGGTGTGCAGCGTCCTTCCGGCCACCATTGACACCCCCTTCTACCAGCATGCAGCAAACTACACCGGCCGCCGGGCGGTGGCGATGCCTCCCGTGTATACCCCGGAGCGGGTGGCGAAGGCCGTGGTCAAGGTGGTAACCCACCCGCGCCGCGAGACCGTCGTGGGAGGACTGACCGGACGGCTGCTCGTCCTGCAGCACAGGGTCACTCCTGCTGCGGTCGAAGCCGCCACTGCCCGCCAAGTGGACACGAGCCAGCTTTCCCGGCGGCGGCACGCCCCGGTCACTGCCGGAAACCTGCACCAGGCGTCGGAAGCACTTCGGAAGGGAACCGTCCGTGGAAGCTGGGGCGGCGGATGGCGGACTGCCGGGCGCAGGGCCATGGTCGCGGCGGCTCTTGCCGGCGCCGTCGCAGTGGCCGGCAACCGGCTGGCCAGGCCGTCGCGGTAGGGAAACGCCGGCCTGGACCGTGCCTTCAGCCCGCTCCTACTGGTTCCTCCCCGCCTCCTACAGGTTCCTCTCAGCGAAGATGCGCAGGGCATCCCGTACAAAGCCCGCACCCTCCTCACCCCCGTAATTGGCGGCAAAACGGGAGTCGGCAACGTACATGTCCGCGAGTCCGGTGACGTAGCCCTTGGTGTCCCCGCCGTTCTCCGCGGCAGGAGTGCCGGGGATGGATTCCAACCACGCAACGTGGCGCCGGGCGAGGTCCTGGGCTTCGGGGCTCTCCGGGGCTGCGCCCGAACCGGCGGCGGCCAGCCAGTCCTTCCCCAGCTGTTCGGAGCGGGCCTTCCACTCGCGCTTCTCTGCCTCGCCCATTCCCCGCCACCAGGAATCACTCTTCGCATAGGCTTCCTTGCCCCAGCGTTCCTCCACCTCGTCCTTGTACTGCGTGTGGTCGAAGCCGTCGAACATTTTTTCGGCCATGAGTTCGCCTCCTCCTTCTGCTGTTTCGATTGTTTGCCGGACGGACAGGATTTGCCGGGACAGCCTGTCCTGCTCCTGCCGCAACCATTCCAGGTGGCGGGTCAGCGCCTTCACGGCATCCGCCTGCTGGTGGAAGACCTCCGCGATGGCGGGCAGCCCCAGGCCCAGCTCACGGAGGAGCAGGATCCGCTGCAACTGCACCAGGGCACTGCCGTCGTAGTAGCGGTAGCCGTTGCTGCCCACCCGGCTCGGCTTCAGCAACCCGATGTCGTGGTAGTGGCGGAGGGTCCGGCTGGTGGTGCCGGCCATCCTGGCCACGTCCTGGATGGACCAGTCTTTTCCTGTTCCGGTCCCGGTTTCTTCCATGATCCGAGCGTACGGGTTGACGCAGCGTCAAGGTCAAGGGGTGCCAGCGGAGAGGGGCGGCGGGCCCTGTCAGCCGGGGAATGTCAGCCGGCCGGGCGGTTCCGCGGCGTACCCCTCCGGGGCCGGCGGTTCCGGGCCTGGGCCACCAGCCGGCTGAACGCCAGGATGAAAACCGCTTCGATCAGGAGCATCAGGCCCACCAGCAGCCACTGTTCCTCGGAGATGAAGACAATGCAGCCGGTCAACGCCAGGACTGTGCCCAGTGCAAGGGTGTAGGTGGCGAAACCGACGGCAACCCGGGCGCTGCGTACGCCCGTGCGGAAGCCAAAACCCTGGGGTTCACCGCCCGGGTGCCCGGGAACCCGGTCCGGCGCGGCGGGCCCAAGGGAATCGAACTCTTCCCATGGATCCTTGTCCTGGCCTTGTCCGGTCATGCCTCAATTATCCCAAAAAGGCGTCCAGCGTGGGCGGCAGCGAAACCCCGGGACGCAAAACAGCGGCCCCTCCAACATGTGCTGGAGAAGCCGCTGGATGGTTGGCTCCGGCAGCCGCCGGAGTTTCCAAGTCTTAGAGCGGGCGGATGTTCTCTGCCTGCGGGCCCTTGGGGCCCTGGGTCACATCGAATTCGACCTTCTGGTTTTCGTCCAGTGAGCGGTAGCCGCTGCTGGCGATTGCCGAGTAGTGGGCGAAAACGTCAGCGGACCCGTCATCGGGGGCAATGAAGCCAAAACCCTTTTCGGCGTTGAACCATTTAACTGTGCCTGTTGCCATGGCTGCATTCCTTCATGTGACTCTGATTCTCTCTCCGGGTTTTCACCCCGGAGTGTGCGGAGAACGTCCCCCGCTGTCCCCAACGTACGGGGCTGGCGGCCTGCTTGCAAGGGTAAACACGGTTTCACCTGGTCAGCGCATGCCTTCGCGGCGTATTGCCGTCGCAATTGCGGCCGCCCTGGTTTCCACTCCGAGCTTGGCGTAGATGTGCGCGAGATGGGTTTTGACGGTGGCTTCGGAGATGAAAAGGCGCTGGCCCAGTTCGCGGTTGCTGAGGCCTTCGGTGAGGAGGCTGAGCAGTTCGGCTTCCCGGGGCGTCAGGATCTCGTCCGGGTTGCGCAACTGCTGGAACAGCCGGGACGCCACCGGCGGACTCATCACGCTTTTGCCCTGGACGGCGCCGCGGATGGCTGCGAAGATTTCTTCCGGAGCGGCATCCTTCAGCAGGTACCCCATGGCCCCGGCATCCACTGCCCGCACAATGTCCGCATCCGAGTCGTAGGTGGTGAAGACCAGGATCGCCTGCCGGCTGTTGCGTTCCCGGATGCGGCGGATCGCCTCGATGCCGTCCATTCCCGGGCCCATGGCCAGGTCCATGACCACAACGGCGGACGAATGCTCCTGGACCCGTTCGAGGGCTTCCTCGCCGGAGGAGGCCTCCGCCACCACGTCGATATCCGGCTGGGTCCCCAGCAGGGCACGGAGGCCGGTGCGCACCACCAGGTGGTCATCCACCAGCAGTACAGTGATGGCGTTCATGCGCTGTCCTCCGTATCCTGCCGGGCGGCCGGTGCGGGGAGCTGGGCCGCCACGATGGTGCCTTCGCCCGGGGCGCTTTCCACCGAGAAGACGCCGCCCAGTTGCTCCACCCGCTGCCGCATCGCCCGCAGTCCGTAGCCTCCGGCGTCCGACGGCGGTGCTGCCGCCGCCGGATCAAAGCCGGCGCCGTCGTCGTAAATGTCCAGCGTGACGGCCTCGGGGAGGAAGCCGAGGGTCACGGTGGCGGCACCGGCGGAGGCGTGCAGCCTGACATTGGAGGCCGCGCTCTGGACCACCCGCAGCAGCGCGTGGCGGACGTCGGCGGAAACGGGCCGCGGTTCGCCAGTGACCAGGAGCCGGACGTCCGGAACATACTGCCTGGCGGCGAGGAGAAGCGCCTCCGGCAGGGGCGAGGAGTCCAGGCCGGGGGAGGCAAGCTCGTGGACCAGACTCCGGGTTTCGGACAGGTTCCCCCGCAACAATGTGGTGGCCTGCCGGAGGTCAGCCTGGGCGGCGGCGCTTGGCCAGGCCCGTCCCGCAGCCTCAAGCAGGAGCAGGCTGCTCGCCAGTCCCTGCGTGACGGTGTCGTGGATTTCCCGGGAAACCCGTTCGCGTTCGGCGATGGTGCCGGCCCGGCGCTCGCTGGCGGCCAGCTGCCCCTGGGCGCGCGAAACCTCCGCGTGCAGGCGGCGCTGTGCCTCGGCGTCGTGCTGGATGCGGTCATACACCAGGGTCAGCATGAGGCCAACGGCCAGCGGCCCCAGAAGCATGGCAAGGTCGGTGCCGTTGCTCATTTTGAACAGCCCGGCGGCAGTGGCGGCCGCCGTGGTTCCCGCCGCGACGTACGCGGCGGTCCCGGCCAGCGCGCTGCGGCAAAGGAAAAAGAGTGCGAACGAGCACCAGGCAAAGCTCGGCGCCGCGATCACCAGGACCGCCCAGACGGCCACCAGGGCGAACATCCACGCCATCCCGGGCCTGCCGCGGCCGGCGAGCACGGCCACGGCCGCGTACAACAGGGAGGCTGCCGCAGCCAGGCCCAGGATCAGGAGATTGTCTGCGGGGCTGTGCCGCATGACGTAACGGACCACGGATGCCACCAGGAGCACCGCGAAACCGAGATGCACCGCGGTGTCGATGCTGCCCAGCCCGGGGCGGCCTGGGTTCCGGGGGACCGGGTCTGCAGACGCGGCAGCAGCGGCCGGCGCAGCGCCGTGAACTCGGGTGGGCATGGGATGTCCCGTTCTGTGGTGGGGAACGCTCCCTTCCATGCTATTGCCCCCGCCGTTGCAGGGCTCTCAGCCATTTGGCTGATACGCCTGGCCTTTGGTTGGAGCAGTGTCCAGACGAAGGCCCGATGGCAGGCGCCGGTACGGCCGGAAGGATTGATCCGTATCCGCCCTGAAAGTTTGCCGATCCGAGGAGACACCATGAAGAAGTCCCACAAAGCATTTGCCGCAGCAGCCGCCGGCGCACTCGTCCTCACCGCCGGGGCCACTGCGGCCGCCAATGCCGGAACCGGCTCTGCGCCCGTGGCTGTCCCTGCCGTGGACATCGCGCCCGCGCCGGAGACGGTGGTCCAGCAGAACCGCATCAGCGTGGGGGCCTCGGCTACTGCTGTCAGCGCCGCTCTGGCAAAGTGCCAGGCGGACAAGCTTCCCTTTGTCACGGTGGCCCTGGTGGACCGGTTCGGCACTGTCCAGGCCCTGCTCCGGGGTGACAACGCAGCAGAACACACCATCGAGGCCGCCAAGCAGAAGGCGTACACGGCTGCCGCATTCGGTACCCCCACCAGCGAACTCGCCAAGCGGATCAACGGAACCGGCCCCTCGATCGCCGACCTTCCGGGCACGCTCTTCCTGGCCGGCGGTGTTCCGCTGAAGGTCAACGGCGTGTCCGTGGCCGGCATCGGCGTTGGCGGGGCTCCCGACGGCGCCCTCGACGAAGCCTGTGCCATGGCCGGAGCGAACGCGATCCCCGGCGCCGGGACTGCCAAGTAGGCTTCCCGTATGAGGAGCTTGAGGGGTCCGGCTGTGGTGGTCGCCTGCGGGTTTGCGGTGTTCCTCGCAGCGTGCCAGGCACCGCAGGGCGGTCCGCAGGATGTGCCGTCCACGGCAGGTGCACCGAACACGGCATCCACCAGCCAGGCCCCTCCCAGCCGGACACCCGTCCCGGACCCCACGCCATCAGCGCCGGTGCCCGCCACAGTGTCCCCGCCGGCCCTGTCCGCAGAAGAACAGGCGCAGCTGGACCAGGAGCTGATTGCCGCCGCGAAGGCCAACAACGCGCCTCTTGTGAAGGAACTGATCAGCCGTGGCGGTAACGTCAATGCGAAGGATTCAATCCAGGATTCCGCGTTCCTCTATGCCGGCGCTGAAGGATTCAACGAGGTGCTGCAGCTGACGCTGGCTGCGGGTGCGGACGTGGCCAGCATCAACCGCTACGGCGGCACTGCCCTGATTCCAGCCAGCGAACACGGCCACGTGGAAACAGTCCGCATCCTGATCGCCGCGGGAGTTCCGGTCAACCACGTCAACAACCTCGGCTGGACCGCCCTGCAGGAGGCCATCCTCCTGAACGACGGCGGCCCGCGGCAGCAGGAGGTGGTGCGCCTTCTCCTTGAAGCGGGGGCGGACCCGGACATCCGCGATCCCGAAGGGCGGACCGCCCTTCAGAACGCCGAGCGGCTCAGTTTTGGCGAGATCGCGGCGCTGATCCGCAGCCGGTAGCTGAGCGCTGCAGGGCTCCCGTCCTGACCGTCCCGGGGCACATTGGCGCGGACACGCCGTCGAATTGACCCTTCGATGAAGACAGCGGCTCCAAAGTGGCCCATGACGGCGGCGCCCGTCCGGGAATGCGTCCTTACACGGCTACGAGGATGCTGACGTAGTCGGCGACGCCCACGCCGCCCATGTTCTGGACGGCGGCCCGGCGGGGCTGGCAAGCTGCATGTCGCCTGCGGTGCCGGTGAGCTGCATTGCGGCCTGGGCGGCCTGCTGATGGCGGAGGCCCACCGGGTTACCCAGCAGCTGGGCGGGGAAGGAAAGGGGACCGCGGCCCCGCTGAATCTCCCCGCGTTTGCCAGGGAACGACGACGGCGCGCCCACCTTTTCGGTGCGGCGCGCCGTCGTTCGTCCCCAAAAGGTGGGGAATTTCAGCGACCTTCCAGCTGGATTCCTACAGCCCGGCGCGCGGCTCCTCCGGGCCCTCGTGCTTCCACCAGGTGTCGAAAATGCTGACGGGAACGGTGCGCTTGTGCCGGGTGCGCAGGTACTTCTGTTCGATCAGTTCGGCAACGTCATCCGGAACCTCGCGGCCCTCCAGGTAGTCGTCGATCTGGTCGTACGTCAGCCCGAGTTCGTCTTCGTCCGTCCGGCCGGGCCGGTCATCGAGCAGGTCCGCGGTGGGCACCTTTTCCCAGACGCGTGCAGGGGCACCCAGTTCTGCCAGCAGTGCCCGGTTCTGCCGCTTGTTGAGGCCGAACAGCGGAAGGATGTCCGCGCCGCCGTCGCCGTACTTGGTGAAGAAGCCGGTGACGGATTCCGCTCCATGGTCCGTGCCGATCACCAGGTAGTTATGCTCGCCGGCAAGGGCATACTGGGCAATCATCCGGGTGCGGGCCTTGGTGTTGCCCTTATGAAAGTCCGAAATTTCGCTTCCCACGGTCTTCTCGAACTCATCCTCGAAACCGTCCACGGCGGCGGAGATGTTGAACGTCCACTCGGTCTTGGGCTGGATGAAGTCGAGCGCGGCCTGGGCGTCCTCCTCGTCATGCTGCACCCCGTACGGCAAGCGGACAGCAACGAAGTTGGCCTCAACGCCCTCGGCTTCAAGCTCCTCGACCGCCAGCTGGGCAAGCTTTCCGGCAAGGGACGAATCCAATCCGCCGGAAATGCCCAGGACAAAGCCCTTGGTCTGTGTGGCCTTGAGATAGTCCTTGAGGAATCCGACACGTTTGCGCACCTCCCCTGCGGGATCGATCCGGGGCTGCACGCCCATTTCTTCGATGATGGTGGCCTGGAGTTCGCGCATGAGGTCCACACTAGCCAGCCGTGTCAACGGCGCTCAAGCATCCACACTGTCCGGCCGCCACTAAACTGGAACGCATGACTTCCCACAGTGAGACTGCAGTAGACTTTGCAGCCGCCCGCGCCCGCCTGCTCGAACTGATCAAGGAACTCGCCGTGGTCCGCGGCAAGGTGATCCTCTCCAGCGGAGCAGAGGCGGACTACTACATCGACCTCCGCAGGATCACGCTGCACCACGAAGCATCCAAGCTGGTGGGACAGGTAATGCTCGCGCTCGCGGACCAGGCCGGGATCGACTTTGAGTGCGCCGGAGGCCTCACCATGGGCGCGGATCCCGTTGGAACTGCCGTCATGCACGCCGCCGCTGATGCCGGGCGTACCGTTGACGCCTTCGTAGTCCGGAAGGCCCAGAAGTCCTACGGCATGGGGCGCCAGGTGGAAGGCCCCTCCGTGGAGGGCCGCAAGGTGCTGGTCCTGGAGGATACCTCCACTACCGGAGGCTCCGCCCTCACCGCCGTGGAAGGCGTCCGCAAAGCCGGCGGCAATGTGGTGGCTGTCGCCGTGATCGTGGATCGCGATACGGGAGCCAAGGAAAAGATCGAAGCTGAAACCGGTGTGCCCTACCTGTTCGCCTTTGGCAAGGATGAACTGGGCCTTTCGTAGTCTTATTTCTCCGCCGCAGCCGGATCCTTGCCGGTCCGGTTGCGGGGGCCAAGGGCCGGACTTTATTGGATCCGAACTTGAGGGTGGCCTATTATTTGCGTTAACCCCCTTTAGTACCCGTTGGAGAACCTGCCCATGCTCACCCCCGAAAAACCTCTGAGCACCACGGACCAGGTCCAGAACCTCATCCTGGACAGCGCCGATTTCGAGGACTTCCTCAACGAGCTGGCGCGCTTCTCGGCACACCAGATGGCAGGTGACGGAGAAGATGCACTCTGCGGCATCACGCTGCTCCGCGACCGCAAAGCCGCGACCATCGGCTGGAGCAGCGACTCCGCCCGGGAAGTGGACGAGATCCAGTACTCCCTGTCCCAAGGACCGTGCCTGACGGCGGCCAAGGAGGAACGAGAAGTCCACGTTCCGGACCTTTTCGAGGAAAACCGCTGGGGCCCCGATTATGCGAAGGCGGTGGCCTCGCACGGCCTCCGGTCGGTGCTTTCCCTGCCCTTCAACCTCCAGGGCGAAGCCAAAGCGGCACTGAACCTGTACTCGGACGTCCCGCGCAAATTCGACGATCGTGCCACCGCGAGGGCCCGTGGCTACACCCGGGAAATTTCGCAGGCACTGCGGCTGGCGGTGCGGTTCTCGCTGCACACGGACAGTGCCGCGAACCTGCGCGCAACCCTCGAATCCCGGACCACCATCGATATTGCCGTGGGCATCGTGATGGCCCAGAACCGGTGCAGCCAGGAGTCCGCGGTGAACATCCTCACCGAGGCGTCCAGCAACAGCAACACCAAGCTGCGGGACATCGCCAAATCGCTGGTGGATTCCGTGGGCGGCACGGGCACGCGTACTCACTACCAGGAACCGGGCCATAGGCATTCGGGCCAGACGGCCTGACGGACGGGTTGTGCCCGCTCCCGCTGGAGGATACGCTTACCGAGGTTGAGCCGTCGGCCATAGACACCCTTTTTTGGAGTACCTATGGACCGCGCACTGAATGCCATCGTTAACCTCGATGTCCCCGCCGATACCGTCTGGATCGACGTCCGGGGGAGCCTGAACCACGAATCGCGCCCCGACCTTATGCATATCATCCGCCGGGTCAGGCGCATGGGTATCCGTTCCCACGTCAGGGTGGACCTCTCCAACGCCGTGCTGGTGGAGTCCTCTGCCCTTGCCGGGCTGCGGGCGGACCTCAACGCCATGGACTCAAGCGCGCTGCCGGCCCTGCACGGTGCCGGCGTGTCCCTTCACCTCACCCCCGCCACTGACAGCTGGACGTCCCCCCTAGACACGAGCGACACCCGTGTGCAGCCCCTCGTCATCGTTGAGGACGACGTTGCCCTCCCGGGGGCCGGGCACGATGCGCTCCCCGCCGCGCCGGCTGAACCGTTGGAAGAGCTGTTCGGCCGGCCGCTGGCGGAGTACACGGACGAGGAACTCCTCGCGGCCAGCGACTCCCTGTTCGCCATGCTGGACAATCCCAAAGCCTTCGCCGGCCCCGATTTGCTGGGCCGCTACAACGACATAGGCCAGGAACTTTCGAGGCGCCGGCAGGAATCCGAAACACCATTCCCGGCAGCGGAAGGCCAGGCAGCCAGCTGACGCGGCGTCACTGAATGGTTACACCCCGCTTCTTGCGGCGGTGTCTTCGGTTGTGCCTACGGTAGAGGCGTGCCGTATGAGGGGGAGGTAAATCCGCAGGACCGGCGCGGGAGTTCCGCTGCCCGGTTGCTGGCGGAAGCTGCTGCCCTGAAACAGTTCTCGCGGCGCGGTTTCCTCACCGGAGCCGGCGCCTCCGGGCTGCTGGCCGCGGACATGCTGCTCACCCGGCAGGTCCAGTCGCAGCGCCGGACCGACAGGATCCTTACCGTTTCGGACGGTTTCGCGGACCTCTACTACCCGGACGCCAGCTGGTTCCTGTTCCCCGGATACAAGACCAGCTGGGAAGAGGCGCAATGGATCCTCAACTCACTGCGCGGGTCCCTGAATAAGCGGGCGAGGCTTGCCGCCGTCGGCTACTCCAACCAGGGGCTGGACATCGACAGCATCGTGATCGCCCTCATCGAGCACGTCCGGGCCCAGAAAATCACCAAGCTGTTCTTCTACGGGCACAGTTTCGGTGGGATGGTCGCAACCCAGGTAGCCGCCCGGCTGCTGGAGATCCACGGCGTGGAGGTGGAGTTCATCGTGCTCGACTCCAGCCCCTACAGCAAGCACGATGTCCTGGACCAAAGCTGGTTCGACGGCGTGGTGTTCCTTTACGAGCGCGGATTCCGGTTCCCGTCCACCCTCCGTGGCGGCTACGAGCTGGGCGAACGGGTCATCCACAAGGATGAACGCAGCTGGCGCCAGATCCTGGACCAGACGATGGAACAGCTGTCCCCGATCGCGCCGTCCAGCGTGCTCGTCCAGACGGAGTCTGCGTACATCTACCACTTTGAGGGTGCCCGGCTCGCGGGCAAGATCGGCACCGCCAAGATGGCCTACGTCGGCAATCCCCGGGACCGGACCGTCCGCTACCAGACGGCAGCCGAAGCCTGGGCCGTGGCATTCAAGGACAACATGGTGTCGACAGACCTGCAGACCACAGGTGCCGCCCCGGCGCATGCGAGCCCGGGCTGGAACCCCAACATCTACCGGCCCATCCTCGACGAGCTCCTGGACGGGTTCTTCCCGCTGCCCCGAGGCGGGTCCAGGGTGACCGTGTTCTAGATCTGGTTCTTCAGGTCCGCCACGGAATTCAGGACCTGGTTGGGCCGGAACGGGTAGGCACCGATGTCCTCGCGCCGGGTGATGCCGGTCAGGACCAGGACCGTATGCAGCCCGGCCTCCATGCCGGCGATGATGTCCGTGTCCATCCGGTCACCGATCATGGCAGTGGTCTCGGAATGCGCGTCAATCTGGTTCATGGCGGACCGGAACATCATGGGGTTGGGCTTGCCCACCACATAGGGCTCCCGGTCCGTGGCCTTGGTGATCAGTGCGGCGATGGCACCGGTGGCGGGCAGGGGGCCGTCCTTCGACGGGCCGGTGGCATCCGGGTTGGTGGCAATGAAGCGGGCGCCGGCCAGGATGAGGCGGATGGCGGTGGTGATGGCCTCGAAGGAATACGTGCGCGTTTCGCCGAGCACCACGAAGTCCGGGTCCTGGTCGGTGAGGATGAAGCCTGCCTCATGCAGCGCCGTCGTCAGTCCTGCCTCGCCAATGGTGTAGGCGCGGTTGCCCGATCCTGAACCCTGCACCTGGTCCTTCAGGAACTGGGCGGTGGCCAGGGCGGAGGTCCAGATGTTCTCCTCAGGTACTTCCAGTCCGGAAGCGCGGAGCCGGGCGGCAAGGTCACGCGGCGTGAAGATGGAGTTGTTGGTAAGCACCAGGAACCGCTTGGACGTGTCTACCCACCGCTGGATGAGCTCTGCGGCCCCGGGCACCGCCTGGTTCTCGTGGACCAGCACGCCGTCCATGTCCGTCAGCCAGCACTCGATGTCCTGGCCGCTGCGGTAGACCGCCGGGTTTCCTCTGACCGTGTCCGCTTCTGCCATGTTTTTCTCCTCCAGGTTCATCTGCCGGTTGCGGATCCCAGTCTTTCATCCTTCTGCCCGAACAACCCGGACCCCTGGCGGGGAAGGGCCGCGGCGGCCGGCCTGTCTGCCCGGTCCACTAAGCTCTTAGCTGGCACCAAGGTGCCAGCGGCTGCGGATCCGGGGATGTCCGCAGTGTTTGTTGCGCCGGAACGCGCCAGCACGTCCCTTCGAACAGAGACCACCTGGCACCGTGCGGGAACCGCAGGCTGCCACCAGCACCTGAAAGGGACCGCCATGAGCAACAGCAACTACAGTGCCCCGCCACCGCCCAGGGATGCCGCCGGGGCCTACGCGCCGCCGCCGCTTCCCGGCCAGCACCCCAACCAGCAGTATTCTGGCCCGCAGTACCCCGGGCAGCAGTACCCGCAACCTGGTGCCCCGCAGCAGCCGCAGCACGAGCCGCCCCGCAACAACAAGACGCTGTTCATCGTCCTGGGGGCAGTTGCGGCAGCCGTTATAGCCGCGCTCGTCGCCGTTTTTGTGTGGGTAGTTCCGGTGTTCACCGCGCCGCGGGCCGCAGATTCCCCCTCCGCGGAGGCGTCGTCGCCGGCTCCGGAGGAAAGCGCAGCGGGTGAAGTCTCGGCTGCACCATCCGGCCAGGCCGCGGACGATGTGCCGGCCGGGGCCGTTCCCCTTCCCCCCGGCTGGGCGGACCTGCAGGGGCCGGCCAACATCCCCGCCGAGGGCGACCCCCTGTTCAGCCGCTTTGTCACAGGAGAGTCCTCCTTCCAGTACCTCAAATCCTGGACCGGCGATGACACCTTCGGGATCACCACGGATCCCACCACCGGTACGCCCATGCAGCAGAAAGCCCAGGGCACGGAGGAGCGCGACGGCGACGGCATCGCCTTGGCCTACGCGTTCTTCGCTGAAGCCGAGGAAGGCAAATACGGCAAGGAACCCGGGAAGGTGCAGGCGGCCATAGCGGAGATCCAGGCGAAGTTCGCTGCCATGCCCGCAGCCGACCTGCCGCAGCACCTGGTGGGCCACAAATGCACGGGCAACTTCGAAACCACCACCCCCGAGACCCGCGAATTCCGCCGGACGGCCGCCGTCGTTATCGGCTTCACCTGCACCAACGCCCGCGGCGAAACCATCCGGGCCGTGAACCTGTTCAGCGTCACCCCGTGGGGAACTCCGCAGATGGTGGGCGTCAGCGGCCATGAGACGTACTGGAACGAACACCCGGACCTGCTGGAACAGATCTCCAACTCCTACCGTGCCAACCGCTGGAAACTGGACGGCTGACCCGCGGCTAAAGTTGAAGCGTGATTGACCAGCCCCAGACTCCGCCGCCGTCCGATCCGCCGTCCGGCGAGGCAGCGCCAGGGGAGGACTCCGCGCCCAAGGCGGAGGTCGGCGTCGGGCCCTGGGAAGGCGAACTGCCGGAAGGCGATCACTGGGATCCCGACCTCCTGGCCGACGGCGACCGGCGCAACGTCCTGGACAAGTACCGGTACTGGAAGCACGAGGCTATCGTGGCGGAGCTGGACTCCCGGCGCCACAACTTCCACGTCGCCATCGAAAACTGGCAGCACGACCTCAACATCGGCACGGTGGTGCGCACCGCCAACGCGTTCCTCGCCAAGGAGGTCCACATCATCGGCCGACGGCGGTGGAACCGCCGCGGGGCCATGGTCACCGACCGCTACCAGCACGTCCGGCACCACCCCACCGTTGCCGACTTTGTCGAGTGGGCGCAGGGGGAAGGGCTGGCCATCATCGGGATCGACATCTTCCCGGACTCCGTCCCGCTGGAGACGTACGAGCTGCCGAAGGACTGTGTGCTGGTGTTCGGCCAGGAAGGTCCCGGGCTCACGCCGGAGGTCCATGAGGCGGCCGTCGCCACCCTGTCCATCGAGCAGTTCGGCTCCACCCGGTCCATCAATGCAGCGTCCGCCGCGGCGATCGCCATGCACGCCTGGGTGCGGCGGCACGTCTTCAACCAGCTCACCTAGTACTGCCCCTTCCCGCGAGATGGCACATAACGGCAGTCCAAGCGGCCGGAACTGCCGTTAAGTGCCATCTCGCGCGGGAGAAGGGCACCCAGGCTGTGGATAACCCCTATCGGGCTCCGTGAACGAGCCAGAATGAGGGATGCGCAGGGCCATCCTCCCCGACCATTTGAACAAAGGTTCATTTTCCCTTCGGGCCTCGGACAAGGCCGGAGTCACACGTACCCGCACGGCGGCAAAGGACCTGGTGACGGTTTCACGGGGTGTCCGGGTGCCGGTGCAATCGGGCGCCACGGGATCAGCAGCTTTGCGTGCCTATACGGACCTGGACGACACCTCCATCCTTACGTCTTTGTCGGCCGCCCGCGTCTGGGGTGCACCTCTGCCCGCCACGCACAGCGGTGACTGGCGGATCCACCTTGCCCGGCGGCGGGGCTTCAGCTTCCCGCGCCGCGCCAACGTGGTTGGACACGTGCTGACATTCTTCCCGGACGAGGTGCTGGAGTACGACGGCGTCCGGCTCACGTCGCCTGCGCGGACGTGGCTGGACCTTGCTGGTTTGCTGACCGTGGAGGAGTTGGTAGCCGTTGGCGACTATTTGGTCTGCTGCCACGGGCCTGCATTTCCGATGCCCAGGGCAGCTATATGCAGTATCGATGACTTGCGGGACGTTATCGGGCGGCACCGTGGCATGCGGGGTGTCCGGACAGCACGGGAGGCAGTTGAGCTGGTCCGCGTGGGCAGCGACTCGGTCCCTGAGACCAGGATGCGCCTCGCGCTCGTTGATGCAGGCCTGCCCGAACCCGTCCTGAACCATGTGTTGTTTGACAGCCGGGGCGTCCCGGTCCTGTGGCCGGATGCGGCCTATCCGCGCTGGCGTATCGCGTTGCAGTACGACGGCGGACATCATGCCGGTACGGAACAGCATTCGAGGGATATCGATCGGCAGGACCGGACCGAGATCCACGGCTGGCTGGAGGTCAGGATCGGCAAACACCATCTCGAAGGTGACCGTCCCGCCGTCGTGCCCAGGGTCCGGCGGGCACTGCAAAGCCGGGGCTGGACGCGAGATGACAGTTAACGGCAGACGCGAGCGCCGTCAATGCCGTGAACTGCCATCTCGAGTAAGCCCACGCCCGGCCGGGAGCCGGTACGGTCTTGCGAGGCGAGGGTGCGGGCGGTGGGCCCACACCCGTAGGGTTCCCTGGCCGAGCTTGCGAGGCGAGGGTGCGGCTGTGGGTGGGACGTAACCAGGAGCACACCCAGTGCGGTAATGACTAGGATGGTGCCTAGCCGTACAGCGGTCTACGGGTTACCAGCCCCACAGACAAAACTCAGCATAGGAGTCAGCATGCCCATTGCAACCCCAGAGATCTACTCCGAGATGATCGACCGCGCGAAGGCAGGCGGCTTCGCGTTCCCGGCCGTGAACGTGACGTCCTCCCAGACGCTGAACGCCGCGCTGCGCGGTTTCGCGGAGGCTGAGTCCGACGGCATCGTCCAGGTCTCCACCGGCGGTGCCGCGTACTGGTCCGGCGCCTCCACCAAGGACATGGTGGCCGGGTCCCTGGGCTTCGCGGCGTTCGCCCGCGAGGTGGCCAAGAACTACAACGTCAACATCGCCCTGCACACGGACCACTGCCCCAAGGACAAGCTCGACGGTTTCGTCCTGCCCCTGCTGGCCGCGTCCGAGGCTGAGGTCAAGGCCGGCCGGAACCCGCTGTTCAACTCCCACATGTGGGACGGCTCCGCCGAAACCCTGCAGGAGAACCTGCGCATCGCCCGCGAACTGCTGGAGCGCACCGCGGCCGCCAAGATGATCCTCGAGGTTGAAATCGGCACCGTGGGCGGCGAAGAGGACGGCGTCGAGAACGAGATCAACGAAAAGCTGTACACCACCGTTGAGGACGCCCTGGCCACCGTTGAGGCCCTGGGCTCGGGGGAGAACGGCCGCTACATCACCGCGCTGACCTTCGGCAACGTCCACGGCGTGTACAAGCCCGGCGGGGTGAAGCTCCGCCCGGAGATCCTCAAGGACATCCAGGCCCAGGTGGGCGCAAAGATCGGCAAGGACAGCCCGTTCGATTTGGTGTTCCACGGCGGCTCCGGCTCCTCGGACCAGGAAATCGCCGACGCCGTGTCTTACGGCACCATCAAGATGAACATCGACACCGACACCCAGTACGCCTACACCCGCCCCGTGGCGGACCACATGTTCCGCAACTACGACGGTGTCCTGAAGGTCGACGGCGAAGTGGGCAACAAGAAGACCTACGACCCCCGCGTCTGGGGCGCCTCCGCAGAAGCCGGCCTCGCAGCCCGCGTCGTGGAAGCCACCAAGCAGCTCGGCTCGGCCGGAAAGACCTTCTAGGAATGTCAGACGAGTTCCGCAAGAACCTGATGGGCCCCGAGCCCACGCTCCTGCCTGCCGAGACCGAGGTCTACCAGCAGCTGGAAGCAGGCCAGGAAGCCCTGGACCTCGTGGAAAAGCACCCCACCTCCTCGCTGCTGTGGGCCGTGCTGGCCGAGGAGGCCTGGGCCGAGGGGCGCACCATCGATTCCTACGCCTACTCGCGCGTGGGCTACCACCGCGGCCTGGACTCGCTGCGCCGCAACGGCTGGCGCGGCGTGGGGCCCATCCCGTGGGAGCACGGGCCCAACCGCGGCTTCCTGCGCGCGCTCTACTCGCTGGGCCGGGCAGCTGCGGCCATTGGCGAGGCCGAGGAGCCGGAGCGGATCGAGAAGTTCCTGAACGACTCGGACCCCAACGCCAAGGCAGCGATCGAAGGCAAGTAGCAGAAACAACGCGGGGTCAGTTTCCGCCCTCTCCGGCTGCCGGATTGGGCTGAAAGTGACCCCGCGTTGCATTAAAGAACGACGGCGGGCGGTTACCTTTCCAAGGAAAGGCAACCGCCCGCCGTCGTAAGCAGTGAGTCCTGTGGCGTGGGCCCACGTCCGCAGGGTTCCCTGGCCGAGCTTGCGAGGTTAGGGTGCGGATGGGGACTTCTGCAGGCCGGTGCGGGCCATGGCGTCGGCGTAGGCCACACGCATGTCCTCGAGGTACTCCTCCTGGCGGGCCGGGGAACCGGCGAAAGCGCGTCCGCTCAGGGACCGCACCTTGTAGGTCTTCAGCCCGCGGCGCCAGAGCAGCGGAACCTCGGTCTTCAGCAGCAGGTTGGCCAGGCGGTTGGCTTCGGTGCCGTGGGCCACGATCACCGAGGCGCGCGGGACCAGCGCCAGGAACTTCAGCAGCGGCTTGAGGCCGGCCTGGATCTGGTCCGGGGTGAACTTGCCGTTGACCTCGCCCGGGACGTGCCAGGGGTGCACGTTCCAGGGCATGACGAACTCGGGGCGAAGGCCCAGCTTCCACTGGATGCCGAGCATCCGGGTAGCTGCGTCCTGGTCTCCCGGGGTGATGAAGCCGGACTCGTCGGCCCCGCCGATGTTCGAAAACAGGCTGATAATGCGGCACTCGTCCACATCATGCATGGGGTCGACGTAAGGCACTACCGTGCCGGGCCGGGTCTCCTGCAGGGAATCGCACAGTTCATTGACGGCGGCAACATTGGGTTCGTAGCGGCGGCTCAGGAGCTGCTCATGGAAAGATTCGGGGGCCAGGGCTGTCATGTAGTGCTGGATCTCCTGCGGGGATTGGCGGTGCTGCCGCCGGCGGATATGGGCGCACGAAGGCGCCACACATCAGCGGCGGTTGAGATGGGGTGGACCGATTCCGGGTCGGCCTGTTCCAGTTTAGCAAGCCCGGGGAAACGAAACGCCGGTCCCCTGCATCCAATAATGCGGAGCAGGGAACCGGCGGTCCTGGGCTGGAGGGGAAGAGGCGTCTGTTACCAGAGCCTCTTGGTTGCCCGGCGGGCGCCTTCTCCCAGTGCTCCCAGCTTGGCGACGGCGATCTGCGGGTGGACGCGCCCGCCCAGGCCGCAGTCCGTGGAGGCAATGACGTTCTCGCGGCCCACTACCTCGGCGAAACGGACGATGCGGTCTGCCACGAGGTCCGGGTGCTCCACCACGTTGGTGGCGTGCGAGACGATGCCCGGGATGATGACCTTGCCCTCGGGAAGCTTGGTGTCCTCCCACACCCGCCACTCGTGTTCGTGGCGGACGTTTGCGGCTTCAAAGGAGTATCCGCCGGCGTTGATCTGCAGCATTGTGTCCACCAGGTCCGCGAACGGGAGGTCGGTGGTGTGGGGACCGTGCCAGGAACCCCAGCAGAGGTGGAAACGCACCTGCTCCTCGGGAAGGCCGCGGAGGGCATAGTTCAGCGCCTCCACCCGGATCCGGGTGAACTTGAGGTAGTCCTCAACCGTGGGTTCCGGGCTGATCTGGTCCCAGTTTTCCGCAATGGACGGATCATCGATCTGCAATGTGAGGCCGGCGTCCACAATGGCCTTGTACTCCTCGCGGAGGACGTCCGCGCAGGCGTAGATGTACTCCTCCTCCGTGGCGTAGTACTCGTTGGTGATCCGTGATGCGCTGCCGGGGGAGAGCGCCGCCACGAATCCTTCCTTCAATCCGGTTGCGGCAAGGCCGGCCTTGAGGTTGGCGATGTCCGAGGCCACCGCGTCCTGGCCCGTGTACACCAGCGGTCCCGTGACCTTCGGGAACGGCTTGGCGCCGCCGGTGAAGATGCCGCTGGTGGGATCGTTGTAGGCCTCGGCAAAAAGAACACGGTCGCGGCGGTGGATGAATCCCGTCAGCTGGACGTTGCCGGGGGTGGATTCCTTCGGTTCAACGGCCCATGTGGCGTCATTGTCCAGTTCCAGGCCGCCCATCCGGGCAAAGGAGTAAGACCACCATGCGCCGTAGTCCACAGCGGCGGACATCGCGTGGCCGTACTCGCCGTCGTTCGGGATATCAATGCCCAGGCTTTGCTGACGCTGGACCAAGTCCACAACGGAAGCGGTAAGGAGTTCGTTGTATCCCTCCACGTCGGCCGGGTTTTCCTCGCGCGCAGCGTTTGCGGCGATAAGCTCGGGCGTGCGCGGCAACGAACCTGCGTGGGTCACGCGGATGTGGTCGGTGTTTAGGGACATGCTGGATTTTCCTTTCCATCGGTCCTGGCAGTAGCACCTTCTGCAGGCAGGACGTGTCCTGCCCTGACGGGTTGCTGCGGCGTCATTGAGCCAGGTCTCTTGGCCGCTCCGGATGGTTCACTCTCACTTAAATCCACCATCACAGGCGCGGGCAAATCCGCTTCGCTATATGTCGCGCCATGTTGACAGCTTTCGATTCGTAATAACTGGGTGCTGTTACCGGTCATATCCATTGACAGCTTTTGTCCAGCTTGGTTGGCTGATGTCACAGCCGGCAATGGGGGACATTAGCGGGCTGGACGCACCTAATGCACTCGAAAGAGGTAACGCACCGTGAGAAAAACCGTGGCAACTTTCAGGACCCTGGCCGCCGGAGCCCTTGCTCTTGCCGTTGTGGCAGGACCGGCACCGCTCGCCCATTCAGTGGGTGAAGGTCCGAACTACGACGGTAACGGCCAAATCACCACCTCGAAGCTGGCCACCTATGACCAGATGGTTTCCTTCCTGAAGGACCAGGATGCACGCCAGTCCGCCATGGAGCTTGAGGTCATCGGGCAGACCGTCAAGGGACGCGACATCCACCTGGTCAAGTACATTTCGGACCCGGCGAAACCCACCATCCTGTACCTCACGCAGCAGCATGGCAATGAGCAGCTCACCACCGAAGGTGCGCTGGAATTTGTCAAGCACCTCGGAACGGGCAAGTCCGCAGACATCCTGGCCGGCGTGAACATCCTGATCGTTCCCATGCTGAACGCCGACGGCGCCATGGGGGATGTGAACTTCCCGCTGGATGACTACCTGGCCAAGGGCGACCGCAACATGACCCGATACAACGCCGAGGAGGTGGACCTCAACCGCGACCACGTGGACAAGGTCCAGCCGGAAACTCAGGCGCTGCACAACAATGTGATGCGCAAATACACAGTGGACTACATGATCGACCTGCACCATCAGGGCACACGCAGCGTACGCGACGGAAAGCTGGTCTCGGGGTCCATCCTGTACCCCACCACACCCAACGCCGATCCTGCAGTGGTGGAAAAGTCCAAGCAGCTGGGCGCCGTGGTGTTCAACAACGTCGACTCCACCGGCTGGGGCCACTTGGGCAAGTATGTGGGTGGCAGCGCCGAAACCATCAGCCGCAATGGGATTGCCGTTGAGTACGGCATCGCAACACTGCTCTTCGAAATGCGTGGCATGTCCGACCACTACGCGGACGGCGTCGCCCTGGGCCTGCGCAGCAACGGTTACCTGATCCAGCAGACCGTGACCACGCTGACTGCAACCGCGGCAGCCATTGCTGACGGATCCATCGCCGACGCCGACACCTCCTTCTGGGACAGCCTTGCCAACCAGACGTCCCGGCCGGGCGAGGAAGCCGACGGCGAGTAACCACACCGCCCACCCGCCGCGGTCCTTTGCCTGCAGGAGTCCTTTACCCTGCAAGAAGGACCGCGGCGGCCCAACGAGTGGACAAAGTCGCTCATCGGCTAAACTTGGGTGGTAAGAGCCCCGGAACTCTTGCATCGCTGCCCCGTCCCGCGGGCCAGCGACGGCCGGTCCATTCGGGGCATTCTCATGAACGGCGCCGCACCGGGCAAGCCACCTCCATGGCCGGACCCGTGTAGCCCGAACGAATGGGGGAGGATCCCATGCCAGCAATTGTGATCGTAGGAGCCCAGTGGGGCGACGAAGGAAAAGGCAAGGCCACTGACCTTCTGGGCGGCCGCGTTGACTACGTCGTCAAGCCCAACGGCGGCAACAACGCCGGGCACACCGTCGTCGTAGGCGGTGAAAAGTACGAACTCAAGCTGCTGCCGGCAGGCATTCTCAGCCCCAACGCGGTTCCCATTATCGGCAACGGCTGCGTGGTGAACCTCGAAGCACTCTTCCAGGAGATCGAAGGCCTGCAGGCCCGCGGCGCAGACACCTCCAAGCTCCGGGTTTCAGCGAACGCCCACCTCGTGGCCCCGTACCACCAGGTCCTGGACAAGGTAACCGAGCGGTTCCTGGGAAGCCGCGCCATCGGAACCACCGGACGCGGCATCGGCCCGGCCTACATGGATAAAGTGGCCCGGCTGGGCATCCGCGTGCAGGACGTCTTTGACGAGTCCATCCTCCGCCAGAAGGTGGAGGGCTCCCTGCGCCAGAAGAACGAACTGCTGGTGAAGGTCTACAACCGCCGCAGCGTCCTGGTGGAGGAAATCGTGGAGTACTTCCTCTCCTTCGCCGAACGGCTCCGTCCGCTGGTCATCGACAGCACCCTGGTCCTCAACACGGCACTGGATGAGGGCAAGGTGGTCCTGATGGAAGGCGGCCAGGCAACGTTCCTGGACGTGGACCACGGCACCTACCCGTTCGTGACCTCCTCCAATCCCACTGCCGGCGGCGCCTCGGTGGGTTCGGGCATCGGCCCAACCCGCATTTCCCGCTCCATCGGCATCATCAAGGCATACACCACCCGCGTGGGCGCCGGTCCGTTCCCCACCGAGCTTTTCGACGAGATGGGCATGTACCTGCAGAAGACCGGCGGGGAATTCGGCGTCAACACCGGGCGCCCGCGCCGCTGCGGCTGGTACGACGCCGTCCTGGCCCGCCATGCATCCAGGGTCAACGGCTTCACGGACTACTTCGTCACTAAGTTGGACGTCCTCACCGGCATCGAGCAGATCCCCGTGTGCGTGGCCTACGACGTGGACGGCGTGCGCCATGACGAGATGCCCATGACGCAGACCGAGTTCCACCACGCCAAGCCCATCTTCGAATACTTCGAAGGCTGGACCGAGGACATCACGCGCGCCCGCACCCTTGCTGACCTGCCCGAGAACGCCCGCAACTACGTGCTGGCCCTGGAAAAGCTGTCCGGCACGCGCTTCTCCGCCATCGGCGTGGGCCCGGACCGCGACCAGACCATCGTGGTGAACGACCTCATCAACGACTGAGTCCCATGAAGTACGACGACGGCGGGTCACCCGAATGGGTGGCCCGCCGTTTGTCTTCCCAAAAGTATGGCAATTTACATAGGGTTAACCCGGCTGGTCTTGTGAGGCTGCGTCATTGGACGAGAGACTTATCAACACCACGTGATGCAATCACCAATTCGTTCGACCAAACCCGCGGGAATATGCGCAGCACCGCGCACGGACCAGCTGGCGACAAGGATGTCGCCGGGCAAGATCCCGCAGACCGGAAGGATTTCTTATGGCCGGAAAGTTCGAAGCTTTTGTCGATTCAGATTCGTTTTTCAGGTTCCGGCTTCTGGCCCCCGATGGCACAGTGATGGCGGTGTCCGGGCCTTTTGAGGACAAGTCCGCACTCGCCGCCGGGATCGCCGCCGTCCGTGAATGCGCAGGTACCGGTCTGGTCACCGATCTCTGCCCTGCCGGGGCAGTAACCAGGACCGCCGCCGGGGCTCCCGCTGTTGCTCCAATGAGGCCCCAGGCCGACTGCGATGACCAGCGCGTCCCCGCCAGGGTGCACGCTTTTACGATCGCCAAGGAACCGCGCCGGCAGGGGAGTGCACCGCGCTGGATCCCGGCCGCGGCCCGCTGAACCTCCTCCAAAAAGTTTTGGAAAGTTTTTTCAGGAACGCGTAACCCTTTCGGCGTCGTCAGCGATTACCCCTATGTAGCGCCGGTCTGGAACTTGTCCCCCATCACGTTCCAGACCGGCTCTTTCATTGATCCGGTGGCAGGGGCAGCTGTCTCATGCCGGAACCGGTGGCGCCCGTGGCGGTCCCGGTGCAGTGGTTACCGGGGGGTAAAGTAATGCGGGGAAAAGGCGTTCCACCCTATGGAAGGCCTTCCCGAGCAAACAACCCCCTCTTTGACTGAAAGCACTACGTCCGTGACCGATGCACTGACTGACGAGGCTTTGCGGGACGAATCCCGCCAGGCTGACGTGTTCAGCCTCGTCTACCGGACGTATGCATCACAGGTTCTGGGCTATCTCACAGCCCGCGGAGTCGAGGATCCGGAGGCGGCAATGCAGGAGGTGTTCCTCTCCGTCCTGCCCCGGCTGGGCACTGTGCACGGCGGTGCCGCTGGACTTCGCACGTTTGTTTTCTCTGTAGCCCACGCCCGCATGGTCGATGACCATCGCCGGCAGAACCGCACCCCCGCAAAACTGCCGTTCGAGCCCGAACTGGACCAGCGGGAAGACACATCGGCCGAAGATATGGCGCTGGAGCGCATCTCCCCGCAGGAGGTCCTTCGGCTGCTGGACGGGCTTCCCGGTGACCAGCGGGAAGTGCTGTCGCTTCGCCTGGTGGCCGGGCTCACCGTTGACCAGGCGGCCGAGGCCATGGGCAAGAGTGCGGGGGCCGTGAAGCAGCTTCAGCGGCGCGCGCTGCTGAAGCTGCGGGAGCTGTCCGGCGTGAAGGAGTACCTCACACCATGACGCGCTCCTTGGACAGCCTGCACCGCCTGGTGGATGACATGCTCATTGACGCCGGCCAGGCCGGAGATTCTGAGCTCCGCAGCGTCCTCCTTTCACTCGGATCTTTGGCGTCCCTTCCCGTGCCCGCTCCCTCGGGCCAGCTTGCCCGGTTGATGGCGGGTTCCGCGACGGAGACGGCGGAACGTGCCACAGCGGGCCTGGACGTGCTGAAGGATGACCAGGATGCTGGCGGCGATGAGATGGCGCGGCGGCGGTTGCGCCGGCACCGGCCAACTGTCCTGGGCCTTGCCCTGCTTGCCGGTATGGGCACCGGGATAGGAGGAGTCGCTGCCAGTTCACCGGCTCCGGGCGGAGGCAGCCACTCAGTTCAGCAGCTTCTGGAAAACTGGTCACCGTCCTGGACCATCCAGGGACAGGCCGCCGCCGGACTGGTGCAGCCCGATGACCCGGATGGCATGGACGGTCCCGGCGCAGGGCAGCCTGCCGCGGAACCGGTGTCAGCAAGACCCGGTCCTGCTGACACCCATCTTCTGCAGCAGGACCCCGCACCCGGGCCGCAGCAGGCAGCGGAACCCCGCCCGTCGGCCGTGGCCTCCGGTGAGGCAGGAAAAGCTCCACGTGCCCTTGCCGGCGGGCAGGGACCCGGACGGCGCAACCCTGCCGCCGGGACTGCCACCCCAGGAGAAGGCCGGCAACGGCAGCCGGGCGGGGGCAACCCTGAATCCGGCCTGGAGGGAGAACCTGCTGATGAGGCCGTCCCGCCGCCCGTAAGCGATGTTGTGGAGCCGTTGGAGGACGTTGTCCTGCAGGCTGAAGATGCCATCGCGGCAGTGGCTGAACCTTTGCCGGGGAACAGGTGGCTGCGGAAGTTCAGCCGGTAGCCCGGACTGGGCGCCGGGGCATTGCCGGGACGCAAAGTCCGCCCGGTAGGCTAAGCGCATGGGCCACACCAACGATCCTGCTGTCATTGAACGCCTTATGCGGACCCAAGGCCGGTGGGCCATCGTAGGCCTCACCACCAACGAATGGCGCGCCGCCTACGACACGTCGCTCTTCATCAGGGACCGGATGGGCATGGAGATCATCCCCGTAAACCTGCCCGGTGATCCGGTCCACGGCGAACAGGGGTACCGCACCCTGGGTGACATCCCCCCTGAAAAGCACCCCATCGACGTCGTGGACTGCTTTGTAAACTCCCACAAGGTGGGGGCGGTGGTGGATGAGGCCATTGCGGTGGGCGCCAAAGCGGTCTGGCTCCAGCTGGGAGTGATCGACGAGGATGCGGCAGCGCGAGCGAAGGCTGCCGGCCTGGACGTGGTGATGAACGCCTGCCCCGCCCAGCAGGCCTGGACATTCAACGCCTGATCCTGCCGTCCGCCCCGGCCGGGCTCCTCAGCGTGCCATCAGGTGGGGATAGTGCCGCTCTGTGACATCGGGATGGGCGCGCATCCGGCCCTTCAGCATGTTGAGGCCGAACGAGGCCAGCAACGGGTTCGCGGGGTCATCCGTGATGCCCCTCGCCGCCGCCTTCAGTTCGGGCGGCAGGGGGACCGGCTTGATCACAGCGTCCAGCCGCGGGGACCAAAAGAACGGGACGGAATACCTGTCCACGCCGGGCGGAGGTGCCTGCACGCGGTGGATGGTGGCAGCGAGATATCCCTCGGTTGCCACTTCGAGCATCTCGCCCAGGTTCACCACCAGGGCGCCCGGGATCGGCTCCACGGGCAGCCAGCCGGTGGCCCCCGGGGGCTGAACCTCCAGCCCGCCCACGCCGTCCTGCAGAAGGAGCGTCACGAAACCGTAGTCCGCGTGCGAGCCCACGCCCTGGTCTCCGGCTGCCTCCACCACGCCGCCGACGTAGTGCACCAGTTTGCCCATCCAGGCAGGAGAATCACGGAACGGTTCGTCAAAGTAGTCCTCGGGCAGTTGGAGGGACACCGCAATGGCCCTCAGGAGCTCCATTCCCACCGCGGACATCAGGTCGGCCCACGCCATCGCCGCGGGCTTGAGCTCGGGGAAGGACTCGTCCGGCCAGAGATTCGGCCCCTGGAGCAACCAGTAGGGCTCGTCCGCCGAGTAGCTGCTGACGGGCTCCCGTTCCGGCGAATAATCGATCTGTTCACGGGCGTCGGCCCTGCCCTGCGTCACCTCGGTGCCCATCCGGGTATATCCCCGGAAATGGGGTGAGAGCCGGTTGTCCAGCTTCATCCGTTCCTCGAGGGGCAGGTCGAAAAAGCGCCTGATGACATCCAGGAGGTGTTCAGCCTGGCCGGGGGAGGCCCCGTAGCCCGTGATCTGGAAGAAGCCGACGTTGTGCGTGGCATAGCGCAGTTGCTCGATGAATTCCGGACTGAAAGACCCGTAGGGCTGCCGTGCGGTGCTCAGGTCCAGAACAGGAATGGTGCCCTGATCGTGTGACATCCTCGCAGACTAGCACCGCAGTGGCCCGCTTTATAGGCTGGCGGGATGGACCCCGAAGCATTGAGGAAAATCTGCCTGTCATTCCCGGGCAGCTATGAGGATTATCCATTTGGGCCGGAGACGGCGGTGTTCAAGGTCCGCGCCCACTCCGCCGCCGGTGCCCGGTAGCAGGCCAAGCTCTTTGCACTGTCCTCGATGGACCCTCACGACTTCTATGTCAACCTCAAGTGTGAACCGTCCCTTGCGGTGCAGCTCCGTGCGGCCAACCCCGAAATCACAGGTGCCTGGCATATGAACAAGACGCACTGGAACGGCGTCCGGCTGGACGGCGCGCTGCCGGACAGCATGGTCAGGGACATGGTGGAGGACTCCTACGACCTGGTGGTGGCGGGCCTCAGCCGGAAGCAGCAGGCACAGCTGGGATGGGCCCGACTGGGAGCGCCGGATGCGTGACGGGAAGCGGCACGTGAAAGGGGCCCTCGATTACCCCGGAATAGGGGGCACCGAACAGGGCAACGCACCCCCGGACTTCTCCCGCGTGCTGAAGGAGGTCCACCTTGGCAACGGGCTTGCGGTTTACAAGCGTGTGGCACGCGGCATCCTGGGTTGGGAACTGCAGCGGCGGGCCGGGCTGCGTGTCCGTGCCGATTCGCCCATGGCGGTGCCCGGAGCGCGGGTGGTGAGCGGGTTCGGCGTCGGGCCTTTCAGGCTGGACGCGCCGTGTGAAGTGGTCTGGGTGCGGCAGCCGTCCCCGGACGGTTTGCCGCAATCGGCAGGGTTCGGATACGGGACGCTCCCGGGGCACCCGGCCCGCGGCGAGGAATCATTCGAAGTGGAGATCGACGGCAAGGGCGCCGTGTTCCTTCGGATCCGGGCTTTCAGCCGGCCGGCAAACTGGTTCTATGCCGCAGGCGGACCGGTAACCCGTGCCGCCCAGCGCTACGTCACCTCCCGGTACATTAAAGGGGCACGCACACTCGCCGCGGAAGGGACATCCCCGTGATTTTTATCGTCGTCAAATTCAAGGTCAAGCCGGAGTGGTCCGAGCGTTGGATGGATCTGGTGGCTGACTTCACCCGGGCCACCAGGGAGGAGCCCGGCAACCTGTGGTTCGACTGGTCCCGCAGCGTGGAGGACCCGAACGAGTTCGTCCTGGTGGAGGCCTTCAAGGACGACGCCGCAGGCGACCATGTCAACAGCGCCCATTTCAAGCAGGCCATGGCGGACATGCCCCAGGCCCTCGCCGAAACGCCCCGGATCATCAGTCGCCAGCTCGACGGCGACGGCTGGGACAGGATGGGGGAGCTGACCATCTGATGTGGGTCGGCTGGATTGAATTCGACATCCTCCTGGGCGACGTCCAGAGTCTGAAGGAGAAGCGCTCCGTCATCAGGCCCCTGCTGGCCGAGCTCAAGCGCCGCTTTGATGTCTCCGTGGCAGAGGTGGGAGATCACGACCAGTACCGGCGCTCCCAGGTGGGGACCGGGCTGGTGGCAGCAGACCGCGCCCACCTCGTGGAGGTGCTGGCCGCCGTCGAACGTTTCGTAGCGGGCAGGCCCGAGATCGAGCTGCTCAGCGCCCGGCAGCGGGAGATCCACAGCGAGGACTGACCCATCGATTGCTCCGTAGATGCCGTTTTGGCACGGGAAAACGACATGTACGGAGCATTCGATAAGAGGTGTGGATAACTTCTGCGGTCTTTGCCCGATTCTGGTGTCATGGACCGATGAAGACCCCACGTCCGCTGCCGGAGGAGCTCCGGGGGCGCCCCTTCACCATTGCTGACGCGTCGTTCACTGGAGTGTCTCCGCGGCGCTGGCGGCACCGGTCGTTGGAACGCCATGGCAGGGGTATTCGCATGGAACGCGCGACGGCGGAACTCCCCTTGAATGCCAGGGTGAGGCCTTTCATTGAAGTGAATGAGCGGTGCGCCGCGTCCCACCTGACGGCGGCGGAGCTCCTTTCGCTGCCGCGTCGACAGCGAAAGGAGCCAAACGATTTGTTTCACATCATCCGTCCCGAAGGTGCGGCACATCTCAACCGGCCGCACGTGATCGTGCACCGAATGAAGCTCTACGACGACGAAGTCACGGTCCATCAGGGTATCCCTGTCACCACGCCGGAACGCACGTGGCTGGATCTCGCTGAATTGCTGACCGTGGATGAACTTGTAGCGGCTGGGGACAGCTGTGTGCGTGTGCCCCGTCCGCAGTTTGATGGCCGGGACATGCCGCTGTGCAACATCGCCGATCTTCAACGGATGATCGACAGGCACAAGGGAAAGCGTGGGCTGCGCAAAGCCAAAGAGGCCATCAAGATGGTCCGCGTTGGCTCCGACTCACCCCAGGAAACACTGCTTCGGCTGGCTGTGGTGCGGGCCGGACTGCCCGAACCCGAGCTGAACGTTCCCATTATTTCGGAGGATGGGACACGGCACCACGAACCGGACCTCTCCTACCGGAAGTACCGGATCGGGATCGAGTACGAAGGTGAGCACCACGGGGAGGAACTCCAGGTGGTCCGGGACATCAGTCGGTCAGAACGGTACTCTGCCCTGGAGTGGACCGAAGTTCGGATCTCGAAGCGCCACATGCCCAACGACGCGAAACCCGCGGTGGCCAAGATCCGCACGGCGCTGATCCAAGCAGGCTGGCGTGGGAGTGATTAAGAATCGATTGCTCCGCACTTGTCGTTCTGAAAGGTCAAAACGACAAGTACGGAGCAATCGATGGAGACTATTAGCCGAAGTACTTCGGCAGCGTCCCCTCGTGGGCTTCGCGGAGGGCGTCCAGGGACAGGCTCTCCACGCCGTTGATGTCAAGTGTGCCGCTGGCTGCATCCACTACACCGATGCGGGTGTGGGCGAAACCGCGGGCGGTGCACATGTCGGTGAAGCGGACTTCCTCCGAACGGGGCACGCCCACAACTGCGCGGCCCTGCGACTCGGAGAACAGCGCCGTGAACAGGTCCACGCCGTCCCGGTCCAGGACGTCCTGCAGCGCAATCCTGGCGCCGACGCCGTAGCGCAGCGAGGACTCCACCAGGGCAGCGGCGAGGCCGCCCTCGGAGAGGTCGTGGGCCGAG
The DNA here is from genome assembly GCF_056279405.1 of Pseudarthrobacter sp. TE3704. NCBI lineage: Bacteria > Bacillati > Actinomycetota > Actinomycetes > Micrococcales > Micrococcaceae > Pseudarthrobacter > Pseudarthrobacter sp. TE3704. The sequence goes on from NZ_JBWCCJ010000008.1 coordinate 86,627, forward strand.
TCGATCATGCCGTCACGGGACGCGTTGATCAGGATCTCGCCCAAAGCACGCTCGGCGTCGAGGTCCACCTTCGGCGGCTGTCCGCCCAGGTGCCCGCGCATGTTGGCCCATTCGGAACCGTCCAGCTCGGCCGCCGTGGTGCCCAAGAGGTAAATGGCCTGGCCGTCCTCACGCCAGCCCGACGGCGTGCGGCGGGCGACGTCGTCGAGCTTGCCCAGGACCGCCACCACGGGGGAGGGGTGGATGGGGGTGGTGCCCGTCTGGTTGTACAGGGACACGTTGCCGCCCGTGACCGGGATGCCCAGCACCATGCAGGCGTCGGACAGGCCGCGGATGGCCTCGGCCAGCTGCCACATAACATCCGGGTCCTCGGGGGAGCCGAAGTTCAGGCAGTCGCTGACGGCCATGGGAACGGCACCGGAGGTGGCAACGTTCCGGTAGGCCTCTGCCAGCGCAAGCTGTGCACCGTGGTACGGGTCCAGGTAGGTGTAGCGTCCGTTGGCATCGGTGGCCAGGGCAACGCCCAGGCCGGTTTCCTCGTCAACGCGAACCACGCCGGCGTCATCCGGGAACGCCATGGAGGTGTTGCCGCCCACGTAGCGGTCGTACTGGTCGGTGATCCAGGACTTGGAGCACATGTTCGGCGATGCCACCAGCTCAGTGACCGCTTTGGCCAGCTCAGCCGGAGCGGAGGGGCGGCCCGCGTCCTGCACGGAACCGGTGAAGGAATCTGCCTGGACGTCGTCCTGCCAGGAGGGACGGGCAAACGGACGGTCGTAGACCGGACCGTCGTGCGCCACGGTGCGGGGATCGACGTCGACGATCACGTCGCCTTCCCAGGTGATGATAAGGCGGCCGGTGTCGGTCACTTCGCCGAGCCAGGAGTACTCCACGGCCCACTTGTCCATGACGGCTTCGAACGCTTCCACGTTCTCCGGCGTGACCACGGCCATCATGCGTTCCTGCGACTCGGACATCAGGATTTCGCCCGGCGTCAGGGTGGGATCACGCAGCAGGACTGAGGTCAGTTCAACCTGCATGCCGCCGTCGCCGTTGGAGGCGAGCTCCGACGTGGCGCAGGAGATGCCCGCTGCACCCAGGTCCTGGATGCCCTCAACCAGCGAGCCCTTGAACAGTTCCAGGCAGCACTCGATCAGGACCTTCTCGGCGAAGGGGTCGCCCACCTGGACGGCGGGGCGCTTGGAGGGCTTGGTGTCGTCGAAGGACTCGGAGGCCAGCACCGAGGCACCCCCGATGCCGTCGCCGCCGGTGCGCGCACCGAACAGGACCACCTTGTTGCCCTTGCCCGAGGCGTTGGCCAGGCGGATGTCCTCGTGGCGCATCACGCCTACGGCGAGCGCGTTGACCAGCGGGTTGCCCTGGTAGACGGAGTCGAAGACCATTTCGCCGCCGATGTTCGGCAGGCCCAGGGAGTTGCCGTAGCCGCCGATGCCGGCAACGGCACCGTGCATAACGCGGGCCGTGTCCGGGTGGTCGATGGCGCCAAAGCGCAGCGGGTCCATGACTGCCACCGGGCGGGCGCCCATGGAGATGATGTCGCGGACAATGCCGCCGATGCCGGTCGCGGCGCCCTGGTAAGGCTCCACGAACGACGGCGAGTTGTGCGATTCGATCTTGAAGGTAACGGCCCAGCCGTCCCCCAGGTTGGTCACACCGGCGTTTTCGCCGATGCCCACCAGCATGTCCTTCTTCATTTCCTCGGTGACCTTCTGGCCGAACTGGCGCAGGTGGTTCTTGGAGGACTTGTAGGAGCAGTGCTCGCTCCACATGACGGAGTACATGGCCAGCTCGGCGCCGGTGGGGCGGCGGCCCAGGACCTTGACGATCTCGTCGAACTCGTTCTGCTTCAGGCCCAGTTCAGCCCAGGGCAGTTCCGTGTCCGGAGTCTTCGCGGCGTTCTCGACGGTGTCGATATTGAACTTCTTGGTGGTGTCGATGCTCACTTGTCGCCTCCCACAATCTTGGTCAAAACGGAGGTGAAGAAGCCCAGCCCGTCGGTGTCGGAGCCGCCGATGCCGTCCAGCGACTCGGGCCCGAAGCCCTGTTCCGTGGCGTGCTCCGGGTGCGGCATGAGACCCACCACGTTGCCGGCGGCATTCGAGATGCCGGCGATGTCGCGGCGGGAGCCGTTCGGGTTGAAGCCCACGTAGCGGAACACCACGCGTCCCTCGGCCTCGAGGGCATCCAGGGTCTTCTCGTCCGCGATGTACTGGCCGTCCTGGTTCTTCAGCGGGATGGTGATTTCCTGGCCCGCCTGGTAATCCAGCGTCCACGCGGTGTTGCTGTTTTCGACACGCAGCACCTGGTCGCGGCACAGGAACTTCAGGTGGTCGTTCTTGATCATCGAGCCCGGCAGCAGGTGCGATTCCGTAAGGATCTGGAAGCCATTGCAGATGCCAAGGACAGGAAGCTTCGCGTCGCTGTTGGCGGCGTCGATGATCTTCGACATCAGCGGAGCGAAACGCGCGATGGCGCCTGCCCGCAGGTAGTCGCCGTAGGAGAACCCGCCGGGGATGACGACGGCGTCCACGTCACCGAGTTCGGTGTCGCCGTGCCAGAGTTCGACGGCGGTGCCGCCGGCGAGGCGGACCGCCCGGGCGGCGTCGCGGTCGTCGAGGGTGCCGGGGAAGGTGACGACGCCGATGCGGGCGCCGGCCAGGCGCGGCTCGGCCGCGACTGCAACAGCTTCGCCGATCAGGGGAAGTTCAGTCATTTCAGGCCTCGACGACCTCGACGTTGACGACGTCCTCGATCACGGGGTTGGAGAGGAGGGTCTCTGCGGCGTCGCGGGCCTGGGCCAGGATGTCCTCGGTCACCTCGCCGTCGACCGTCAGTTCAAAACGCTTGCCCTGGCGGACAGAGCTGAAGCTGGTGAAGCCCAGCCGGGGGAGAGCGCCGACGATCGCCTTCCCCTGCGGGTCCAGAATCTCGGGTTTGGGCATGACGTCAACAACGATCCGGGGCATCCGGTAACTCCTGTGCGTGAGCTTGGGTAAGGGCGCAGCGGAGTGGTGCCGTCTCACGCCGTACCGGGTTGGGGAAACTGTTGTGGTTGACAGTGAGGACGGGCGCTCCGCGAGCTTGCCATCCCATTCTACCGGCCTTGACGCCCCTGCTTGTATTCGGCCAGTCCAGGCCTGCGGGCACGGTGTTCGGCGGGTCCTCCTGACCTTGTCTGTCCAGGTTCTGGAGTTGCCGAACCGGCTTCACTAGGATTGCGGGATGGCAGAGAAATCGAAGTCCGTCCTGTTGCCGATGGTTGCTGCGGCGGTATTCGCCGGACTCGGCAGGATGGTGCTGCAGAAAGTCAAGGCTGACCGCTTAGCGCGGGAAAACCGCGTGGCCGGTCCGGTCGATGAGAAGACCCGGCAGTGGATCAGCGACGTGGTCCGCACGCCGCGGCAGTAGCCCGGCCAGTTCCTCCGCGCCGCCATCAGGGCGCCCTTCGGGGTGCCCTTTTTTCGTGCCCGGATCATGCTGCGGGCGCCCGGGGGGAAGGCAATTTTGCAGCCTGTGTCCTATGTCATATTCGGCTATCACTCTGTACTGTTTGAACTGGCTTGTCTCATTGATTACAAGACCTGTAAACCAATATGCCAGGCCTGTCGTTTCGGGCCCGCAACCATAGCTGGGCCGGTACATCGTGAAAGGGTTGCACGTGAGATCAACTGGAAAGAGCCCCGTCAGGGGCGGGGGATTCCGGAAGGCGGCGTCGCTCGCCGTCGGCCTGCCGCTTCTCCTGACGTCGATGGCCATAAGTCCCGCCACCGCGGTGCCGGCCAGCCAGGACCGGCAATCAGCAACAACACAGTCCGGGGCACCGCAGTTCAACGACGGCCGCTACATCGTGGTGCTGGCCGGGGCGGCGGCAGCAGCGTACGAGGGGGAAACGCCCGGACTGGCCGCAACCAAACCCCAGAAGGGCAGGAAGCTGGACGCCGGCAGCTCGAACTACAACGCGTACGACGCGCACCTCCGCAAGCAGCAGCGGGACGTAGCGGCAGCCCAGGGCGTCACGCCAGCCAGGCAGTACACGGCGGCCCTCAACGGTTTCAGCGCCGAGCTGACCGCGGCCCAGGCTTCCGCCCTGTCAAAGGACAACCGCGTCCTGGCGGTGGCGCCGGATGTGGAAAACGCCCCCGACTACACCACCACGGACTTCCTCAAGCTCACGGGCCCCGACGGCGTCTGGGCAAAGCAGTTCGGCGGGGAAGCAAACGCGGGTAAAGGCGTGGTGGTGGGCGTCATCGACTCCGGCTACGCACCGGACAACCCCTTCCTCCAGGGTGAACCGGTGCAGCCGCTTCAGGGCCAAGCGCAGGTGGGCGTTCCCTACCGCACGGCTGACGGCAAGATTGCCATGCTCAAGGCCGACGGCACCACGTTTACCGGGGAATGCCAGAAGGGCGAAGGGAGCGGCGCGGCCTTCGACGGTTCACTGTGCAACTCGAAAGTTATCGGTGCGCGCTACTTCGCGGACTCCTTCCTGCAGTACGTGGCCCCTGAAAACCGCGCACCGCAGGAACTCATTTCACCCGTCGACGTCGGAAGCCACGGAACCCACACCGCCACGACGGCCGCCGGGAACGCGAACGTCGACCAGGTGATCGACGGTGCCGGCTTCGGCAGGAGCTCGGGCGTTGCTCCCGCCGCGAAGGTGTCGGTCTACAAGGTGTGCTGGGAAGACACCAGCCCGGACACCGGTGGCTGCTACTCCTCCGCTTCGGTAGAGGCAGTGGAAGCCGCCATCAAGGACGGCGTGGATGTCCTGAACTACTCGATATCGGGCAATAACAACAGCACCACCGATCCCGTGGCACTGGCCTTCCTGAACGCTGCCGCGGCCGGTGTGTTTGTCTCCGCCTCCGCCGGCAACTCCGGTCCCGCCGCCTCCACGGTCAACCACGCCTCGCCCTGGCTGACCACCGTTGCCGCGTCCACTTTCCCGAGCGAGCTGCTCGGTACCGTGAAGGTCTCCGACGGCTCGCTGTACCGCGGTGCGTCAATCATGAAAACGGAAGTTGCGGACAAACAGGTGGTGGTCGCTGCAGCGGCAGCCGCGGCGGGAGCTGCGAACCCCAACCTCTGCGGCCCCGGCAGCCTCGACCCGGCCAAGGTAGCCGGCAAAGTGGTGGTGTGCGACCGCGGGGTGGTGGACCGGACGGCCAAGAGCCAGGAAGTCCAGGCCAAGGGCGGCGTGGGCATGATCCTGGTGAACCTCACCAGCAGCTCCGAGGACGCGGACAACCATGTCCTCCCCACCGTGCACGTCAACGCCCCGAAGAGCCTGGAACTGAAGTCCAAGCTGGAGGCTAACCCCGCCCTGACGGTCAGCCTGGTCAAGGGCGACCTGACCGGTGAACCGCCGGCCGCCGTCCCGCAGATCGCCGGATTCTCCTCCCGCGGCCCCTCCCTGGCATCCGGCGGTGACCTGCTCAAGCCCGACATCGCAGCACCCGGAGTCAATGTTTTGGCCGGCGTCTCCACCATTGGAAACCACGGGGAACAGTTCGGGTTCATGTCCGGCACGTCCATGGCCGCACCCCACATTGCAGGTTTTGGTGCCCTGGTCCTCAGCAGGCAGCCTGCGTGGAGCCCCGCCATGGTGAAGTCCGCGATGATGACCACGGCCTACCCGCTGGTCAACGCGGACGGCTCCGCCAACACCGATCCCTTCCAGGGCGGTGCCGGCCACATTGATTCCACCCGGGTCCTTGACCCCGGGCTGGTCTACAACTCTGGCATCAAGGACTGGCTGGGCTTCCTGAACGGGCAAGGAGTGGACACCGGGGTACCACAGGCAGGCACCATCGCCGCCCGCGACCTCAACCTGCCGTCCATCGCGCTGGGCAGCCTTGTGGGGGAAGTCCAGGTCAAGCGGCAGCTGACGGCGCTGGTCCCGGGCATGTACCGCGCGGAAGTCACCATGCCGGGCTTCAGCGTCCAGGTGGAACCCCAGTCACTGAACTTCTCCAAGGCAGGCCAGAGCCGCGAAGTAACACTGACCATCCGCAACGTCAGTGCCGCCGTCGGCAAGTTCGGCACCGGAACCCTGGCCTGGAAGGGTCCCCGCACGGTGACCTCGCCTATCGCCATCCGGCCTGTTGATGCACAGATTGCTCCCTCCTTCTCCTTCAGCTCCGCCACCGGCAGCGGCAGCGGCACCATGGAGCTCGTGTCCGGCTCAGACGCCCCGATTGCAGTCGGCGTTGAGGGGCTTGCCCCACTGAGCCAGACCGCCATCACCAAGACCCCCGGCGCGTATGCGCCCACCAACGATGCGCACAATGCCCTGATGCAGGTGAATGTTCCGGCGGGATCGTCCTTTGCCCGCCTGGGCGTCCAGGCCCAATCCGACGACGTCGACTGGGACATGGTGGTATACGCGCCGAACGCCTCGGGTGGACTGACGGCAACCCAGGTGGCCACCGCCTCTGCCAGCGAGTTCCTGGAACTTGAGGCACCGCGGGCGGGCACGTACTACGTCGTGGCCAACCTGTACTCCACCCCGGACAACGGGGAGGCGAGCGCGGCGGTCCAGGCCGTGACGTTTGCCGGTGATGCCGGCAACCTCACGGTGGAGCCAAACCCCATTGTCGCTCCGAACGGCACGGCCACCTCGGCCACGGTGTCCTGGTCGGGCCTGTCCGAAGGGTCCTATCTCTCGCGCCTGAGCCTGGGCGGGAACGGCATCCGGACCTGGGTAAACGTTCAGGTGGGTCCAGCGGCCTCCGCCGCCCCGGCCTCGGCTCCGCCCCTGGCCCTCGCGCAGGCGGTACCGGCAGCCTGACAATTACAGCGCACCAGGCATAGGGTCCCGGACGGCAACACCGTCCGGGACCTTTGTCATTTCCGTGGCCGGTTTAGATGCTTAGGTGGCGGTGCCGCCACCAAGCAGCGGCGCCATGGTGTTCCAGCGCGAAATCTCGCAGCCGTCTGTCCTGCTGAATACGGCTTCGACACGGCGCCCATGGAAAGTTCCACTGACCACGGCTACCTGCGGCCCGCCATACTGCTGGGTGCAGAGCCTGGGCGGTCCCGGCGTCGGGAAGAAAATTTGCTCGCCGAACCGCTCCACGGCCGCGAGGGCAGCGGCCGGGTCCGGCACCGTTGAGTCCGCAGACGGCGTCCCGTCAGTGGCCTTCAGCCGGAATTCGTATTCGACGGCGGCGGGGTCCTCCCGCAGCCTGATGATGAGATCGATCATTGAACGCCTGCCGATACGGCCGCCAGCGCCAGGGCAAGCCGCTCCCGCAGTACTGCCGCCTCCGCTGCAAAGGACCGCTGGTACTCAACGTAGGCCGCCTTGCCCTGCGGCGTCTCGATCGGGATGGCGGGGTATCCCCATTCGGCCAGGTCATAGGGGGAGGCCTGCATGTCCATGGCGCGGATCCGCCAGGACAACTCGAAACAGTCCATCACCATTTCGCTGGGAAGCACGGGCAGCAGCTTGTACGCCCACTTGTACAGGTCCATGTTGGCGTGCAGGCAGCCCGGCTGCTCCAGTTGCCGCTGGGTTTCGCGGGTGGGTGCAAACTCGTTCAGGGGAGTGGCATCAGGGGTATAGAAGCGGAACGCGTCAAAGTGCGTGCAGCGGATCCGGTTGTCCTCCACCACCTTGTCCGTGCCCGCCGGTCCCAGACGCAACTGGAGGTACTCGTGGCGCAGGTCGAACCTGTCCTGGTGGTAGACCATGGCCCATTCGTGCAGGCCGAAGCAGCCGAACTGTGCCGGCCGTGCCGCTGTACCCCGCAGGATGATGCCGGCAAAAGCCACCGCGTCCCTTCGGTCGGCAAGGAAGGCGCTCCGGTCAACGGTGACCGCGGCGCTTCCCGCCGGCAGCCCCAGGGAGGCAAGCTCGCCGTCGTCGAGCATCCGGTAGTGTTTCCAGCCGCTGCGGACGGCCGCTTCCTCTCCCGGAAGGACAGCCCCTGCCCCGGGGTGCCAGCGGCGCAACTGGCCGGGTTTTTGCGTGTAATAGGTGAAGAGGAAGTCCTCGACGGGATGTTTCTGCCCGGCGGACCTGCGCGCCAGGTAGGGATCAGCGTAACGGCCGACGCGCTGCTGGTGGGCTTCTTCCCGCGCCCGCCACTCGTCCGCCGCCAGGAGCCTAAGCTGCTCCACCGGCGGTACCAAGAACATCCTTCGCGCCATCCCATGCGCTGATTTCGCAGCCGTTGGTACGGGCGAACTCCGTGTCCACGGGCACCCCGTCCACCACGCCGGTGACCGTGGCTTTTTGCGGCCCGCCGTACTGTTCGGTGCAGGCCTGGGCGGTGCCGGGAGTTGGCGGGTTCAACAGGGCGGCGTTTTCCTTCAGGGCTGCGCACGCCGCCGCGGCGTCGGGGTGGCTGCTTTCGGCGGCAGGGACACCCGCCTCGCACACCAGCGTATGGCTTACCTCGGGCTCGCCTTCGGCAGGGATGACAGTGATGGCCAGTTCGGCATTGCCTTGGCCCGGGCCCGCAGCGGGCGGCAGCGAAGGGGCTGGAGCCGGCGCCGGAACCGAGGTTTCAGCGTCCGGTGAGGGTGAAGGTGCGGAAGTCCCGGAGGCCGTTGCCGATGGGGAGGAAGGAGTCGCCGATGGGGACGGTGATCCGCCGTCCGGGGTAGGGGTGCAAGCCGGCATCAGAAGCGCGGCAATTGCCAGGGCTGCCAGGCGCAACCGCATTTTATGCATGGCCCGATGCCTCTTTCATCCTTCAATTCTAGCTGCTGTGCTGAGCCTGTTCCGGGCCGCGCCGGAGCCCCTGCGCCCCTGCCTGCCCCCGCGCCTCTAGGGACGGCCTTCGGCCGTGGCGGCGATGAGGCCCATCATGGACGCATGCAATTCGGCGACCTGCTGCCGCGTCAGCCCGAGCCGTTCCATCATGGTCCCGGGAACCTGCAGGGCCTGCTGCCGCAGGGCTGCTCCTTTTGGGGTCAGTTCGACGGCGAGCGCCCGCTCGTTCCCGTCTGCCCGGCCGCGCGTAATGAGGCCGGCCGCCTCGAGCCGGCGGAGCAGCGGTGAAATGGTGGCCGGTTCCTGCGCCAGCGCTTCGCTGATGTTCCGCACGGTCCGGGGGCTGGTTTCCCAAAGGGACAGCATCACGAGGTACTGCGGGTGCGTCAGGTTGAGTTTCTCCAGCACGGGCTTGTATGCCCCGACAACGCTCCGTGCCGCGACGGTGAGGGCGAAGCACAGTTGATGCTCCAGGAGCAGGTCGTCGTCCTGTCCGGTGTCTGCCGTTGCCGCGGTCTTCAAGGCGTCCTCCAATTGTTAGTGCACTAATTATTAGCGTACACTCTTGGTAGGAAATATGGGAAAGGGGCCGGACATGGGCAAGGGCAACTCGGAGTATCAAGGCAACGCCTCGCAGCGGTTCATGCGGGCCACCGGCAAGCTGCGGGCCATCTTCGGTCCAGCCAACCGATCCTCCCTGGTTCACGACATGACCGAGGAGAACCGGCGGCTGCTCGCACAGCGGGAAGCCGAGAGCCAGCAATGGGAGACCATCACGCGGCCGGACGGCAGCACCTACGTTGTTCCCAGGAACCCCGACGACAAGTCCCTGCGCTGACCGGGTGCCTGTGGCCTGCCTGCACCCCGCCCGGCGGAGCCTTTTCCCGGGCTGCGGCGTAAAATAAGGGCACTGGCACCCGAAAATGCCAGAAAACTCTTTGCCCCGGCATACCGGGAAGGGGGTGGAAAACAATGCCACATGTACTCAGCGGGTTCATGAGCGCGACAGACAGGCTCCGCTTCTTTTTTGGGCCTGCCACCCGGCTGGACACCGATACGCCCGTAGTGCACAAGCATGACGAATTCGAGCAGGCCTCGGAGGAGGATCTCTCGCACTTCGTGGTGGAAACCGACTCGACCGGACACCACTACGCCGTGCGCCGCGAAGACCTGGACCGGGAGGCCTGAGCCACCGGCTGCGGATCCATCAGCCCACAAAAAGCCGGGCCGCTCTCCGAAAGTCTGGAAGGCGGCCCGGCTTTTGCGTGGGCAGGCTTAGCGGCCCGTGCCGCCGTAAACGGTTGCTACGTTGTCGCTGTCCAGCTCAAACGCCTTGTGGATCACGCGGACTGCCTCGTCGAGGAGGTCAGCATGGGTAACCACGGAGATGCGGATCTCGGAGGTGGAGATCATGTTGATGTTGATGCCGGCGCCGGACAGGGCCTTGAAGAATGTCGCCGAAACGCCGGGGTGGGAGCGCATGCCGGCGCCGATCAGGGAAAGCTTGCCGATCTGCTCGTTGTATTCAATGCTCTCGAAACCGATCTGGTCCTGCGCTGCGTGCAGGGCGGCGAGGGCGTCGGCGCCCTCGATGATGGGCAGCGTGAACGAAATGTCGGTCCGCCCGGTGCCGTGCGTGGACACGTTCTGCACGATCATGTCGATGTTGGAGTGGGCGTCGGCGATGACCTGGAAGATTGCGGCTGCCTTGCCGGGGATGTCCGGAACGCCCACCACCGTGACCTTGGCTTCGGAACGGTCGTGTGCAACGCCGGAGATGATTGGCTGCTCCAAGGCAACTCCCTCTTGAGTGGTGATCTTGTCTTCGGCGCTGGGAATGACCCAGGTGCCTTCATGCTGGCTGAATGATGAACGGACGTGCAGCGGCACGCCGAACCTGCGGGCATACTCGACGCACCGGAGGTGCAGGATCTTGGCGCCGGAGGCTGCGAGTTCGAGCATTTCCTCGCTGGAGATGGTGTCGATCTTCTGTGCCGAGGGGACAACGCGGGGGTCGGCCGTGTAGATGCCGTCCACGTCGGTGTAGATCTCGCAGACGTCGGCTTCCAGTGCGGCGGCAAGCGCCACGGCGGTGGTATCTGAACCGCCGCGCCCCAGGGTGGTGATTTCGTTGGTGGCCCGGCTCATGCCCTGGAACCCGGCAACGATGGCGATGTTCCCCTTATCGAGCGCGGTGCGGATCCGGTGCGGATCGACGTCGATAATACGGGCCTTGCCATGGATGCCGTCAGTGATCATGCCGGCCTGGGAACCGGTGAAGGACTGGGCGGAGGCGCCGAGCTTGTTGATGGCCATGGCCAGCAGCGCCATGGAGATGCGCTCGCCGGCGGACAGCAGCATGTCCATTTCACGGGCGGGGGCGGAATCGGTCACCTGCGCGGCGAGGTCCAGGAGCTCGTCCGTGGTGTCACCCATGGCGGACACCACAACCACTACCTCGTTGCCGGCCTCCTGGGCGTCCACCACGCGCTTGGCAACGCGCTTAATGCCGTCGGCGTCCGCCACCGAGGATCCGCCGAACTTCTGCACGATGAGCTGTTTGGTCACCGCACGGCCGGTGGGCAGCACCTGGGGCTGCGTTGTGTTGTGCACTTCGGTAGTGGGCGTACTCATGCGCGTACCTTCACTGGATCAATTGGAGTTCTGGAGGTCAGGCAGCCTGACGCCAGGACGGCGCGACTTCCTCCGACAGTTTATCGCTGCCCGCAACGCGGCGTTGAATTGTGACCGAATCTCCGCCCGCAGGAGGAGGGCCGGGGAAGGGCGGCGGGCGTACGCTCAAGTGATCGGATGCATAAAACTGTGGGGGACAGGTGCGTGGAACATGGCAATGATGTCGGAAACATCGGAAGAACCGGACGGGCCGGCGCCCGACGGCGGTATTACGGCCAGGGCGGTCAGCCGCAGCTTCGGCGCGGTGCACGCCGTCGAGCATATGGACTTCCATGCCCCGGCCGGCAAAGTCACGGCCCTGATAGGGCCGAACGGCGCAGGCAAGACAACACTCCTGCTGATGCTGGCATCGCTGCTGGCACCGGATGAGGGAAGCATCAGCGTCGGCGGGCTTGACCCAAGCCGGAACCGGGCCGAGGTCCGCAGCAGGCTCGGCTGGATGCCTGACACCCTGGGCGTCTGGGAGTCACTGACCGCTCGCGAGATCCTCACCCAGATGGCCCGCTTCTACCGGCTTCCCGCTGCCGGCATAGGGCAGAGGGTTGCAGAGATGCTGCAACGCGTCCGGCTGGCCGACCTCGCCGACCAGCCCGCCCGTGTCCTGTCCCGGGGACAGCAGCAACGGCTCAGCCTGGCCCGTGCATTGATCCATGATCCCTCCGTCCTGCTCCTTGACGAGCCGGCGTCGGGGCTGGACCCGGGCTCGCGGGTGGAGCTTCGGATCATGCTGCGGCAGCTTGCGGCTGAGGGCAAAGCAGTGGTGGTGTCCTCCCACGTCCTGAGCGAACTTGATGAAATCGCTGACGTCGCCGTGTTTGTGAACAAGGGGCGTACCGTCCGGCAGCAGACCACCGAGGAGGCCGCCGCCGGTGGCCGGCGGTACGCCATTACGGCATCGGACACCTCCGCGCTTGCCGCCACACTCACGGAGCTTGGCCTGGTGTTCCGCGCTGAGGAGGGGCGCCGCCCGGGCGTGAGCCTCACCCTCCCCAGCGAAAGGGACGCGGAGAGGCTCCTGCGCGACCTGGTGCTCGCCGGCGTCGGAATTACTTCCTTCGCTCCAGCTGCCGGAGCCCTGGAAGAGACGTACATGAACCTCGAGGGGGAGCGGCAATGAGCCAGCTGACAGGCAACCGGGAGGACACCTCCCGCTCAGGCGTAGCAGGGGCCTACCTGGCCGGCATCGGCCATGTGGTGGCTTTGGAACTGAAACAGCGGCTGCGGTCGCGCGGCTGGTACATCATGCTGGCCATCTGGTTCCTGCTGACGGGGCTGGTCACGTGGCTGACGTGGGCCAGCTGGAACGCTTCGCAGGCCGCCCAGCGGGCATTCGGCATGCCGCCGGAGTCCAGCGGGCCGGGCTCCATGATTTTCGAAGTGGTCCTGGCCTTCGTCCTGTTGTTCGCCCTGTTGGTGGCGCCCGCCTTGTCAGCCAACGCGGTGAACGGCGACCGGGCCGGCGGGACACTGGCCATCCTTCAGGTAACCCTGCTGGAACCCGGCCAGATCCTGTGGGGAAAGTTCTTCGCCGCCTGGCTGGCGGCGTTGGGCTTCCTCGTTGCCAGCACGCCGTTCCTGGTCATCGGCGTGGCGCTTGGCGGGCTGACCCCGGGCCACGTGCTGGTGTCACTGCTGATGCTTGCCGTGGAAGTGGGCGTCGTGTGCGCCCTGGGCGTCGGCATTTCGGCGCTCGCCGGCCGGCCGCTGTTTTCGATCGTGGTGACCTACCTTGCGGTGGCCGGCCTGGTTTTCGGAACATTGATTTCCTTCGGCCTCGGCACGGGGCTGACACAGGGAACGGTAATGGCCAACAACGCCCAGTATCGCGAATATGCGCCGCTGCAGTCGGGCCCTTTTGAACCGACGTACACCTGTTCCGGCCCCCTCCGCCAGCAGCCGGCACTCCACACCGAGCGCGTGGCGTGGACGCTGGGAATGAATCCCTTCGTGGTGGTGGCGGACGCGATTCCGTACCGGGACCGCACCAACCAGCAGGGTTTCCCGTCCGTGGGGGCGATTGAAGGCATCAGCCAGGCAGCGCGCCAGGCCATGGCGGGGCCGGAGGGTACCGTCCCGTGTGCGAACGGGATCGTGCAGCCAGCCTACCTGGGGCAAAAGACACCGCTGTGGCCCCTCGGCCTCGGCCTTCAGCTGGTGCTGGCAGGGCTCTTGATGTGGCTGGGCTGGCGTGCCCTCCGGACGCCTGCCCGCCGCCTTGCCCGGGGTACGCGCATCGCCTGAGCCTGCAGCTCTGGACAGGCCCGCGGCGGGGGACCACGATGGGACGTGATGTAGTTCGTGCGGCCGGGGTGCCTGCCGGTTTCAGCCGGGGCTGGGGCCTGACCAGGGAAAGGTGGGCTCCCCGTGGCCGACGACCCGAAGTCATCCGTTGATTCGATGGCCGATCCCTATTTCGAGCCGATCGGGCCCGGCGCCTTTCCGCCGCTGCCGTACGACAAAGACAACGACGACGGCGACGACGGGCGGCCGGGCCGCGGTGCCCGGCGTTTCGTCGCGGCTGGCTTTGGTGCGGCCGGGCGGGCGGCCGTGGCCGACGTGCTGGGAACCGTCCGGACACTTCGGTTCTGGGCAGTTGCCGTGGCTGGCCTCTGCGCCACGTGGGCCGTTGTTGCCGCCTTGGTGCTCCTGCCGGGAACGGCCGGAGATTCCACGGAGTGGGTGCCCGCACCGGTCGCTGCGTACGTGATGGCTTCGTCGCTGTTGCCGGCTACGGCCGCTTTGGTGGCAATGCACTGGGGCATGACGTGTTCCGGGCCGCCGCCCGCTGTCGGGGATCCGGAGCGCAGGATCTTTTCTGCCGTGCTGACTGCAGCGTTGCGTGGGCTGGTCTTCGCGGTGCTCATCCTCGCCACCCTGCTGCTGGAAGCGGCGGCCGCCGGTGAACCCGGGACTGCGGCGGCCATTTCGGCCGGTGTCGCAGTGGTTGAAGGCGCGCTCTTCGGAGGCATGGGGGTGGCTGTTGCCGCGCTGGGGTGGCGTGCTGGCCGGACGCGTGTTGCCGGGTGGGCTCTGGCATTGTTCCTGGTGGCAGGAAGTGTTGCAGCGGCTGCTTTCCTGGTGCCCGCCGTCCGGACAGAGGAACCGGTCACAGTTGCTCTGAACATCGAACGGGCGCCGGATGGATCCGCCGTCGCCTACGAGTGCTCAGCCGTTTCGGTGGGGATAGCGGAGGTGTACCGGACGGAGCGGGTTATGTGGCTCCCCGCTGCCAGTCCCAGCGTTCTGTTTGTGATGTTGGCCGGAGACGCCGGCACCGGCGCCGGACTCATCAGGTCCCTGTCAGCGGCATTCCAGGAAGCGGCAGACGGAACCCAGGTGCTGTGCGTCAATGGTGAACCGCGGAGCAGGGATGCCCAGCGGATGCCGCTGGGCGCGGTAGGGCTTCTCCTGCAGGCAGCAGTGGCAGGTGCGCTGCTGGTAGGTGCACACGCGGCAGCGGACCGCCGTCGCCGGTCCGCCTAGTGGGTGCATGCTGCGTGGCTGGCAGAACTCCGCAGCAAGTACGCCCCTGCACGCAGCCGGGTTACCTGCCGGCGCCCGCAGGGGTGGGGCGGTCAGGTCAGTGCGTTCCGCCGGCCTTCGAAGGCGCGCCCCAGGGTGACTTCGTCCGCGTACTCCAGGTCTCCGCCTACCGGGAGGCCTGACGCGAGCCGGGTGACCGCGATGCCAATGGTCTTGAGCATACGTGCCAGGTACGTCGCCGTCGCCTCGCCCTCAAGGTTGGGATCGGTGGCGATGATGACCTCCTGGATGGCACCGTCATTGAGCCGTGTTAACAATTCCCGGATTCGCAGCTGCTCGGGGCCAATGCCGGCGATCGGATTGATGGCTCCACCCAAAACGTGGTACCGGCCGCGGAACGAGCGCGTACGCTCTACGGCCAGGACATCCTTGGATTCCTCCACCACACAGATGACGGCGGGGTCGCGGCGGGGGTCACGGCAGATGTTGCAAAGCTCCTGCTCGGTGACGTTGCCGCAGACCGTGCAGAATTTGACCCGGTCCTTGACCGTGGTGATCGCGTCCACCAGCCGTTTCATATCCTGGGGGTCTGCTTCAAGGATGTGGAACGCCAGCCGCTGTGCGGATTTGGGCCCCACGCCCGGAAGGCGTCCGAGCTCGTCTATCAGCTCCTGGACAGCACCTTCGTACACGTTTTCCTCTTTAGCTTGGTGTGGACAGCGGGTAAAGCAAAGGCATCCGGAGCAAGGCCGGCCGGTTCAATGGCCGGCCTGTAACCGTCAGTACCGGGGCGGGAGCGGGCTTCCGTCGGCGGAGCGCTCCTCAATCAGCTTTCCGCCCAGAATACGCTCCACCGCCGCGCGCCCGAACACACCGGACTCCTCGATGGTCTCGTCGTCAGCGCTGGGGATGTCCTGGACATAGCTGGCGGCAGCCGCGACCGCCCGCGCAGGTGCCTTGGCACGGCCAGCCTCGGCTTCAGGGCTATTGGACAGCCGCTGGTAAAGGCTTTGCCGGGTTTCCCCGCCGCCGGCCGCAGGGGTTGCGACCGAAGAAGGCGCGCTTGCCCTGGAGGGCGCGGTGACAGGTGAACCGGAAGGGGCTGGTCGGGGCGGAGCGGCCGTGACGGGAATGGCAGCGGGCGCAGCCGACGCCATGGCGTACTCCGGGGCACGAACCCGCTCAGGTTCGGGCGTGGCCGGGACCGGGGAAGACGGCGCTGGGGAGGCCGAACCGAGGGACGCCTGTACCGGGGTTGCCTGCCCTGGGAAAGATTGTCCGGGTGCCACCGGCTGTGCCCGATCCTCAAGGGGAGAGGCAGGGGCTGAGGCAAGACCCCAGTCCGGTTCCGCGGGCAGCCCGGACGTGGTGACAGGGATGGACGGCGGCACCTGGGCTGTGGCGGGTTCGTAACGGGGCGCTGCTTCCTGCCCGGCCCCCGTGCCGGAAGTGGCGGGGGAAGGCGTCCTGCCCACGTTGCTCTCGTTCCCGACAACCCACACTCCCGGCGCCTGTTCGATGGCACGGGCCCAAGGATCGTGGGCAGCATCGGCAGCGGCGGGACGGTGCGCCGCTGCATCTCCGGGCGCGGCGGTTGGGTCCTGCCTGTCCTGCGTGTCCTGGCTTCCGGAGCTGCGGGGAGCCGGTGCGGGCATGGCTGGAGTGGGGCTGCTTACCCCTCGGTTGGAAGACGGCACCCAATCCAAAGGGGGTTCCTCATCCAGCGGTGGAGCGTCTTCGTCGCGGGGCGCGCCCCAGTCGTCATCCGAGTACGAGTAGTCCCCCGCCAGTGGGGGGTAAGAATTGGTTCCGGTTGATGCGGCGGCCAGAGCCTGGGGCCGGGAGGGTGTACCTGCGGCCGGACGCCCACTTGTTTCCTGGGACGGGCGGGCAGGGTTGGCGCCCTCGGGGTGGGCAGGCGCGGGGCTCGTAGCTGGTTCTGCTCCTTCAATACCTGCGCCTCCGATGCCTGACACCGCGCTGCTGCCGGATGCACTACCTTGGCGGTTGCCGTCAGGGCCGGGCCCTTCGCTGCGCCTTTCGACGTTGGGAGTGTGCCCGGACACCGTAGGTGTTGGCGCCGGTGTGGCCGCGCCTGCGGGGGAACTGGAAGATTTCGGCGCCGGCACGGATGTGGCTGGCGCGGGCACCAAGCCCCAAGCGACGTCAGCTGACGTGGCCGGGGCTGAATGGCTGGCTGGCGCTTTTGGGTTTGGCTCAGAGCTCGCTTGCACGCCGCCGCCGGCCACCCCGTTGATCTGGCAGTCGATGCCCACCGTCTTGTGGATCGCCTGGCGCAGGTTGTCCGAATGGTCGGCACGGCCGAAGGCCCCCGCCAGTCCGGACGTCGTGAACGAAAGGGTGAGAACCGCGCCGTCGAAGGCGCTCACCTGCGCGTTGGGTTCCACGAGGGCCCACGTGCTGCGCTTGATCTTGGACAGGGTCTGCAGGACATCCGGCCAGGCGCGGCGCAGAACCTCGACGTCCCCCATTGCTGCGGGGGCAGCCGCCGGGGCGGGGCTGGTGGTATGCGCGTTGCCGGGGCCGTTGGCTGGACCTCCGGGGGCGCCAGCGGCGGCAGGGCGGGCGGCGACGGGACCGTTGGCGGCACGTTCTACTCCGGCGGCAGGAGCCGGGGGAGCAACCGCCGCAGGAACGGAACGTTCTGGGGCCGGGCGTGCAGGTGCCGGGCCGTCAGATGATGGGCGGACAGGTGACGGGCGGACAGCGGAGGTTTCGTCCACGGGCCAGTCATTGGTGCTCACCCGGGGAGCCGTCAGGGGTGTCCGGGCGGGGGCATCCGACGATGCACTGCCGCCAGGGGCGGGAACGCCCTGGCCGGCTTCAGCGGCTGCTGGTTTCGGCGTCACAGGTTGGCGCGAATCCACCCGTGGCGAGGCCGCAGGCACCCCTGCGGATTCCGGATGAACCGGGCGCACTCCGGCAGGAGAAGCGGGCTCGGCGTGAGCGGCCTGACCATCGTGTGCCGGCACGTGCGGAGCGGCTGAGGGGGAGGCTGCAGTTCCGCGTGCCGGCTGGGGAGCGGGGGCAGCGGTAACCGGAGCAGCAGCTCCGGCGCCGGCCGCACCCATGCCGGCGGGAGCACCGACGTCGTTCCCCGCGTAGTTGAGGCGCCGTTCCACCCGGTCAATCCTTGCGGCCATGCCGCGCTCGTTCTGCTCCGAGCTGGGCAGCAGGATGCGGGCGCACAGCAGCTCGAGGTGCAGCCGCGGGGACGTGGCACCGGTCATCTCGGTCAGCGCCGTGTTGGTGACATCAGCCGCCCGCGACAACTCGGCGGCACCCAGGTTATGGGCCTGGTTTTGAAGCCTGGCGATCTGGTCCGCGGGCATTCCCCGAAGGATGGTCTGGGCGCTTTCCGGCATCGCCTGGACGATGATCAGGTCGCGGAACCGCTCCAGCAGGTCCTCGACAAAGCGGCGGGGGTCATGGCCTGTTTGAATGACCCGGTCCACCGCCCGGAAAACGGTGGCGGCATCAGAAGCAGCCACCGCCTCAACGACGTCATCGAGGAGCGAAGCGTGCGTGTATCCGAGCAGCGCCACGGCAAGTTCGTAGTCCAGGCCGTTCGGCCCCGCGCCCGCCATCAACTGGTCCAGGACCGAGAGCGAGTCACGGACGGAGCCGCCGCCGGCGCGGATCACTAGCGACAGGACGCCGGGGGCAACAGGAACGTTCTCCTGGTTGCACAGAAGCTCAAGGTAGGCCATCAGGGGCTCCGGCGGCACCAGCCGGAACGGGTAGTGGTGGGTGCGGGAGCGGATGGTCCCGATCACCTTGTCCGGTTCCGTGGTGGCGAAAATGAACTTGATGTGTTCCGGTGGTTCTTCCACGATCTTCAGCAGGGCGTTGAAGCCGGCCGAGGTGACCATGTGGGCCTCGTCAATAATGAAGATCTTGTAGCGGTCCCGCACCGGCGCGTAAGTGGCCCGCTCGCGGAGGTCCCGGGCATCGTCCACGCCACCGTGGCTGGCGGCATCGATCTCGATAACGTCCAGGGAGCCGGAGCCGCCGCGGGCAAGCTCAACGCAGCTCGGGCAGGTGCCGCAAGGGGTATCTGTAGGGCCCTGGGCGCAGTTCAGGCAGCGTGCCAGGATGCGGGCCGACGTGGTTTTACCGCAGCCCCTGGGACCGGAAAAGAGGTAGGCGTGGTTGACGCGGTTTTTCCGCAAAGCCGTCATCAGCGGCCCGGTGACGTGCTCCTGCCCGATGACGTCTGCGAACGAGTCGGGACGGTATCTGCGGTAGAGGGCGGTAGTAACTGTCACAGAGAAAACCCTACCAATCCGGGCTGACATCCTGCCGCCCTGTGGGGGAATAGTAAAGACCCCCCATGCACCCGCCAGAGCCCGCCTACCCTTGCTACCTTCCGGTCCTGGGGGAGTTCAACAGGATGACGCCACATGAGGGGCCGTCAGATACTTTACCCGAACATCCGGTCCGACTCGAATCGGCTGTCCGTTAGCGCCAGCCCTGCACCTGCCAGCTCATGAAAGCCGGCTCCTCGTAAGGATGGGCGGCGCGCAAAGCGGCAACGACGCCGGCCAGAAGCGGCTCCTCGACCACGCACTCAATCCGGTCCTCCGCTACCTTTTCGTTCCTGCCCACCTGCCCAACAAACGGGTCGGCGCCATCCCGTGGAGTGAAGGAGCCCGTGCCGGGTGAGACGAAGGAACAGTGGGAGTAGTTGCCAATCCTGCCTGCCCCTGCGTCACCGATGGCCTTCAGGACCAGGTCCGTGTGGGTAGCAGGGGTGTAGGCCACCAGGGCGTGCAGCTCCGTCATGCTTCAATCGTGCCCGACGCTTCAGTGGATTCCACTGATTTCCATTGCCAATCCCTTCGCCACGCACGATCATGGGTATGTACACCGATTGGGGCAATCTCCAGATTGTGAGCTGTGTGGCCTGGCTGAACGGGGCCGGACCCGGCAGCTCAACGGTGTGCCAATGGAATGGGCGCGTTGGGGGCGTCCATTTCGGCGTTAAGCCGCAGTAAGGCCCCCGGCGAAACCTGGCCCCGTGGAGTCGAAAACGGCGCGCAAACGGCCGATTGGGCGATGCGCGAAACATCAGGTACTCTAGTATCTGCTTTTGATTCAGAAGCAGCTGGAGAATTCGCCTAGCGGCCTATGGCGCACGCCTGGAACGCGTGTTGGGTTAACGCCCTCGGGGGTTCAAATCCCCCATTCTCCGCCGGTTAAGAACCCGGTCCCACATGGTTGGGGCCGGGTTCTTGCATTTACAGCCGCTGCCGGATCCTGGAAATCACTACACGGTTCCTGGGGCAGGGCTATCCCTCGTCTCCCACAAGAACGCCCAGGCGCCGCAGCCGGGCGCGGGCGGCCAGTTCGCTGGGTCCCCGTGGGCCAAGGGCAAGGCGGACGACGCCGAGAACGGCTTTTGTGGCCAACTTCACCGGCAGCGGGAACGGGCCCAACCGTGGAACATCCAGCCCAAGCATCTGCCGGTACCTTGGCTCCAGGCTGTACACGGCTCCCGCGAAAAGGATCCGGTAGCCGGGCCGAAGCATGGGATGCAAGGGCGCGTTGCGGATGAACTCCACGGTCTCCGCCACGCGCCCGTCCACGCGCAAGTCACCGTTTTCATACCAGCGGTCCAGCTGCCCGCGCATCTCCGCCTCGGTGAGCGGCGGTTGGGGCACGCCCATCAGCCTGCCCGCCTGCGCCCACTCCCTGACGTACGCGTCCGGTCCGCCGGGAATGGCACCGCCCCAAATTTTGTGGGCTGTCAGGAAAGCGTCCGTAAAGGCAATGTGGATCCAGCTGGCAAGTTCGGGGTCATTGGCGCTGTAGCTGCGAACCGCACCCTGATTGTCGCTGTAATTTCCTTGGACCGGCTCGTGCAGCCGGCGGACCATGCGTGAGGCCTCCTCAGCCGCCTCTTTCGAGCCGTACGTGACGGTGAAGATCCAGCGGATGGTGTTGGCCAGCCGGCCCAACGGGTCTTCGCGGAAATTCGAGTGTTCGTGGACTCCGGCCAGGGCGCCTGGATGGAGCGACTGCATCAGCAGCGTCCGGATTCCCGCCACGATGGGGGACATTGAACCGTGCACGGCCCAGACCGCAGAGCCGGGCAGGTGGTAGCCAGGGTCATCCCCTTCTTCCAGCCGCAACGCCCAGTCCGGCGGCGCATCGGCCTTGCCCGTAAAGGTTTTCTTGAGTTCGTCCTGCCATTTCCGGAGGAAACTGCGCATAGCCCATTGTCGCCCATGCCCCTGTCCCATAGGCCGGTGCGCAGGCAGTTGCGTCCCCCAAATATCCACAAACTTTGGCCCAAGGGTTTTCCCATGGTTACGCCCATATGTTCAGATGGAACTTACCCGTCAAGACAGAGTGCGGGTGGCCAAATTTTTGGGGTTAAATTGGGCAAGCATTCAGGAATGGCCAAGAACAGGCGCGCCAGGCGTCGCGGTGTTGCCGCAGCGCGGGCGCTGGCAGTAACCGGCGCGCTGGCGGTATCCATCGGCGCACTGAATGTGTCCGGCGGTCCCCAGGAATCCCAGGTGCTCGAGCCGTCCAGCACCCAGGCAGGCGGTGTCTCGGGCAACGCGGTGGCCTCAGGCGCCGGACCGCAGTGGCCCTCTTATGATGTTGGCCTTCCATCTTCGTTTAACCCGAAGCCCGGCGCCCTGGCTCCCGCCATACTCACGGACTCCCACATTGCTGTGTCCTTTCCGCGGACGCTCGTCAGCAGTTCCCGTCCGGAATGGGCTTTAACAGCGTCAGTTGGGCTGAACGGGATTGGCAGGCCGCCGGCCGGCTTCCTGATGGCACCCCTCGAGCTGTTGAACGCCAGCTCGCCCTACGGCTTCCGTGTGAGCCCGCTGACGGGTGAACCGGGAGACTTCCACCTGGGCCAGGACTACGCGGCCCCCTGCGGAACGCGGGTTTACGCTGCTGACTCCGGCGTGGTCCGTGCCGCGGGGTGGCACCCTTGGGGCGGTGGCAACCGCGTTGAAATTGACCATGGCAACGGCCTGATCACCACGTACAACCACCTAGAGTCCGTCGCGGTCCGCAGCGGGGACACGGTGCACGTAGGACAGGTCATCGCCCGCGTCGGCAGCACCGGCTGGTCTACCGGATGTCATCTGCACTTTGAGACCATCCTGGACGGCACGCATACCAGCCCCCTCAAGTGGGGCCTGATTCCGCTCCGCGCCCTCGGTGGGTCCGGACCTGCGCAAACGTCCTATGCGCCAGGTGCCGGCTCGCCGTCTGAGACCCCAACCAGTTGGACCATCCCGGACAAGCACGGCGTTGTGCCGCTGCTTCGGGGTATCGGGGCAAAGACGCCGACGCCGACGGCTTCGGCATCGCCGACTGCACCTCCAGCACCGCCGCCCTCGATTGCCGCACCGGCTCCGGCAGCGGCGCTTTCGCCGACGCCGTCCCCTTCGCCGTCGCCGTCGCCGACCGGGCCGTCGCCGTCACCTACCCCGACCGAGCCGACTGCTTCACCGACCGGGCCGTCACCTACCCCGACTGAGCCGTCGCCGTCGCCGTCGCCTACCCCGACTGAACCGTCACCGTCGCCGACCGGGTCACCTACCCCAACTGAGCCGACTTCGTCGCCGACCGCGCCGTCACCTACCCCGACTGAGCCGTCGCCATCGCCGTCACCTACCCCGCCTGAGCCGTCACCGTCGTCGACCGGGCAGTCGCCGACACCTACCCCGACTCAACCGACGCCTAGTCCTACTCCAACCCCGACTGAGCCGACGCCGACACCTTCCACGACCCAGCCGACGCCGTCGCCCTCACCGGAACCTCTGGCCACACAGCCATCGGTCACGCCGGGAACCCCAGGGGAACCGGCGGCGCCGGAAACCTGCCCGGCCGGGACAGTCGCCGACGCCGGGGCGCCGGAGGGGCAACCCCCGGTGCCGGACGCCGAGGCCAGGAGAATTGCCCAGGAAACTCTCAGCCCGGAACAGTACCTTGAGTGGTTGGCAACGAATTACCCGTGTGGACAACTTCCTGAGGACGCAACCATTGGCACAGCTGTACCCGGTCCCGCTGACCCTGAATGACGGAACCGAAACCGACTTCGGCAGATTCAGGGGCAAAGTGGTGATGGTGGTCAATGTGGCCTCCAACTGCGGCTTCACCCCGCAGTACACCGGGCTGGAGACGCTCTACGGAAAATTCCGCGACCGCGGCTTCGAGATCCTGGGTGTGCCCTGCAACCAGTTCGCGGGGCAGGAGCCCGGAAGTGACAGCGAGATCGCTGAGTTCTGCCAGCGCAACTTCGGCGTCAGCTTCCCGTTGACGGTCAAGTCCGATGTGCGGGGCAAGGACCAGCATCCGCTCTACGCCGAGCTCACCAAGTTCAAGAGAGGACTGCTGCCCGGGCTGGTGAAATGGAACTTCGAAAAGTTCCTGGTCAGCCGCGACGGGCAGGTAGTGGACCGCTTCGCGCCCACTGTGGAGCCCGACTCGGCGGAGGTCATCGACGCCATCGAAAGGGCTCTCGGCTGAAAAACCGGCGCTTTCCCGAATCCCGTCTGCAAAAGCGCAGTTCTTCTATCTTTTTCCACATCGGCTACGGCGATTTGCCCAAAGTTTGCCAAATGTCTGATTGGATAAATATTACTGAAGGGTACCAGGGAAGCGCCGTTTCCCACCGACCACAGAGGTAGCAATGGAGCACATCGAGGCCGAGCATCCCCGGCCACGCCACTTCCTACTCCACCTGAGCGATCCCCACCTGTTGGGAGGTCCGGACCCCCTGTACGGCGTTGTTGACAGCGAAGCGCGCCTCATCCAGCTCTTCGAAGAAGTCAAAGCGTCCGGGACGAAGCCGGAGGCCGTGATCTTCACCGGCGATCTCGCTGACAAGGGCCATCCCGAGGCGTATGCGAAGCTTCGCGCCATCGTGGAACCTGCCTGTGAGGACCTGGGGGCGGAGGTCATCTGGGCCATGGGCAACCATGACAACCGGGCCAACTTCCGCGCGGGTTTGCTGGACCAGCCCGGCAATGACGCCCCCGTGGACAACAGCTACTTCATCAACGGGCTCCGGGTTATTACCCTGGACACCTCCGTGCCCGGCTACCACCACGGCGAACTCAGCGAGGAACAGCTTGAGTGGCTGGGCCAGGAGTTGGATACACCTGCGCCGGACGGAACCATCCTGGCCCTTCACCATCCACCCGTCCCGTCCGTCCTGGACCTCTCGGTGCTGGTCGAACTGCGGGATCAGTCGTCCCTTGCGGCAGTGGTCCGGAATTCCGACGTCCGCACCATCCTGGCGGGCCACCTCCACTACTCCACCACGGCGACGTTCGCCGGGATTCCCGTCTCGGTGGCGTCGGCCACCTGCTACACGCAGGACCTGAACGTGCCGGTGGGCGGAACCCGAGGGCAGGACAGCGGACAGGCCTTCAACCTGGTGCACGTCTACGAGCACACGATCGTCCACTCGGTGGTCCCACTGGGCAGTTCGACGACGGTGGGCGAGTACGTGGCCCCGGAGGAGACAGAGCGGCGCCTGGCCGCCGCTGGGATCCGGATCCCCGAGACCGCCAAACAGCCAAGCAGCCCCCGGGTCGGTGCGTCCTCCGGCCGCTAGAATGCCTAACGCTGAAGGCCTGTCCCCGCGGGGACAGGCCTTCAGCGTTGGCGCACTGTTAAGGCTCTGCCTTATACCGTCTACTTTTCCCAGGGAGCCTTGATGGGGAAGTACTTTTCCAGGAAGTCGGTGACCAGCGCGGCCCGCTCGTCGGCGCTCACTTCCGGGAAACTGCCGTCGTTCAGGCAGAAGAAGTCCACGTTCCGCTTGGACAGCAGCTTCGGAAGATAGTTGAGCCCCGTCCGCATGGTGGTATCCACGTAGCGTACTTTCGCCGCGGTCTGAGTGACCGCGCGTCCGGTGAGCAGCGCGTAGTAGTGGTAGAACGAGTTGGTGACCGAGATGTTGTCCGCGGCACGGAACCGGCTGGCAGCCGTTTTGCGGAATTCCTCGGGGAACTCCTGCTCCATTTTGCGCACCAGGCTCCGGCGCAGCGGTGCAGCGCAGTGCTCCAGGTGGCGGGTGGTGATCCGGCCGAACCGGTTCCACAGCAGCTTGCGGTTCACCCGGGCGGCGTTCTCGAACCCGCTGCGCTCTGCAGCGTTCTCCCCAAGGCCGATCCTGGTCTCCGCCTCAATGAATTTCGTGATCCCGCCCGGAGTGAAGAACAGGTCCGGGCTGACCGGGCGGCCAAAGAACATGTCGTCATTGGAGTACAGGAAGTGCTCCGAGAGGCCTTCAATGTGGTGCAGCTGGCACTCCACGGCCTGCGAGTTGTGGGTGGGCAGCACAGAGGGATCGGCAAAGAACTCCTCGCTGCGCACGATGGTCACCGAAGGATGGTCTGCCAGCCAAGCGGGAGCGGGGGAGTCCGTGGCGATGAAGATGCGGCGGATCCACGGCGCGAACATGTAGACGGACCGCAGCGCGTACTTCAATTCGTTGATCTGCCGGAAGCGGGCTTCGTGGTCGTCGCCCTCACCCAGCACCACGTCCTTCTGCTGGGCGCGGCGGGCGGCAATGTACTCGGGGGAGCTTCCATCCACCCAGGAGAAGACCAGGTCGATGTCGAAACTGATGTCGCTCGCATGGTCGGCGAACATGTTCTCGATGGTTGGCCAGGTATGGCCGTAGCGTTCCACCGTGCCGCGGACAGCGTCCTGCCGCAGCAGGGTCCTGCGGGTCAGGGAGTTCTCGATGGGAAGGATCAGTTCCTCCCCTTCGAAGGACCACAGTTCGATCTGCACACCGGCTGAGGCGCCGAATTCGAAGCCGCCCACCGGCTCCACCCGCGGCCGGTAAAGGCGGAAGATCCGCGCCTGCCGGTTGGACGAAAGCTCGCCGTCCGCAACCAGTACCGAGGTTTTTTTCTTCGCATCCACCGTCATGGAGTAGAAGGGCTCGTCCCGGCACGCCTCCACCAGGGCCGCCCGGAGCTTCTTGCGGTTCTTCCAGTCCAAGGCGATCACAGGGCGGTCATTGTTGCCCCGGACCAGGAGGTACGCCAGGCCCGCATTCGCCAGCACATTGCGCAGGAACAGCAGGTCCTCCACCATGGCCTGGTAGGGGGTCCTGTTGTCATTGATGACGGCATAGCGGCCCTTGTGCCGGATGACGTCCGGGCGGAGCCTGAAGCGCTGTACAGCAGCTGCTGACGTTACCTCTGAATGAAATTGTTCTTCTACGGACGCCTGGCCCCCGTAGTAAACCTCGTCCTGAACCGGTGCTTCTGTAATGGTTGTCTCCGTGCTGGTCAAAGTAAGCCTTCCTACCTGCATGATAGCCGCGCGGGGGAAACGGCATGTTTCGGCCGGTGCGTCCGGCCCGGTGCCGGCAGGGCTTAGGCGCCCAGCGCCTCCCGCCAGCTGCGCAGGAAGGCGCCCCCGGCGTCGTCGTGGATGATCGTTGCCTCGAGTCCCAGATCCGCTGCAGTGAGGACATCATACGGCTTGTCCGGGACGCCGTCTGCAGGGCGGACATCCACATGCTTCACGTCATGGTCGTTGTGGTGCAGCCAGTCTGCCATGGCGTAGTCGGTGCGGGAATCACCCACCGTCCGCCAGGCCTCCGGCGTAATGCCCTGGGCCGCGAGGAGCTCCACCGCCCGGCTGGCTCCAAGGTCTTTGCCGAGCCGCACCGATTCAATGTCGGTGGAGATGATGGTGGGGTCCACGCGGTAGTCCACCTCGTCGTCGGAATCCGGGGCGTGGTGGTCCAGCCGGACCACTCCCAGCCCGTGGCGGCCCATCAGCTCCATGGCATCGGCGTCGAAAAGTCTCTGTTCGGCCAGGTAATCGGTATTCGGCACGTCGATGTGCTGCTCCACGGACACCATGGCCCGTTTGGTTTCGTCGAAGAACATGTGTGAGGAGTAGTCCTCGGCCACCAGGCGGCGGATGTCGTCCCCGTACGCCGCGGGCACGGCCAGGTCCCGGTCCACATGGATGGGGCCCGGCCCGGCAGAGGTGTAGCTGAACCAGACGGCACCCTTTTCACAGACCGCGTGGATGATGGTGCCGGTGGGGATTCCGGCTTCGATCATGGGTTCCATGACCTGTTCCCGAATGAAGGCATCGGAGCGGCCGGTGTTGAAGATCACCGGAATTCCTGCTGCCGCCAGGGCTACCAGGTCCGCGATGATTTCCGGTTTGACGTCCCGGGTCAGCGGGCTCGCCACCGGCCCGTCAACGTCGAGCAGGAGCGCCAGCGGCGGGCAGGACGGCAGGCGGACACCGGGCAGGGAAATGGTGGGGGACTCGGATGCTGTCATGCCTCCATTCTGTCAGCAGGGCCGGAAACTCCTGGCTCAGACAGCCAAAAGCCCGCCCCCGTGTGGCGGATGGTCACCGTTTGGCTACAACCTGCCGCCTGCCGGGCTTGGCACTTTCGCTGGGACGGCAGGATGCCTAGGGTGGCATGGTGATATTCAAAGCTGTGGGCGAGGGCCGCCCTTACCCCGACCATGGTTACAGCACGCCCAAGGAGTGGGCTTCGCTGCCGCCGCGGCCGGTCCGGCTGGACGAACTGGTGACCACCAAACGCACCCTGGACCTGGAAGCGCTGCTGGCCGAGGACTCCACCTTTTTCGGCGACCTTTTCCCGCACGTGGTGCAGTACCAGGGAACCCTTTACCTGGAGGACGGCCTGCACCGCGCAGTCCGGACCGCCCTGCACCAGCGCACCGCGATCCACGCCCGGGTCCTGGTGCTCGATGGCTAGGAAACGGCCGAAGGACCCGAGCGTCCTGCACGGCCACCACGTAGTAAGCGGCCCGGAACTGCGCGCCACCTTCCAAGCGGCCGCCCGGGACGCGGACGATGCCGTCCGGGTGCGCCGCCGGGTGCTGCACGGCGTGGTCCTGGTGCTCCTCATTGGCCTGATCGCCGCAGGCATTATCGCCGCCCTGGCCATCATCAATGGGAAGCTGACCATCCCCACGGCTGAACCGGCAGGGGAGACCGTCTCCACCTGCCCCGCCGGAACCTTCGACTACACCCCGCCTGAACAAATCAACCTCAATGTGTACAACTCCACCAGCCGGCCCGGGCTGGCCCGCTCAGTGGCGGACGAGTTCCTCGGCCGGAAATTCGTGGTGGGCGCTGTGTCCAACATCGAGGCCGGCTACCGGGGTGTGGCGGCTGTGATCTCCGGGGCCGCGGGACAGTCTGCGGCCTTCAGCGTCCAGCGGAACCTGCCCGGTTCCGACTACTTCCAGGACGGCAGGACGGACGGCAGCGTGGACGTGATCCTCTCCCAGGACTACGCCGCCCTAACTCCGCCGGACCTGGTGGACCAGACACCCGGCAAGCTCAGCTGCCCCCGGGAAAGCCGCCGCGTTGCCGACGACGACAAGCGGCCTGTCAACCCGTCCGCTGCGCCCACACGCTGAATATCGCTAGCCGGCCACGGCGGGAAGCGGGGCGAGTTGGATGGGGCGGCCGGCGTCGTCGAACCTGGCACCGGCACCCAACTGGATGAACCGCACCGTCCTGGCGACGCGCGCCTCCAGCTCCTCCGGCTCGTCGCTGCCCCTGGCCGCACTGGAGGACAGCGTTCCAAGGATCAGCTGCGCCTGCTGGCCGATGTCCGCCGCCGGCAGGTAGCCCTGCTCCATGCCGTCGCGCAGGATGCCCTGCAGCAGCACGCTCAGCTCGCCCACGTGGTCCGCGAGTTTGGCAAAGGACGACGGCGACAGCACGGCCCCCATGGCAGGGCCCGGCGGCAGGTGGCGGCGGCTGAGGTCCACCACCTGGGCGCGCACGTACAGGGCCAGCTGTTCCACCGGGTTGTCCAGGCGGTTGAGGGAGTCGCGCAGTTCCGTCAGGAACTTCTCAGTCTCCTCCAGGGCATAGGCGATCAGCAGCTCTTCGATGTCCGCGTAGTAGTTGTACACCGCGGTACGGCCCACTCCGGCGTGGCGCGCCACGTCCGTCATGGTCAGGCCGGGCAGGCCGTGGGAGAAAAGGAGTTCGCCGAAGGCCGTAAGGATGCGGCGCTGGGTGTCCGCGCGCTGCTCGGCATTGCTGGCCGCTGAGATCCGGGGCATACAGACACTTTACAGCGATGTGTCAGTAAACGGCTGCTAGACGGAGCAGCCGTCCGGGCCGCAGGCGTCACCCTCGCCGGCGTTGACCAGCACCAGGGGGTTGGCGTCCTGCCAGGCCTGGTTCAGTGCCGCCGTGAACGTCTCCGTTGGCTGGGCGCCGGACAGGCCGAACTTCCGGTCGATGACAAAGAACGGGACGCCGCTGATACCCAGGGACCGGCCCTCCTCGAAATCGAAGCGGACGTCGTCGGCGTACTTGTCCGTGGTGAACAGCTCGTCCACCTCCTCGGCGTCGATGCCGAGGTCCCGGCCAAGCGACGCCAGGTACTCCCGGCTGCCGATGTCCTTGCCGTGCTCGAAGTGGTCGCTGAGCAGGCGCTCCTTGGCCGCATCCTGCTTGCCGTGTGCGGCCGCGAGGTGGATCAGGCGGTGGGCCGTGAAGCTGTTGGCCACCACCACAGAATCAAACCGGTAGTGCAGGCCTTCGCCCTTTGCCTGCTGCGCGACGTGGTCGAACATCTGGGAAACCTGCTGCGGAGCCATGCCCTTGCGGGTGCTCAGGTACTCCAGTTCGGTGCCGTCGTAGTGCTCGGGAAGGGTCGGGTCCAGCTGGTAGCTGCGCCACACCACCTCGACCGCATCCTTGTGCGGGAAGGCGGACAGGGCGGCCTCAAACCGGCGTTTGCCGATGTAGCACCACGGGCACGCGACGTCTGACCAGATCTCAATCTTCATGCTGGGAACAACCTCCCGGGTCCGGCAGCCATTCCGGCCCCGCGTGTTAGATACCCCACAGTAGGTCTTGTGGCGGGGTGGTTCGTGGGCAATAGTCAGAGTTAGGTTAAGCAGACGACATAGGAAGCCGATACACCCGCGGCCCGGATCAGGTCCCGCGATTAAAAATGCCCGGCCAACTGGGGAGCCCGGCCTGTCACCATCTGGGAGGCCAGGAATGCGGATAGGACTGGTTGCAGGACCATGGATACCAGTGCCCCCGTCAACGTACGGCGGGACTGAAAGGGTGGTGGACACCCTGGCCAGGGGCTTCGCCGCCGCGGGGCATGAGGTTCTACTGGCGGCGCCCTCGGACAGCAGCTGCCCGGTGCCCCTGGTGCCCGGCATGCAGCCCTCGGCCGGGGAGGAGATCGGGCTGACCATATCCGAGTTCAGCCATGTGATCCGGGCGCACGAGGCGCTGCAGGACGTGGACATCATCCACGACCACACGCTTGCCGGACCGCTGTACCTGAACCGGCCTGAGGAAACTCCGCTGGTGACCACCATCCACGGCCCACTGAACTCAAACGCGGCGGATATCTACCGGGCCATCGCGCGGCGGTCCGCCATCATCGCCATTTCCCGCGACCAGGCGTCGCACGCTCCGGGGGTGCCGGTCACCCGCGTCATCCACCACGGCATGGACCCGATGTCGGTGCCCGTGGGAACCGGCCGCGGCGGCTACCTGTGCTTTGTGGGACGGTCCTGCCCGGACAAGGGGCTGCTTGAGGCCATCATGATTGCCCGGCAGGCAGGCATGCCGCTGCGCATCGCCGTGAAGATGCGGGAGCCGGAGGAGATCCGGTATTTCCAGGACGTCATTGAACCGCTGCTGGGTCCGAACGAGGACTTCGTGGGGGAAGTGGACAATGCTGCCAAGTACCGGCTGATGGGCGAAGCACTCGCCTTCCTGAACCCCATCCAGTGGTCGGAGCCGTTCGGGCTCGTCATGATCGAGGCGCTGGCCACGGGAACTCCCGTGGTAGGCACATTGATCGGCTCCGCCCCTGAGATTGTGGAGCATGGCCGGACCGGCTACCTCGGCAATGTCGGGGAGCTCGCGGACTTCCTCCAGGCCGCGGAGGACCTGGACCGGGGGGCGTGCAGGGCAGCTGTGGAGGAACGGTTCAGCGCGGATCGCATGGTGTCCGACCACCTGCAGCTCTTCACGGAACTTATTGAAGGGACTATGCCCGCGGGGGTTCCGGATGCGGGGCGTGTGCACCAGAATCTATAAGGGCCTACAGATGTTGCCGGATGACCGGCAACATCCCGTCGCTTGAGAAGGGAGCCCTTCCGTGACCGCATGGAATGCCAATACCGAGGCTGGCGCATCCGAGTCAGGTTCCGTGACAGTGGTGGAAGGATCCTCGTTCTGTATCTCAGCCGGAAACGGGGACATCAGTTCCGAAGGTGGCACGAACGGGGCCTTTTTCCAGGACACCCGCATCATTTCCCACTGGGTGCTTCGAATCAACGGCTCGCTGCGTGAGCCGTTGGCGGCCCAGCGGTCCCGGCCCTTCGCGGCCACGTTCGTCGGTCGGGCCAAGTGGCCGGACGGGCGCTTCGACAGCCCGCTTGTGGTTCGCCAGACACGGCACGTCGGTCCGGGGCTCCAGGACGACATCACCCTGGAAAATTATGCAGCGGAGCCGGTGGAGTGTGACATCGAACTGCTGGTGGACGCGGACCAGGCGGACCTCTTCGACGTCAAGGGCGGCCGCACCACCGGCCCGGCCGACACCACCCGCGAGGTGGTTGATGGCCGGCTGGTCATCCAGGCTGTCCGGCACGGGCAGCAGCGCGGCACAGCCGTCGGCGCACGTGAAGGGGTGGCCAGCCTGGACGGGCTGCGCTTCCACGTCACCATCCCGGCCCGCGGCAAGTGGACCACCAGCGTCATCGTGGTTCCGCTGGTGAACGGGAAGGCGCCGGCGGACCCCTTCACCGAGGGACGTCTTCCGCACCATCGCGAAGGCGTCCGCCGCCACCTGGACTGGGAAGAAGGCGTCCCGCGGATCAATGTGGCGGACACCGGGCTGCAGGACCTGCTGAACCGGAGCCAGATCGACCTGGGCTCGCTCCGGATTTTCGACGCCCACCACCCTGAACGTGCTGCCGTGGCCGCCGGGGCACCCTGGTTCATGGCGTTGTTCGGCCGGGATTCCCTCCTCGCGTCCTACATGAGCCTGATGGTGGACCCGCACCTCGCTGCCGGTACGCTGCAGACCCTGGCTGGACTCCAGGGGAAGAAAGTGGACCCGGACTCGGAGGAAGAGCCGGGGCGCATACCCCACGAGGTCCGGCTCGGTGTCACCGCCGGACTTTCGCTGGGCGGCACGGCCTATTACGGCACCGCCGACGCCACGCCGCTTTTTGTGGCACTCCTGGGTGAGCTCAGCCGCTGGGGCCTGTCCCGGGATGTGGTCCAGCCGCTGATAGCGCACGCTGACCGTGCCCTGGAATGGATCGAGAAGTACGGCGACCGTGACGGCGACGGCTTCGTGGAATACCTTCGCCCCAACGACCACGGCCTGGTGAACCAGGGCTGGAAGGACTCCTGGGACGGCATCAACTTTGCGGACGGGACCATGGCCGAGGCACCGATTGCGTTGTGCGAGGTGCAGGGTTACGTGTACGGCGCCTACATCGGCAGGTCCTTGCTGGCGCGGTGGAGCGGCGACGCGGACCTGGAGCAGCACTGGGCTGAACGGGCAGCAGAATTGAAGACGGCATTCAACGAGAAGTTCTGGCTGCCGGACAAGGGGTATTTTGCCGTCGCCCTGGACAAGGACAAGCGGCCCGTGGACGCGCTGACGTCCAACATCGGCCATTGCCTGTGGACGGGCATCGTGGACGAGGACAAGGCGCCGTCAGTGGTGGAGCACCTCATGTCGCCGCAGATGTTCACCGGCTGGGGGATCCGCACGCTGGCGTCCGACATGGGCGCGTACAACCCCGTGAGCTACCACAACGGTTCGGTCTGGCCGCACGACACGGCACTGGTGGCCACAGGCCTGATGCGCTACGGATTCGTGGACGAGGCCAGGCGCGTGGCCCTGGGAATCTTCGACGCGGCCGAGCATTTCGACAACCGGCTGCCGGAGCTCTTCTGCGGCTTTGACCGCGGCGAGTTTCCCGGCCCTGTGCCGTATCCCACGGCCTGCTCGCCGCAGGCGTGGGCGGCGGCGGCTCCGGTGCAGCTGGCGCGGATCCTGCTCCGGTTCGATCCCGTCTTCACCCGCGGGGTGGTCCATCTTGCACCCATCCTGCCGGAAGCCCTCGGTACGTTCAGGGCGGAAAACGTCCTCCTGGATTCGGCCAGGGTGACCATCAACGCCTCCGGAACCGAAGGCAGCATCGAAGGGCTTCCGCCGGGCCTCAAGCTGGTGGCCGAACCACGCCCGCCGCTGGCTTACCCGCCGGAAGGCGTCGTGGCAGGGGGAGTGGCCGGAAGGTGAGCCGGCCGGGCGCTGAGGCGCCAGGGCAGGCAATCAGGGTACGGCCCGCTCCAGGACGAAGTCGTGCTCTACGGTGCTGCCCAGGGTGAAGGACTTGGTGCCCACCTTGCGGAACCCGGACTTTTCGTAGAAGCGGATGGCCCGGGCGTTCTGGCTGTTGACACCCAGCCAGGCTGCTGCCCCGCCGGCTGCTGCCGCGGCCTGCAGGCTGGCGTGCATGAGCTCGGCGGCAGCGCCGAGGCCGTGATGTTCGGGATGGACGTAGCATTTGCTGAGTTCCACCGACGGAACAATCGTGAGGGCAGCCGCAACGTCAGGGTCCGCAGCCGGCCGGTTCACCAGGAGGCTGTACCCGTTGAGCCGTTTGCCGGAGTCGAGGACAAGGATGGTGATATCCGGGTCCGCGAGGTAGCGCTCGAAGTGCTGTTCGCTGAGCGTGCTGGCCAGGTGCGCCGCGATGTCCTCAGGTGACGACGACGGCGGGCAGGCCAGCGGGAAGGTGACGGCCGCCAGCGCGGCCAGCGCCCCGGCGTCGTCCGCTGTTGCTGTGCGGATGGTGTGATTCACGTGTTTCCCGGTGTCAGGCGGTGATGGTGCGGATGGGTGAGCCGGCGAGCCAGGCTGTGACGTCCTCGAAAGCGCCGCCGTAGAACTGCCGGTAACTCTCCTGGGTGACGTATCCGAGGTGCGGTGAGAGCACGGTGTTGGGGGCGGCCAGCAGGGGGTGCGTGGCGGGCACGGGCTCCTGGTCGAAGACGTCCAGGGCTGCACCGCGGATCCAGCCCTGGGTGAGCGCCCGGATCAGTGCGTCCTGGTTGACCAAAGGACCCCTGGCGGTGTTCACCAGGATGCCCTCGGGGCCCAGCAGCCGCAGCTCCTCTTCGCCCACGGTATTCTCCGAGCGTTCAGAAAGCCGAAGGTGGAGCGTGGCGACGTCCGATATCCGGAACAGCTCCTTCTTCGATACCAGCCGCGCCCCGGCGTCGGCGGCGGCTTCGGACGTCAGGTTCTGGCTCCAGGCCACCACGTCCATGCCGAACGCCTGCCCGTAACCGGCGATCCGGCGGCCAATTTTGCCCAGTCCCACGATGCCCAGCGTCTTGCCTGCCAGCTCGAATCCCACCGTGGACTGCCAGGTCCCGGCCCGCAGGGAGTTCTCCTCGGCGGGCAGGTGCCGGGCGGCTGCCAGCAGCAGGGCCCAGGTCAGCTCCGGGGCGGCGGCAGGGGAACCGGGAGTTCCGCAGACCGTCACGCCGTGCTCCGCCGCAGCGGCCACATCGATGGAGGCGTTGGCCATCCCCGTGGTCACCAGCAGCTGAAGGGCAGGAAGTTTCTCGAATACTTCCCGGGGAAACGCGGTGCGCTCCCGCATGGCAATGACAATGCCGACGCCGGCAAGCGCCGAGACCAAGGCGTCCTGGGACGCGAAGGGCTCCCGGAACGTGGTGACGGTGACGCCCTCCGCTTCCAGCGCCGCCCAGTCCGCAAAGCCGTGAGCTACGTCCTGGTAATCGTCGAGGATGGCAAGGCGGTGCTGCATGGCGGTGTCCTTCGTCCCGGAGTTCCTGGCGTGAAGTTCATCGTAAGCCAGGGTGCCATCAGGGTGCCCCAGCAACCGTCAAGCACGGCGCGTGATAGCAATGGGAGTGATGAAACTGCCTACTCCCTTCGCTGCCGCATGAACGGCCGGATTCCCGCCCGGATACCCAAGAGCTGGGTCCTGCTCGCCTGCATCGGCCTGCTCGCGCTTAACCTGCGGGGACCGTTCGTTGCGGTCGCCCCAGTAGTTGGCCCGATGCAGGCGGAATTGGCCTTTTCGCCGGTCATGCTTGGCCTGCTGACCAGCATCCCCGTCCTGTGTTTCTCCCTGGCCGCGCCGCTGGCTTCCCTGGCGGCCCGGAAGTTCGGTGCCGAGTTCGCGGTGACGCTGACCATCCTCGGCGTGCTGGCGGGCGTGCTGGTCCGTTCAGCGGGCGGGCCGGTCCTGGTGGTGGCCGGAACGGTGCTGATCGGCCTTGCCATTACGGTGGGCAATATCGCCGCGCCGCTTATCATCCGCCGTGACTTCGCCCCCCGCCGGCAGGGGACCGCGATGGGAATCTACACCGCCGCACTGAACATCGGGTCATTCCTGACATCCGTGGTGACCGCGCCGCTGGCAGACCTGGCGGGGTGGAGGTTTGCGCTGGGCTCGGTGGCTGTCCTGGCCGTTGCGGCCATCGTTGTCTGGACCTTGGCCGTGGGTCCGCGGAGCGCATTCCTGGCTTCCGCGGAGGACGGCGGGGACACGAAGCTGCCGCCGGTGACCGGTACGGGCTGGACGACGGCCGGCCTGACGGCGGGCTTCGCCGGGCAGGCCTTCTCCTACTACGGGGTGACCGCGTGGCTGCCGAGTTACCTGCACGACGAACTGGGCATGTCCGTCACCGAAGCGGGTGCCGCTTCCTCGATCTTCCAGATCCTGGCCATCGTGGGCGGCCTGGGAGTGCCATTTGCCGCCAAATTCATGAGTACGACGGCGGTGGCGGTCACCGTGGGAGCGTTGTGGACGGCCGTGCCGGCCGGGCTGCTGCTGGCGCCGCAGCTCTGGTGGCTGTGGTCGATCTGTGGCGGCATCGCCCAGGGCGGCGGCATTACGGTCATCTTCATCGCGATCATCCGGCTGGCCCGCGACCAGGCCTCGGCGGGCCGAATGTCTGCCACCGTGCAGGGCCTGGGCTACTGCTTTGCCGCCGTGGCACCGCCCCTGATGGGCTTCGTGCACGACGCGTCCGGGTCCTGGACGCCGGCGCTGCTGCTCGTCCTGGTGTCCGTGCTGACCTTCTTCGTCAGCACCACCCTCGCCGTGCGGCGGGTGCCGAAGGGCCGCTAAGCCCCGTCCGCCGTCGTACTAATACGCCTAAACCCGCGCGAGATGGCACTTGCCGGCAGTGTTTCTTTCAAACATTGCCGTCAAATGCCATCTCGAGTGGGGGGTGGTTCCGTCGCCGGGCCGGCCCTCCGGATTTCGGAGGTGCCTGTTGCGGAGGGCGTGCCGGCCCGGCGGACGGAAGCTGGTTACGCCGCGGCGAGTTCCTCGACGGTTGCCTTTTCGCGGGCCTCCGTCAGGTAGCGGGCGTAGGCGGGGAGAGTGAGGAAGGACGGGAAGTCGCGGGCGAGGGTGACTTCTTCGAAGATGTCGCGGGCGTCTTCGAAGCGGTCGCCGTCGAACCGTTCCAGCCGTGCGAATTCCTGGTCCAGGAGTTCTTCGATCCACTCGTGGGTGATGATCTCGCCGTGGTCCGTGATGGCCCGGGCGTAGATCCACTGCCAGAGCTGGGAGCGGGAGATTTCGGCGGTGGCGGCGTCTTCCATGAGGTTGTGGATGGCGACCGCGCCGTTGCCGCGGAGCCAGGATTCGATGTAGCGGATCCCCACTTCGATGTTGTTCCGGATGCCCTGTTCGGTGATGGTTCCGGTGGTGGCGGCCACGTTGATCAGGGCGCGGTCGTCCGGGGTGACGTCCTCGCGCGTGCGGTCCAGCTGGTTGGGCTTCCCGCCCAGGATGGAGTCAAACACCTCGCGGCAGACCGGCACGAGGTCCGGGTGGGCCACCCAGGAGCCGTCGAAGCCATCGTTGGCCTCACGGGTCTTGTCGGCGCGGACCTTTTCGAAGGCGTTGGCGTTCGCTTCGGGGTCCTTGCGGTTGGGGACGGCGGCCGCCATGCCGCCGATGGCCATGGCGCCGCGCTTGTGGCAGGCCCGGACGAGCTGTTCGGTGTAGGCGCGCATGAAGGGCTGGGTCATGGTCACCTGGCCGCGGTCCGGGAGGACGAAGCGGGGGCCGCGGGTGCGGAAGTTCTTGATGAGGGAGAAGATGTAGTCCCAGCGGCCGGCGTTCAGTCCGGCGGCGTGGTCGCGCAGTTCGTAGAGGATTTCCTCCATTTCGAAGGCTGCGGTGATGGTTTCGATCAGCACGGTGGCGCGGATGGTGCCCTGCGGGATGCCGAGCAGGTCCTGGGCCAGGATGAAGATGTCGTTCCAGAGCCGGGCTTCGAGGTGGTTTTCGATCTTGGGCAGGTAGAAGTAAGGGCCCTTGCCCTGGGCCAGGAGGCGGCGGGCGTTGTGGAAGAAGAACAGGCCGAAGTCCACGATGCCGCCGGCGATCGGGGCGCCGTCGATGAGCATGTGCTTTTCGGGCAGGTGCCAGCCGCGGGGGCGGACCACGATGGTGGGCAGTTCACCGGCAGGGCGGAGCTTGTATTCCTTGCCCTCCTCGGTGGTGAAGTCGATTCGGCGCTCGAGGGCGTCGGTGAGGTTCAGCTGGCCCTTGATCACGTTGCGCCAGGTGGGGGTGGAGGAGTCCTCCATGTCCGCCAGCCAGACCTTCGCGCCGGAGTTCAGGGCGTTGATGGTCATCTTCTTGTCCACCGGCCCGGTGATTTCCACCCGGCGGTCCTCCAGGCCAGGGGCCGGGGGAGCGACCCGCCAGGACGGGTCGTTGCGGATGTGCTCGGTCTCCCGCAGGAAGCGGGGGTCGGCGCCGGCGGCAATGTCAGCACGCCGGGTCCGCCGGGCCTGCAGCAGTTCCTGCCGCCGCTCAGCAGTTGCCCGGTGCAGTTTCGCAATAAATTCCAGGGCGTCCGGAGTGAGAACCTCGTTCTGCCGGCACACGGGTTGAGCGGTCAGGGTGATGCCATTAATCGTGAAGTTATCGGTGAAGCTGTTCATCTCAGTCTCCTTAAAGACGAAAAGGGAAGTTCGACGGCGGCTTACGGCACTTTGGCGACTCAGGCACTAGGCCGAAGGAGCCGGTAACGCGGCAGCCTGCGTAAAAGGGGCCCTGTGCCCGCCCCCGACCGAGTTCTACGAGGTCATGGGGCGGGCATGGGGAATAGCAGGCAGAGCGATGCCGGTCCGAAGGCCGGAGGCGACAACCGCCGTCGAGCAGGAAGTTAGTGGAACTGGCCCTCTTCGGTCGATCCGACCAGTGCGAGGGTGGATGCGTTCGGGTTGAGCGCGGTGGAGATGGTGTCGAAGTAGCCGGTGCCGACTTCGCGCTGGTGCTTGGTGGCGGTGTAGCCGCGGGATTCGGAGGCGAATTCCTTTTCCTGGAGCTCGACGTAGGCGCTCATGCCTTCGCGGGCGTAGCCGTGGGCGAGGTCGAACATCGAGTAGTTCAGGGCGTGGAAGCCGGCCAGGGTGATGAACTGGAACGTGAAGCCCATGGCGCCGAGTTCGCGCTGGAACTTCGCGATGGTGGCGTCGTCCAGGTGCTTGCGCCAGTTGAACGACGGCGAGCAGTTGTAGGAGAGCATCTGGTCCGGGAACTCGGCCTTGACCGCTTCGGCGAACTTGCGGGCCAGCTCCAGGTCCGGGGTGCCGGTTTCCATCCAGATCAGGTCGGAGTAGGGGGCGTAGGCCTTGGCGCGGGCGATGCAGGGTTCGATGCCGTTGCGGACCTTGTAGAAGCCCTCGGCGGTGCGCTCACCGGTGATGAATTCCTGGTCGCGTTCGTCCACGTCGGAGGTGATCAGGGTTGCTGCCTCAGCGTCGGTGCGGGCGATGACCACGGTGGGGGTGCCGGCGACGTCGGCCGCGAGACGGGCGGCGTTCAGGGTCCGGACGTGCTGCTGGGTGGGGATCAGGACCTTGCCGCCGAGGTGGCCGCACTTCTTCTCCGAGGCGAGCTGGTCTTCCCAGTGAACACCGGACGCCCCGGCCTGGATCATGGATTTCATGAGTTCGTAGGCGTTCAGGGGGCCGCCGAAGCCGGCCTCGGCGTCGGCGACGATCGGGACCAGCCAGTCCTCAACGGTCTGGACGCCCTCGGAGAATTCGATCTGGTCGGCCCGGAGCAGGGCGTTGTTGATCCGGCGCACCACGGTGGGGACGGAGTTGGCCGGGTAGAGGGACTGGTCCGGGTAGGTGTGGCCCGAGTTGTTGGCGTCCGCAGCTACCTGCCAGCCGGAAAGGTAGATGGCCCGGAGCCCCGCCTTGACTTGCTGCACGGCCTGGTTCCCGGTCAGCGCGCCGAGGGCGTTGGTGTACTTGCCTTCCTTGTGCTCTTCGGTGAGCTGCTTCCACAGCTTTTCCGAGCCGCGGCGGGCCAGGGTGTGTTCTTCGGAGACGCGGCCGCGGAGACGGACGACGTCGGAGGCTGAGTAGTCCCGGGTCACACCTTCCCAGCGGGGATTGGCGGCCCACTCGAGCTCCAGGGCGGCGGCCTGCTGTTCGGGCGTCTGCTGGGTGGGCTCAAATGCTGCAGTCATCGTTGATCTCCTTGATTGAGCTCCGGATGGAGTAGGTGGGAACCGCGTCATTGAGGTTCCCTCCGGCTTTCCGGTGCGGTGTTTCTTTCCGTAGACACCACTTTTCAGTACTTTCAACACCCTTTCTAGATAAAAATGCTGGAAAGAAATGCACTTCTTCACGTATTCTTCAGAAATGTCGCCTTCAAGCTGGAACAGGGAAGTTTCGCCGCCGTCGTCGTCCGGCTCCGCCGCGGAACTGGACGTCATCTCGCTGGGCCGCCGCGTGCGCCATCTCCGCAAGCAGGCCGGACTTACCCTCGATGCCCTGAGCGCCGCCGTCGGGACTGCGCCCAGCCAGCTGAGCCTGATCGAAAACGGCAAGCGGGAACCCAAACTCACCCTCCTCCAGCACCTGGCCGGGGCACTGAATGTCAGCATCGACCAGCTGCTTGGAGCCGAACCGCCAAGCCGCCGCGCCGCCTTGGAAATCGAGCTTGAGCGCTACCAGCGCGGACCGCTGTACGAGTCCCTGGACCTGCCCAAAATCCGCATCAGTTCGCGTCTTCCGCTCGATGTCCTGGAGGCCCAGGTGGGGCTCCTCCATGAGCTCGAACGCAAGATGAACGAGCAGGTGGCAACGCCGGAAGAAGCCCGCCGCGCGAACGGCGAACTGCGCGCCATGATGCGGGAGCGGGGGAACTATTTTCCGGAGTACGAATCCGAGGCGCAGAAGGTCCTCAAGGAGGTGGGGTACACCACCGGCCCGTTGAGCCAGCACGTCATTGCGGACATCGCCGCGCACCTCGGTTTCACCCTTCACCATGTGGGCGACCTGCCGCATTCCACCCGTTCCGTGACGGATTTGAAGAACCGCAGAATTTACCTGACGCAGAGCCAACGACAGGACCACGACCCCCGGTCTGTGCTCCTGCAGGCCCTGGGCCACTACGTCCTGGGGCATGAAACACCGCGCAGCTACGGTGATTTCCTGGCCCAACGCGTTGCCACCAACTATTTCGCCGCAGCACTTCTCCTGCCGGAACAGGCCACCGTGGAATTTCTGCAAAAAGCCAAAGCAGCGAAGGAAATCGCCGTGGAGGACATCCGCGACGCGTTCGCGGTTTCCTACGAGACGGCGGCCCACCGCTTCACGAACCTGGCCACCAGGCATTTGGGCATCACGACGCATTTCCAGAAAACGCACCAGAGCGGCATCATCTACAAGGCCTACGAGAACGACGGCGTGAACTTTCCGCAGGACCACACCGGCGCCATTGAGGGGCAGCCGTCGTGCAAGGCCTGGACGTCCCGTGCGGTGTTCGATGTGCCGGACAAATTCAGTGCCTACAGCCAGTACACGGACACGCCCTCCGGGACGTACTGGTGCACCGCCCGCACCGAACGCTCCGCCACGGGCGAGTTTTCGCTGAGTATCGGCGTGCCGTACCAGCACGTGAAGTGGTTCCGCGGGCGGGAGACCACCGCCCGAGCCACCTCCAACTGCCCGGATCCCACCTGCTGCAAGCGGCCGCCGGAAGCGCTCACCTCCGAATGGGCCGGGAACGCCTGGCCCTCGGCGCGTGCGCACTCGCACCTCCTGGCCGCCATGCCGCCGGGCGCCTTCCCCGGCGTGGACGAGACAGAGGTCTACAGCTTCCTGCAGGCTCACTCCGGAAACTGAGGGACGCTCTCTCACGTTTTGCGGTTTTTCCCGCAACGCTCTCTCAATCTGTGACGGGGGTTTCGGCTCATCCCGCGACAGGTGAGAGAGGGTTCCCGATATCGCTGCAGGATGTGAGAGAGCGTGCCGGGTCAGCCGTGCAGTTCCCGGTACGCGTTTGCGGCCGCCGGGTGCAGCGGGACGCCGGCCGTGTTGATCAGGGTCTCAGGGCTGAGGAACTGCACGCCCAGGCTGGATTGCGGGATCAGCTCGCCGGCATGATGCACCAGCAGCTGGACGGTCCGCTCCACGGTGGCGGCGTCCAGGTCCGCCCGGCACAGCAGCAGGTTCGCGGCGCCCACCGTCCACACCGCCGGCACCCCCGGATAGCTGCCCTCCGGAATAAGCACCCTGTCGTACACCGCGCCGTGCCGCTTCCGCAGTTCGGGCAGCAGGGCCGAAAGATCCAGCAGCGCCAGGGCCACATCCTGCTGCGCGGCGGCAACCGCGGCTGTGGGCACCCCGCCGGACCAGAACAGGGCATCCACCGTGCCCGCCTTCAGGGCGGCCAGGCCGTCGTTCAGTCCAAGGCTGACGACGGCAACGCTCCCCGCAGCGGCCGGCCTACCTTCCGCAGAGGTGCCCAGACCGGCGGCATCGAGAATCCGCGGCGTCGTGAGGGACGTGCCGGATCCAGGCTGGCCGATAGCCACCCTGCGGCCGGCCAGCTGGCCGAGCCCGGTAATTCCGCTGTCCCTGCGCACCACGCAGTGCACATAGTTTTCATAGACCTTCCCGAGCGCGGCCACCTGCACCGGTGCCGCGCCAGGGTCGGGTGACTGCCCGCCTGCCGCATCGGCCAGCGCGACGGCGAAGGTGGCCCTTCCCGCGCGAAGTTCCGCCAGGTTGTCCAGGCTTCCGCCCGTGGACATCGCCGTGGCCCGGCCTGCCACGCCGTGCCGCTCCAGAGACGCAGCCAGCAGAGTGGAGAACTCCAGGTAAAAACCACCTGGTTCGCCGCCGGCCACTGTCAGCAGATCGGGCCGGTTTCCGGTACAGGCAGTCAGGGCAGAGGGCAGCCATACCGCCATTCCCGCGGCAAGACCGGCCTTCAGCAGTGCCCGGCGCGGGGGCGCACCGCCCGCACACACGCTACCCGCAGGCAGGACGTCAGCCACGGGCACCTCCGCGGGATTCCGGCTCCGGACCAGCTAGGGACTGGGGAAACTCGAGGCAGGCGGACAGACCCTGCGGTGTTGCCGGAGCAAGCACCAACTGCCCGCCGTTCGCCGCCGCCAGCTCGCCCACGATGGTGATGCCCAGCCCGGTCCCGCGGACCGAGGAATGCCGGGGTGAGCGCCAAAACCGCGTCGCAGCGGCGGCGCGCTCCTGCTCGGAAAGCCCGGGGCCGTCGTCTGAAATTTCCACTGTTGCAGTGCCCGCGCTAACCCGCACCGCAGCTGTCACCGTGGCACCGGGGGCGTACTTGACCGCGTTGGTGAGGAGTTCGCCGGCCATCTGGGCAAGCTCCGCTGGCTGGCATGCAACCAGTGCCGGCGGGGAGGGCGGCGGCAGCAGGACAAGGCGGCACCCTGCACGCTCCGCCGCCGGAGCTGCCCGCTCAACCTCGCCCTGCAGAATGGGATACGGATCCACCGGTCCGGCGGGCGGCCGGGCGCCCGGACTGCTGAACGAACGGGCGGAGTCCTCGGACGCCCGGTGCTCGGCAGCGGCAAGTTTCAGGACGCCGTCCAGGATCTCCTCCACCCGCTCCAGCTCCGCCATCGCGCTGGCGGCGGCATCGTGCTCCCGGGCATTTTGCAGCTCAAGCTGGAGTACGTCCAGCCGCAGCCTGAGGGCACCGATGGGGTTCCGCAACTGGTGCGAGGTATCCGCGATCAGCTGGCGCTGCGACTCGATGCTGGCGCTCACGGTGCGGGCCATCGCGGAGAAGGACCGGCTCAACTCGCGGAGCTCCGGCGGCCCGTCCTCCGGCAGGCGCCCCGACCGTCCCGTCCTCGCCAGCTCGGTGACCGCTAAATTCAGGCGAAGGACAGGACGGAGAACCCACCCGGTCACCCGGGCCGCGGCCAGCAGGAGTACCGCGGCAAGGGCGACG
Source organism: Pseudarthrobacter sp. TE3704 (assembly GCF_056279405.1). NCBI lineage: Bacteria > Bacillati > Actinomycetota > Actinomycetes > Micrococcales > Micrococcaceae > Pseudarthrobacter > Pseudarthrobacter sp. TE3704. The sequence goes on from NZ_JBWCCJ010000008.1 coordinate 129,899, forward strand.
GCGGCAACAGCCACCACGAGCCAACGGCCGCGGAGCTTGTTGCGGGCAGTGTCGAGGTCCACGTCCAGGACCACGCCGCCCAGGACCTGGCTGGCGCTGCCGAAGGAGCGGAAAATGAGTTCCGAGCCGGAGCCGAAAGGCTCCAACGGGGCCAGATCCGTGTCACTGACGTTGAGCCCGGCGAGGGACAAGGCGTCCTGCACGTCGGTCCGCTCCTCACTCAGGCCCCCGGAGCGCAGGATGCCTTGCTGCAGCCGCACCACAATGCCTTCGCCGTAGAGGCTGGAGTAGGTGTCCATTTCCCGCTGCAGCCGCACGGTGTCACCGTCGTTCGCAGCGTCGAAGGCCACCTGGGCCAGCCGGTTCAGGGACGCTGCCCGATTGATCTGGACTTCCTGCGTCAGTTCGCGGGCAGCAGAGCCCAGGATGGTGCCGGAGACCAGGAAGACCACCAGCAGGCAGAGCACACTGAGGACCCCGAGGACGCGCAGCCTCACGCGGTGTCCGCTTCCACCCGGTAGCCCACGCCCCGGACGTTGATGATGAACCCGGGCTTCTGCAGCTTGGCCCGGAGCCCGGTGAGATGGACGTCCAGCGAACGGGAGGAGGCGAGGAAGGCGTCACCCCACAGGGCGTCAAGGATCTGCTCCCGCGTCACCACGGAGCCGGCGTTCCGGGCGAGCAGGGCCAGCAGCTCGAATTCGGTGGCGGTCAGCGGAAGCACTTCGGCGCCCTTTGCCGCTGTGCGCCGGTCCAGGTCGATCTCGAGGTCGTCCAGGACAATGGTGCCCGGCGTCGCTGCATTGCCGCGCCCCACCCGCCTGGTGACCGCTTCGATCCGGGCCAGCAGTTCCACCAGCTTGACCGGTTTGACCAGGTAGTCATCCGCTCCGGAACGGAGGCCAAGCACCACGCTGCGTTCGTCGTCGCGCGCGGTAAGGATGAGGATGGGGCAATCCGTAACCTGGCGGAGTTTCCGCAGCACCTCCAGCCCGTCCAAGTCCGGAAGCCCCAGGTCAAGGAGGATCACCTGGAAACGGCGGTGCGCCAGCAGGGCATCGGCGCCACGGGAAACCCTGGTTGCCTTCAGTCCCGCTGTCCCGACACCGGCCGCGAGGGCACCGGCCATGGCGTCGTCGTCCTCGACGATGAGCACTTCCATTGCCATGTTCCTGTCCTTTGCTGCGGGGCTGCGCCATCCCCCGTTTGTGGAGACTACCGCCTGGCGGACGTTTTTGCCCGGCGGGCGGAGGCCGGGCGGGACGGGCACGGGTTTTCGGACCAAAACCTAAGGAAGTGTTAGGAAAGCGGCTGCCACGTTGGTTGTGCCCTGCATCACCCATATTTTGGTGGGGGTCCTCCGCGCTTTCGGGAGACTGTTCACGCCAAGGAAGGTTCATTGATGAGCACCCAACAAGCAGCGCCTCTCAACGAGGCAGCCCCGACGGAGGCAGCACAGACCCGCAGGGCCGTGGGAAATATCCTCAAAGGTTCCGCCGGCAACCTCGTAGAGTGGTACGACCTCTACGTCTACACCGTCTTCGCGGCCTACTTCCAGGCCCACTTCTTCAGCTCCACTGACGACCTGCAGGCTGGACTTGAGGCAATGGCCGTCTTCTCGACGTCGTTCCTCATGCGCCCCATCGGCGCCTGGTTCTTTGGCAGGTACGCGGACCGCAACGGCCGCAAGGCCGCCCTGACCCTCAGCGTGACGCTGATGTCCGCCGGCTCCTTTGCCATCGCGGTGCTGCCCACCCAGGACGTCATCGGCATCTGGGCCATGGTCCTGCTGGTGCTGGTCCGCCTGCTGCAGGGCTTCTCCGTGGGCGGCGAGTACGGCACCAGCGCCACCTACATGTCCGAAGCGGCAACGTCCAGGCGGCGCGGCTTCTTCTCCAGCTTCCAGTACGTGACCCTGGTGGGCGGGCAGATGCTGGCCCTGCTGGTCCTGGTGATCCTGCAGAACAGCATCGGCAACGATGCCCTCACCGAATGGGGCTGGCGTATTCCGTTCGCCCTGGGCGGCGTCGCTGCCCTGGTGGTGCTCTGGCTGCGCCGCTCCATGGAGGAGACCGTCTCCGCGGACCAGATCCGCGCCGCACACGTCCAGGTTGCGGGCGAGGCGCAGCCCGGCACCCTCAAGCTGCTCTTCACCAGCCACTGGCGTCCGCTGCTGATCTGCATCGGCGTCACCCTGGGCGGAACCGTTGCCTTCTACACCTACACCAACTTCATCCTGAAGTTCATGAACGATACGTCCGGCATCGCCAAGACCGATACTTCCGTCATCAACTTCTGGGCATTGTTCATCTTCATGCTGCTGCAGCCCGTCTACGGCATCATCTCGGACAAGGTGGGCCGCAAGCCGTTGCTCCTCTGGTTCGGCATCACCGGCGTGCTGTTCACCTGGCCGCTGCTCTCCACGCTGTCCGGCACTAAGGATCCGTTGACGGCGTTCCTGCTCATGATGGGCGGCCTGCTGGTGGTGGGCGGCTACACCTCCATCAACGCGCTGGTGAAGGCCGAGCTCTTCCCGGCCTCGATCCGGGCTCTTGGGGTCGGGCTGGGCTATGCGATCGCCAACTCGCTGTTCGGCGGCACTGTTCCGCTGATCGGCGCGGCGCTGCAGAAGGCCGGCCAGGTGGACCTGTTCTTCACCTACGTCACCGTGGCCATCGCCGTTTCGCTGGTGGTCTACATCCTCGCGCTCAAGAACAAGAAAGCCACGCACCTGGATAACGAACAGGGCGATGCCTGGGCGGCGGCCAAGACGGACGACGGCGACACGGTGGTGGGTGCCAGGCGCTGACTTAGTCCGACGGCGGCGCTCGCCTGGCCGGCAAGGCAGGGCGGGCGCCGCTTTTCGCCGTCGTGCCGTCCCGCCGTGTGGTCCCGCGGCCAGGGTCTCCGCATCCCGTTGAGTCCTGGCCGGGCGTGACCGAAACGACGGCAAACCGTGACCCGCCCGGCATCGCTACCGTCCGGTCCGGCTGCTTCACTTGATGCATGCAGCGGCTGGAAGTCCTGGGAAACTCTGCTCACGCAAAACACGCAAAGGTGCCGCGGCGGGCCGGCTTCGCGGCGCTCGGCGTTGTGGTTGCGCTCACCGCGTGTTCAGTATCCCCGCCCGAGCTTGTGACCGCCCCGGGCGTCGAGCGGGCCTCCGTGGACACTGCGGCCTACCCGCGGGAGCTTGCTTCCCTGCGCTCCTCGGCCTACGCGCTGGGGGAGGCCCTCCTGTCCGACGGCGGGGACGGCACCGCCGGGAACGTGGTCGCCTCACCGGGCAGCCTGCTCACCGCCCTGGTGATGCTACGGGCCGGAGCGGCCGGTGAAACCGCCGCGGAACTGGACCGTGTCCTGGCCCTGCCGCCCACCAACCGGGACGAAGCCGCCAATGCGATGCTGGCCGCCGTCGAACGCTACGACGGCGATCCCGGTGCCGTTGATGAGGACAACCCGCCGCGGAAGCCCGTCATCCACTCGGCGAACGGACTCTTCCTGGACATCAACACCCCCACGGGAGCGGACTACCTGGACACCCTGGCGCGTCATTACGGCACAGGCGTCCACAAAGTGGATTTCCGCGACCGGGACACCACGGAACCCGCCATCGACGCCTGGGTGGACCGGAATACCGGTGGCCGCATCAAGAAGGCGCCTGCTGCTTTTGATCCGAAGAACACCTTCAGCATCCTCAACGCCATCTACTTCGCCGCCGCCTGGAACACCCCCTTCGACCCCTCCCGGACGCTTGACCGGCCCTTCACGACGGGAACCGGGGAAGTGGTCGACGTGCCCACCATGGGGCAGACCGTGGACATGAAATACGCCGAGGGGGAGGGGTGGCAGGCGGTTGACCTTCCCTATGCGGAAGGGGCCGTGATGCGCCTTGTCCTGCCGGCGTACACTGCCGCCGGTCCCCCCGCCGGTAGTGCGGTGACGGCTGAACAGCTCTCCCGGCTGTCGGCGGCGCTGGATACGGCGGCCGTCCAGCCCGTGCACATCACCCTGCCCCGCTGGGACCACAAAACCAGCTTCGACCTGCGGGAAGTCCTGGGAGCCATGGGCCTGCACAACACCCTCAACACCGCCGAAGACTTTGACGCTATCCAGTCCGGAATGAAAATCACACAGGCCGCCCAGGCAGCCAACATCACGGTTGCCGAGAAGGGGACCGTGGCCGCTGCGGTCACCCAGATCAACGCGGAGGCCGTCAGCGGCACGCTTCAGCCGGACGTGTCGATAGTCTTTGACCGGCCCTTCCACTACCAGATCATCCACACAGAGACGGGGCTGCCGCTCTTTATGGGCAAGATGGCGGACCCGAGCTCCTGATGCCAGCCGCCTGCTCTGCTGCGGGCGGCCGATGCGCCTAGCGGGCCCCGCCCTGCCACAGTGCATCGAAGGGCGCGCCTGACGCTACCCGGTTGCGGATCCCCGCGGTGACAAAGTCCTTGGCGGTCCGGGCCGCTTCCAGCGGTGAGGCACCCTTGGCCAGTTCGGCAGTGACGGCGGCGGCCAGCGAGCAACCTGCTCCGGACACGGCCACCTCGCCCACCTTCGGGGCGCTCAGGACCTCCAATGTCTGGCCGTCGTAGAAGACGTCGACGGCGTCCGGGCCTTCCAGCCGGACCCCGCCTTTCGCCAGGACTGCTGCGCCGCTGAGTTCATGGATGCGGACGGCGGCGGCCTTGAGGGATTCGACGTCTGTGATCCCCAGCCCGGACAGCGACTCCGCCTCGAAATGGTTCGGCGTCACGAAGGTGGCCAGCGGCAGGATCTGCGCCTTGAGGGCCTGGTCCGTGTCCAGCGCGTGGCCGGGCTCCTGCCCTTTGCAGATCAGTACTGGGTCCAGGACTACGTTGGCAAACCGGTTGTCCCTCAGGGCGCCGGCAACCGTGGCGATGGTGGCCGGGCTGCCCAGCATCCCGATCTTCACGGTGTCCAGCACGGACGGAGCGCCCGACGACGGACCATACGCCGCCGTCGTTGCCTCCAGTTGGTGGGCAATCACCTGCTGGTCCACCGGCACGAAGCGGTGGTTCCAGCTGTCGTTCGGGTTGAACGAGACGATGCAGGTCAGGTTGGCGATGCCGAAGACGCCGAGCTCCTGGAAGGTCTTCAGGTCGGCCTGGGCGCCGGCGCCGCCGGTGGCTTCGGAGCCGGCGATGGTGAGGACCACGGCCGGGCTGGTGACGGTCTGCGTTGCGTCAGCGGAAACGGAAGTCATACCCCCATCCTGCCACCCGCCGTCGGGCAATTTCCTTGTGTGGCCGTACAGCCGGTGCCGGCGAGGGGTGTTCAGGGCCACAAGGGTTTAGTTCTGAAAGCGGTCCTGGATGGTTTCCAGATCGATGCTCGGCTCGTGCTGCTTTGTGGCGTCCTCGGGTACCTCGCCCTGCTGGTTGCCCGCGTCCTGGCTGGCGCTGTGCTGGTCCGCGCCATCCGGGGCGGCGCTATCCCGTGCTGTGCCATCCTGGTCAAGGCGGACCAGCCGCCAGATGGACAGCCGGCCGACGGCGAGGGCGCCGCCGCACGTGAGCGCGGCGGTGGCAGCGAAGGTCAGAACGTAATCCGTCCGGGGTGCGGGGCCGGAGGCCAGCAGCGCGAAGACGATCCCCAGCACCACTCCCAGTCCTGCAAAGGCGGCAACGTGCAGCCACTGGTTCCGGACCGGCTGGAGCAGGATGGCCAGGGGTACGCCCAGGCAGAAGGCCAGGGCGATGGACGGCAGCACTCCCCAGATCACCGTCATCATGAGGGCCTGCCACCATGGGATCCAACTGCCGACCAAAAAGGCGAGCACCGTGGCGCAGCACACCAGGCTGACGAATGTTGCCAGCGCCAGCGCGCCCGTGCCTACGACGACGCGCCGCGGCCGGCTCACGCTGTTCCCTTGGCGATCTGAAGCAGTGCCCTGCCCAGCTCCGGCTGGCTGTAGACGAACCCGGAATCCAGCAGCTTCTGGGGCTGGACCCAGCGGCTCTTGAGCACCAGCTCCGTTTCCGTGCGGATCAGGACTGCACCCGCGCGGAGCAGCCAGGAAGGGGTGGGAAGGCCGAAGCGTGCCCCATACGCGCGGCGCACCAGCTGCATCAGCTCCCGGTTGCTCACCACATCCGGCGAGGCCACGTTGACGGGCCCGGTGATGTCCGTCCGGGCGTGCAGGAAGCGGGCGCACCGGTAGAGGTCCTCCACGTGCACCCAGCTGAATTTCTGAGTCCCGTTGCCCATGTGCCCGCCCAGCCCCAGCCGCGCGAGGTTGGCGAACGGGCGCAGGGCACCGCCTCGGGCGCCCAGCACGATGGCGATGCGGAGCGGAATCTTGCGCGTTTCCGGCGTGACGGCGGCCTCGAGCTCTGCCTCCCAGGCCCGGGCCACTTCCACTGAAAAGCCCGTCCCCAGTTCGCCGTCGGATTCCGTCTGTGGGCGGTCACGGGCGTCGCGGTAGATGGTGCCGGTGCTGGCATTCAGCCAGGTCGACGGCGGGCGCCGGCATTGGGCGATGGCACGGCCGAGTGCCGCGGTGGTGGAGATCCGGGAACCCAGGATCGCCGCCTTGTTCCGGGCGTTGTAGCGGCACGACACGGACCGTCCGGCGAGGTTGATGACCAGGTCGGCGCCGTTAAGCACCTCGGTGATGGCGCCGTCGTCGTCCCAGGACGCGTCCGTTGTTTTCCGGCCGGTGGTGCCGCCGTTAGCGCCCGGCCGCCCGGGAGCACGCCGCCGCCCTCCGGTCCTCGCCCTTCCTACCGTCTTCACCGTCCAGCCGTCCTGCTCGAAGCGGGCCCGCAGGTACTTTCCGATGAAGCCCGAGGCGCCGGCGAGCACCACGGTCTTTGTCCTGGTCATGCTTTTCCCCCGATATAGTTTTGCTGGCTTCCGGCTATCCACGGATACTCCGGCTGAGGCTGAGGATATCGTCCAGGAGCTTGCTGACGCCCGGGACGCGCGCCAGTGAGAGCACCCTGGCGATCAGCGGGACGCCGCCGTCCACCAGCTTCCTGGTGCGCTGCTGCCCCTCGGACGTGTCGTAGACCCAGAACAGCGTGACGCCCATGTAGCCGAGCCACAGGAGTTCCGGAAGATCGGCGCGAAGCTTCTTGGGGGCTGCTGGCCGCGCGCCCTCCACCGCCGACCGGAAGATCGAGAGGGAGGCTTCCCGGGCTGCGGCGGAACCGGGCGCGAAGGGGTTCACTGGCGAGGTGGGCCGGATGGCGGTGGTGAGGAAGTCGGCACCGAAGCGGTGGTACGGGGCCATGGAATCGAGGCCTGCATGGAGTGTGGCGCGGAGCCGGCTGCTGAGGTCGGTGGCGGTTTCCATGGCGGACGCCGCCCGTGCAGCATGCTCCTTCTGCACCTGCAGGTACAGCTCCTGGACCAGGTCGTCCTTGGACGCGAAGTAGTAGTAGGCGTTGCCCACGGACACGCCCGCCTCTGCCGCGATGGCGCGCATGGTGGTCTTGGCGAAACCAACTTCACGGAACATCCGCAGCGCCACATCAACCACCAACTGCCTGGTGTGCCCGCTTTTAGCCGTCATCGCGTACCCCCGTTTGAACGTGTTCAAGAACATTATGGCATGTGTTTGAACACGTTCAGTTCTATTCCGGCCTTCACTGATACTGCCTTCACCGGGACGGGTGGGAGAATAGGCCGACAGTGCTAATACAGCCGGCCTCCTCCCAGCAATAGGGTGCCGAGCGAACCACTTTGAACGGACTCCCTTATGACTTCACCCTCCGGCCAGGACGCCCTGCCTGAAACAACTCCCTCCGGACCCGCGGCCAGGTTCGCGTCCATCGGATCCCCGTACTTCGGGATCATGCTGGCCTTCATGGCGGCGGTGCTGATCCTGTCCAACATCGGAGCGTCCAAGGGCGTTGCCATCGGGCCGATCGTCACCGACGGCGGTTTCTTCCTCTTCCCGCTGGCGTACATCCTGGGCGACGTGATCAGCGAGGTGTACGGCTTTAAGGTGGCACGCAAGGCCATCCTCACCACCTTCGCCCTGTCCGTCTTCGCTTCGCTCTGCTACTGGGTGATCATTGCCCTGCCGGGATTCGACGACGAATTCGGGACGTCCAAGCAGGCAGCCCTTGAGGGCGCCCTGGGCCCGGTGCCGCAGATCGTGCTGGCCTCACTCCTGGCGTTCCTGGCGGGGCAGACGATCAACTCCTGGATCCTGGTCCGGATGAAGGCCCGTTCAGGAGAAAAGTCCCTGTGGGCACGGCTGATGGGGTCCTCGGGCGCCGGCGAGTTCGTGGACACGCTGATCTTCTGCAGCATTGCGGCCTCCGTCATCGGGATCACGGATTTCGGAACGTTCGTGAACTACGTGGTGGTCGGCTTCGTGTACAAAACCCTGGTGGAGTTCATCCTGGTCCCGGTGACGTCCCTGGTGATCGGCTGGATCAAGAAGCGGGAACCGAGCTACGGCACCGTATCCGCCGCGGCCGCCTGACCCTGTCGCGCCCGCAACGCCAGGACCCTCGCCCACGCCGAGGACGCCGGAACGGTGTGGTTTCGCCGGAACGTTTCAGCGTCCTGGATCCGTTCCGGCGATTTCGACGGCGGCGGCTGCCTCGGGCGCGGGCTGGCGCCTGAGCGCGTCCAGGACCCGGTTCTTGAACTCCTGCTCCCGGAAGAGGTCACGCCATTCCACCCGGAGGAAGAACCAGCCGGCCTCGGTGAGCGCCTTTTCCCGGCGCCGCTCCTGGAACAGGACTTCGGGGGTTGGCTTGTAGTCGAAGTACTTGACCTTGCCGTCGAATTCAAGGGCTACCTTCTTGTCCCGCCAGGCGAAGTCCAGCCGGTGCCATCCCAACCGGGTCCGGACGTCAACCTGTGCGTCCGGCATGGGAAGCTTCAACCGGGCGAGGAGTTCCCTGGTCAGTGTTTCTCCGGCCGATTCGGCGCGGGCGTCTGCGTTGGCCAAAGCCATCCGCAGGTTCCGGACACCGCGGTGTCCCGAAAGCCCCGCTGCCGTGGCCTGCATCTGGCCCAGGTCCGCGCCGAGCCGCAGTGCATGGTCCGTGAGGATCAGCCCCTGGCGGTAATCAAGCGCCGTGACGCAGTCCACTACCGTCCGTTCAAGCGCTGTGACCCTCAGCCTGCCAATCGTTGTCACGTCCTGATCCGCGTAGGGCCGGGTGTGTCCGCGCACGTCTTTCCCGAGGCGTTCGCCTGACGGTGATACCCGGAGCAGGATATGGATCAGGTCATCCACGTTCCAGAGGAAGAGGCCGTGAAGACGTGCAGCCGACGTGTGGCTGTAGACATAGCCTCCCGTCGACGTCGTCAATGTCCCGTGGGCGTGTGCGTGGATCAGCTGCACGCTGCGGACAGTGGCCGGCTTTTTCTCCCACAACGCAGCGCGGATGTAGCAGCCCCACCGCAGTCGGACCAGCTCACCATGCTTCATGAGCCAGCGGATGTCCCGCGCCTGCAGTCCCTTGGCGCGAAGTTGGTCCGTTCGCCACAGGTTTCCTGTCTCCGGAAGCCGGGAACTTTGTGCTTGAGGCTGTGTCATCCTCCCACCTTCCGGGACGCACCACAGCCCCGCCGCCCTCCGCCGTCGTTATGTGCACAACGCCAAAACGCCGGAACGGTGCGGGGACGCCGGAACGTTCCGGCGAACCTGCACCATTTCGGCGATTTCGACGGCGGCAGGCCGCGAGGAGGGCGCAGGGTGAGCCCGGGCAGCGGGCGGTCAGGAGTAGTACTGCCCCAGGGTTTCGGCCTTGAAGTCGAAGAACGTGCCGGACTCGATGGCCAACCGGGCGTCGTCCACCATCTTCACCACGAACCGCTCGTTGTGGATGGAGATCAGCGTGGCGGACAGCATCTCCTTGGCCTTGAACAGGTGGTGGATGTAGGCCCGGGAGTAGTGCGTGCACGCGTAGCAGTCGCAGCCCTCCTGCAGCGGCCCGAAGTCCCGCTTGTACTTGGCGCCGGACAGGTTGAACCGCCCGGACGGCGTGTAGAACGCGGAGTTCCGGGCAACGCGGGTGGGTGAGACGCAGTCGAACGTGTCGGCCCCGTTTTCGATGGCGGTGAAGATGTCGTCCGGCTCCGAGATGCCCAGCAGGTGGCGGGGCTTGTTTTCCGGCAGCTCCTCGTTGCACCAGCGGACAATGGTGCCGAGATTCTCCTTTTCCAGCGCCCCGCCGATGCCGAACCCGTCAAAGGGCATGGCACCCAGGTCCCGGCAGGCCTTGCGGCGCAGATCCTCGTACTGTGCCCCCTGGATCACGCCGAAAAGGGCCTGGTACGGCTTCCCCACCCGCGCATCGGTGAGCCGGAAATGCTCCTCGATGCAGCGCAGCGCCCACAGCCGGGTCCGCTCCAGCGATTCCTCCTGGTAGCCGCGGGAGTTCTGCAGCGTGGTCAGCTCATCAAAGGCGAACATAATGTCCGCGCCAATTTGGTGCTGGACCTGCATGGAGATCTCGGGTGAGAACCGGTGGCGGTCGCCGTTGAGGTGCGATTTGAACCAGACACCGTCGTCGTCGATGTGGGCCAGCCGCTCCTTGCCTGGCGCCACGGCGTCGTCCGGCCCGGATGCGTCCACCGATTTCATGTCGATGACTTTCTTGAACCCCGAGCCCAGGCTCATCACCTGGAACCCGCCGGAATCCGTGAACGTGGGGCCGGGCCAGTTCATGAAAGCCCCCAGCCCGCCGGCCTCATCCAGGATGTCCGCGCCCGGCTGGAGGTACAGGTGGTACGCGTTGGCCAGGAGTGCCTGTGCTCCCAGCTCAGCCATGGACTCCGGCAGCACCGATTTAACCGTCGCCTTCGTCCCGACGGCGATGAATGCCGGCGTCTGGATGTCACCGTGCGGAGTGGTGATGGTGCCGGTGCGGCCCAGGAACTCCCCGCCGTTCGCGTCCACATGCGCAGCCGACGGCGGGCACGATTCCGCCAGGCGGGTGCCCACCCTAAAGGAGAATTCTGACTGGCGGGCGGGGAGTGCGGAAGCAGGCGACAGGGCGGAGGCAGGGTTGGCTGGCACCGTACCAGTGTGCCAGCAATCAGCACACCCCCGGCAATCAGTGGGGCGCCGGCAAACCGGCCAGACCCGTCAACTCACCGGTTCCGATGAGGGGTAGTTCTCAGACCGCCAGGAGTCCCAGGATGAACGGATGGCGTCGAGTTTGGCAGCGCCGAGGTCGTACGTGGAGGCGATGACCAGGGAGCCCTCACCCTCCTCGCGCACATCCTTGATGGCAGGGTGGTCGGCCACCACCAGGAGCCCCTCGCCGTGCTCCGCGTAGCCGTGGACAGTGAGCCCTACCTGGTGGCTGGTCCGGTACCAGACCTTGCCGGAGATTTCCTCACCGGTGCCCAGGGTCAGCTGATAGGGCTCGCCGGGAGCCGGAACCGAGTCCAGTCCGAGCTTCCCGATCGCCGAGCCCTGCCCCTCCGTGAGGTGGAGGAAGAGGGTATGGCGTTTGCCGTGCGGGTGGCGTTCCAGGGCGAAGCGGAGCTGCTGGAGAAAGGTCAGCCAGCCCTGGGTGATGTCCTCGTCCCAGGCGGCCCACTCCGAGTTGTGGTCCAGGGCCCCGCGCGTCACGCTCACGCGGGTGCCGTCCGCCACGGGCTGGAGTTCGAAGGTGTCCCCGCCGTGGACGGTGAGGCTGGTGTGGTCCGGAGCCTCCTCCACATCGCCGGAAAAGTAGATCTCCTTGATTTCGGCGTCCAGGTCCTCGGCCTGCCAGCCGTGCCACTGGGCCACCTTGGACGGTTCACGCAGCATGGTCCAGACCTGCGGAGCATCGGCGTTGATCACTACGCTGAGATTGTTCGTCATAGCCCCGAATGTACAACTAAGGCCCGGCCCCGGGTAGGGGCTATTTGTTATGCGCGGACGGCCTCAAGCTCGTTGCTTATACGGCGCTCCAGTTCGCCCATTCCGATGGTTTCCGACCCGCCGTGCGCGCGCAGGAACAGCAGGGATTCCAGCCGCAGCAGCCGCCATTCGCGCTCGGCGTCGTGGTTGGAATTATCGATGGAGCGGAAGATTTCCTTGTCGTACAGGTTGGGTTCGTTGAGCGAGCGCTGCCGGACCTTGGCAGCCATCCGCGCCTTGAACGGATCCGTTTCCTGGTTCTCCGGGGTCCGGATCAGTTTCTCGTACACGGCTGCCCGTTCGTTCTGGCCGTCCTGCCGGCAGATGTAGCTGGCCAGCGCCAGGGAGGCTTCCACCGATGCCCAGCGCCCGGGGTTTCCGTCGTAGGGGAGGACAGTGAGGAGGTCGGCCACAGCCAGCGAGCTTTCGGCGTCCTTGAGGGTGATGAAGAGTTCGTGCGCGAGGTCGCTGAGGTCCTTGAGGCAGCTTCCGGACTTGAAGTTGACGCCTTTGGCCAGCCGGTCGGTCAGCAGCAGGACCCCCGTCGCGTCCGGATGCGCCTCCGCTGCGGCCTCCACCACGGATTCCGGGGTGCCGGCAGGCGCCGGGATCAAAGCCAGTTCCTCCTCGCTGGGACCGTTCGCGGCCGGCGGGGCAGGAGGAAGGGGAGGTACGACGACGGCGGGCACCGCCGCCATGGGAGCCGGCTTTTCGCCGGGCTGCTCCTGCGGTGCATCGGCAGACTGCCCGGCCCCGGCCGGTTCCTCCGCCTGCCCTGGTTCAAGGGACTGCCCTGCGTCCTGGGGCCGGGAGGTTGCCAGCGTAAGGTGCGTGACGTCGTCGGACTGCTCCTCAACAACCGTTACGGAGGAGCCGACGGCGATGCGCAGCGTCCCGCCGCCCGTCAGGCTGGCGAGCACCAGTGCCGGCGCGCCGAAATCGTCCCGCTCAAGCTCCACCTGGTGGATCTCCGCCGTCCGTTCACCGTCCGGCAGGAGGATGAGGTTGCCGGTGGTCAGGGATCCAGCCTGCTGTTCACGGAGGTGCCGGGCGGCTGGTGTTTCGGTCATGGGAGTCCTTAAGTTCTCTTGCGGTCCGCCCTACAGTCTACAAAGGCGGGCACCTAATATCGGGGACCCCCAGGTTCCGGCGAGGGCGTCAGGAGCCCACGCCTGCAAACGCCAGAGCCTGCCGGATCAGCCCGCCGCGGCCGCCGGAAAACTCCATCTGGACGCCGGGGCTGAGGACTTCCTCAGGGGTCATCCACGTCAGTTCCAGGGCGTCCTGGCGGGGCTCGCACTCGCCCGTCACCGGGATGACGTAGGCCAGGGACACGGCGTGTTGCCGCTCGTCGGTGAAGCCGGTCTGGGACGGCGCCGGGAAGTATTCGGCCACCGTGAAGGGAACCGGGCTGATGGGCAGTTGCGGGAACGCCAGCGGTCCCAGGTCCTTTTCCATGTGCCGGAGCAGGGCGGCGCGGATGGTTTCGCGGTAGATGACGCGGCCGGACACCAAGGACCGGACCATGGTCCCGTCCTCGTCGGCCTGCAGCAGGGTGCCCACTTCGTTCACGTAACCCAACGGGTCCAGCCTGACCGGTACCGCCTCCACGTAGACCATGGGCAGCCGCCCGCGCGCCTCAAAGAGGTCTTCTTCGGAAAGCCAGCCGGGGTTCGGGTCAGGTGTGCGCACGTTCATGGTTAAGTTCTACCCCATGGGACGGTGCTGCGAGATCCAGACCGTTGCGGGCACGGAGGGCGCGCCGTCCCGGGCCGCGTCCGGGTTGGCGACGTGAAGGGTGCTTCCGAACGCCTCCTCGGTGAGGCTGACGTCGAACCCGGCGGAGGCGAGGCGGTCCCGCAAAGGTTCCAGTGCGCCGTCGTACTCAAAGCCCAGGCCGGACCGCGGCGGCCCCGACGCCGGCCGCACCAGGAGGACCCCGCCGTTCTTTGCGGTGAAGTCCGCCGTTTCGTCGTTGTCGGGCACAAGGCGGGGCCGGGCACCGACGTGCCGCAGGGTGCGGGCAGCGGCGTCCGTGTCCGGTGTGAACCAGACCCCGACGACGGCCAGGGCCGGGTCCGAGTCCGCTGAGGGCGCATCGGTGCCGGCCTGGTCCGCCAGGAAGCTGAACCCGTCAGGTGCGGTGATCCTGCACGCCTCGCCATGGTCAGCGGTGACCAGCTCGGCGGTGGCCGGCTCCGCAGGCGTGGCGTCGTCCTCCTGCGCAGCCAGGTTGGTGCGGCGGGCGAATTCCGCAAGGTCGCCCACTTCCACCGCGAAGGCCGTGGATCCGTCGCTCGCGTCCCCTTCCGGGACGTCATGCAGGGCCAGGCGGCCCCCTCCGGCGTCAAAGATGCGGAACCCGCCGTCGCCCTCGGTGAGGACCAGGCCCAGGGCCGTGAGAAGCCGCTCCCAGGAGTCGATGGCGGACGTGAAATGCAGGGGACGGACGCGGAGCATGGGCTGTCCTTCGTGTCGGCGGTGACGTTTACGGCCATAATGCCACGGGCGGCGCCACAAGGGCACCGCTTGTTCCGCAGCACTTCAGGAGCAGAATAGGCGCATGGCCACTGAACTCGACGAACTGCTGGTGCCGGACGCTGCAGCCTGGCGGACCTGGCTGGAGGCGAACCACCAGAGCAGCCCCGGTGTGTGGCTGGTCCTGCACAAAAAAGGCGGGCAGGTCACGGAGCTGGACTACGCCGCCGCGCTGGACGAGGCGCTGTGCTTCGGCTGGATCGACGGCCAGGCCAGGCGCCGGGATGACGAAAGCTCCTTCCAGCGGATGACGCCCCGGGGGCGCCGCAGCGTGTGGTCGGCCAGGAACGTCACTTATGTGGCGCGGCTGGAGGAGGAAGGAAAGATGGCCGACGCCGGGCGGGCCGCGGTGGAGGCCGCCAAGGCTGACGGTCGCTGGGACGCCGCTTATGCCGGCCAGGCGACGGCGGAAATGCCGCCCGACCTGGCGGCCGCCATCGCCGCGGTACCGGCTGCACAGGCGATGTTCGATGTCCTCACCAGGGCCAACCGTTTCGCCCTCATCGTCCGGACCAATTCGGCAAAGCAGGCCGCCACCCGCGAGCGCAGAATCGCCGGATTCGTGGAGATGCTGGCCCGCGGTGAGGCTCCTTATCCGCAGAAAAAGCGTCCAGGCGACGCCCCGTCACCACCGGCTTTGTGACCTCCCGCGCCGGACGCCAATTAGGTTCCATGCCCCGGGCCGGTAAAATTGACGGTTCACTTGCGCTGGTGCCGTTCCCCGACCCGGGGGACGGCACTTGTGCGTTCAGCGACGGATTGAAACCATGCCCCGAAATATCCTCGGAACTGTACTCCCCGCACTCAAGAGCTTCGCCCTCAGCCGGCGCCCCCTCCTGTGGGCGGTGGCCGCGTCGGCTGTCCTGGTCCTGGCAGTCTCCCTGGTGCTCGGCGGAAATGCCCGGCCGGGCGCAGCAGCTGCCGCCGAACGCGTGCTGGGAGAGGTAGCCGCTGCGCAGGCTGCAGCCAAGGACCGGAGCGGCGGCTACGCCTCCCTCTGGCTCAAAGGCAACGATTCCACCCTGGTTGAACGCGGCGGCGACGTCCCTGCGGAGGGAGCGGAAGACGTCCGCAGCATCGAGTGCGGCACGGGCTGGCTGGCCGGTGTGCGGACGGACGGGAAAGTCTATCTTCGCAGCAGCGTGGCCGGAACGGCGGAAGAAGACCCTGCAAAAGTGGAGCTTCCGGACTGCGTCAGCCCCGAAGCCCGGGACGCCCTGCTCACTGACTTGGGCGTTCAGCAGTCATGGCCGGAACCGGACGCGGCACGTCTGGAGGCGCCGGCAGCGGATCCCGGTTACCGCCCGGCCTACCACCTCACCCCTAAGGAACGCTGGATGAATGATCCCCAGCGGCCGTTCTTCCTGGACGGGCTGTGGCACTACTACTACCTCTACAACGCCCACTACCCGGAGGGGAACGGCACCGAGTGGTTCCACGCCACCAGCCCGGACCTGGTGCACTGGAAAAACGAGGGCGTGGCCATCGAAAAGTTCCGCAACGGCCTGGGCGACATCGAAACCGGCTCCGCGGTGGTGGACACGGAAGGGACCGCCGGCTTCGGCAAGGGGGCCGTGATCGCCGTCCTCACCCAGCAGCACGACGGCGTCCAGCGCCAGTCCCTGTTCTACTCCACGGACAACGGGTACAGCTTCCGGAACTACGACCAGAACCCGGTGATGGAGAACCCCGGCGCGGAGCACTGGCGCGACCCGCGGATCGTGCGGGACGAGGCCAACAACCAGTGGCTGATGCTGCTGGCCGAGGGCCACAAGATCGGTTTTTACACCTCGCCGGACCTCAAGCAGTGGAACTACGTCTCCGCTTTCGAGCGGGACGGGCTGGGCATCCTGGAGTGCCCCGATTTCTTCCAGATGGACGTGGACGGCGATCCCGCCAAGCGCACCTGGGTGCTGGCGGCCAGCGCCAACGGTGCGGAGGAGGGCCGCACCACCGGCCTGGCGTACTGGACCGGCGCCTGGGACGGCAAGGGATTCTCCCCGGAGGGCGGCCACCAGTGGCTCGACGGCGGATCGGACTTCTACGCCGCCGCCACCTGGGATGACCCCCGCCTGACGGACGGCCAGCGCAAGGCGTCCCGCCACGCCATCGGCTGGATGAACAACTGGGCCTACGCCCGCGAGCTCCCCACCGACGGTTGGTTTGGCGCGGCTTCCGTGGTGCGGGACATCCGTCTGGAGTCCGACGGCGGCCGCCCGGCCTTGGTCTCCACGCCGACGCCCGCGCTGCAGTCACTGGAGGGCGAGCCCGTCCAGGTACCGGGCGCCACCTTGGGTGACATCCCCCTGCCGGCGTTGCCGGAGAGTGGTGCGTTCAAGGCTGACATCGAGCTGGAAAAGCCGGCTTCAGCAGCAGGGGAAGCGCGGCTGCTGCTGCAGAGCGGAGGCAGGACGTACGCCACGGTGGGCTATGACTTTGAAACCGGCAAGGCCTTCGTGGTCCGGGACGGCGATGTTGTTGCAGCAGCACCCGATCGGGCGGCCGACGCGGGAGCCCGGACCGCCGCGGACGAGTACCGGCAGGCGCGTGCCGTGGAGACGAAGTCCGGCGGCGGCACGGTGAATCTCACTGTCTACGTCGACCGGTCCTCCCTCGAAGTGTTCGTGGACGGCGGGCGCCAGACGCTGACATCGCTGGTGTTTCCGCCGGCAGGCAAGAAGGAAGCCCGGCTGGCGGCCGAGGGCGGGCCGGTGTCACTCAAGAGCGCTGCCGTCACGCCTCTCGCCGCCATCCGCCAGTGAACGTCCCCACGGCTTGCCGGAGCTGATGGCCGCCGCGGCCTCCAGCACCATCCATGCCTGCAGCTGGGTGGAAAGTTCGACGGCGGCTCCCCGGGGATACGTCTCCTCCGCCGGCCGTGCAGCATGCACCGAAAAGATGCTCCCGCCGCGATGTTTTCCCCCAGGCTCGGCGGCGCCCAGGCTGCGCTTTCCGCTCCAGAAGGCCTCCGCGGTATCGGTCACCAGCCGCGTGGCAGTGGCGCGGGTCCGTTCCGGAAGCCGGGTATCCGTTGCGGCGAGCGCCAGGTAGCGGCAGAGGATCCCGGTGAACAGGCCGCCGTCGCCCGTTCCGTCACAGCGCAGCACCGTACCGCCGCCGGGCACGGTCAGTTGCCGGTTCACCGCCTCCACCACCTCGGCCACGCGGGCGAGGTTGGCCTCCCCGCCCAGTTCCAGGAGGGCGCCCAGTACCGGCCCCTGGTTGTAGGTGTAGACTGCCCGGTCCACCTGGACTTCACCGGCGGCGTTCAGCCGTACGCCGTCAAGGTACAGGCCCTGGGCTGGATCGAACAGGGTCCTGTCCAGCCAGTCAACCAGCGCCTGGGCTTTCGCCTGCTGCCCTGTCCGGGCGTAGAAGAGCGCAACCGGAGCGGTGGCCGGCGTGTTTTTGAAATCCCGCGTCTTGCTCCAAAACACACCACCGCCCTTATGGTCAGTGCTGGCTGCATCGAACTCGAGCTTCAGCCTTTCGCGGACGGCTGCGTTGCGGCGGCGTCCGGATCCCCCCGTTTCCCCGGCCAAAACATCCAGGCGGAGGGTGGCCAGGGCGAGCCAGGCCATGTCGTCGTAGTAGTTGTTGACGAACGTGAACGCGTTGCGCACCCAGATCCCCGTGAGCAGCCGGGACGCCAAACTGCCCCCGATGGGGCTGCCGGGAGCACGCCGCCCCGCATCCACCAGGCAGTCAACGTAGTGGGCCTGCCACCAGTAGTGCCAAGGAAATTGCAGGGCAGCGAGTGAGCCCAGCCGCCGCAGCGCTGCCTGCCAGGTCCCCGCGGGCTGCCCGGGGTTCCATGTCACGGCGGCAAGATGGGTGCCCGGCAGGAACAGCAGCTTCCGGCCGAACAGCGCGGCCACGGAGTGCGCGGCGTGGTCTGCCCGGTCCTGCCAGGCCGGATCGGTGGCGGAACTGGAGGTCATGGTTTCCACCTTAACCGGCCTGCCCCAACCTGCCCTGAATGTCGGATGGTGCGGGCGGCAGGCATTTCAGTTAACATTCACTAACTGTTAGTCCGCGGCCCTGCCGCGGTGCTGGGCCACATCAAGGAGGATGGATGGACATCACAGGCAGCGTCGCGCTCATCACCGGAGGTGCGTCCGGCCTGGGTGCCGCCACCGCCCGGACCCTGTTCGACGCCGGCGCCTCCGTGGTGCTCCTGGACCTCCCAACATCCGGCGGGGCCGCGCTCGCCGACGAACTCAACCGTTCAGCGGACGGAAGGACGGCCGTCTTTGCCCCGGCGGACGTGACCAGCGAGGAGCAGGTGCAGGCCGCCGTCGACACCGCCGTGGGATTGGGTCCCCTGCGGATCGTGGTGAACTGCGCGGGCATCGCCACACCCGGAAAGGTGCTGGGGCGCGAGGGTGTGCTGCCACTGGAGGCCTTCAACCGGGTGGTCCAGGTCAACCTCCTCGGAACGTTCAACGTGCTGCGCCTGGCGGCAGCGGCAATGGTGGCCACCGAGCCGGCCGTCACGGAACTGGGCGGGCCGGAACGGGGGGTCATCATCAACACCGCTTCAGTGGCGGCGTTCGAAGGCCAAATCGGGCAGCCCGCCTACGCGGCATCCAAGGGCGCGGTGGCCGCCATGACCCTGCCCATCGCCCGCGAACTGGCGCGCTCCCTTGTGCGGGTGGTGACCATCGCGCCGGGAATCTTCGAAACCCCTATGATGGCCGGCCTGCCCCAGGACGCGCAGGACTCGCTGGGTGCCCAGGTTCCGCACCCGTCGCGGCTGGGGAAACCGCAGGAATACGCCAGGCTGGTGGCACACATCGTGGACAATGCGATGCTGAACGGGGAAGTTATCAGACTGGACGGCGCCATCCGGATGGGGCCGAAATGAGCCCCGCCGCCGGCAACCTCGTGGACCTGCCCACCGCGGACTTCTTCGCCTACGAGTCCCTGCTGAGCCAGCCGGAGCGGGACAAATTGGCCGAACTCAGGGCCTTCCTGGCCACCGAGATAGCACCGTACGCGGGGGAGTGGTGGAACAAGGCCGAGTTTCCCGCCCACATCCTGCCGAAGCTGGCCGCCCTGGAACTGAGCACCCCGGCGCAGCGCGGCTACAGCCATCTGTTCGCCGGGCTGGTCATTGCCGAGATGACCCGCGTGGACACGTCCATTGCCACGTTCTTCCTGGTCCACCACGACCTTTTCGTGGAATCCCTCTACGCCTTCGGCAGCCCCGAACAGCAGCAGCGGCTGCTGGCGGATGCCTCCAGCCTGCGGATCACCGGCGCGTTCGCGCTGACCGAGCCGAACCACGGCTCGGACGTGGCCGGCGGGATGGAAACCCGTGCCAGGCGGATCTCCTCCTCCACAGGACGGCCCGACGGCGGCGGGGACACCTGGGTGCTGAACGGCGCCAAGCGCTGGATCGGCAACGGGACGTTCTGCGACTACATGCTGGTGTGGGCTCGGGACGAGGCTGACGGAGCGGTCCGCGGCTTCATCGTGGACGCCGCCCTGCCTGGCATCAGCCGGACCCGGATCGAGAACAAGATCGCCCTGCGGACGGTGCAGAACGCGGACATTGTGTTCGAGGATGTCCGGGTGGCGGAGGCCGACCGCTTCGCCGCGATCAGCAGCTTCGAGGACACCAAGGAACTCCTGCGCGGCTCCCGGATCATGGTGGCATGGCAGACGGTGGGCCAGCAGTTGGCGGCGTTCGACGTCGCCCGGCAGTACGCCGTCGAACGCCAGCAGTTCGGCCGTCCCCTGGCGCAGTTCCAGCTGATCCAGCAGCAGCTGGTGACCATGCTGGGCAACACGGTGGCAAGCATGGCGATGATGGCGGGGCTGGCCCGGCTGCAGGACGAAGGCGCGGCGAACATGCCCCAGGTGGCATTGGCCAAGTCCTACCTGAGCGCCCGGATGCGCGAAACAGTGGCGCTGGGCCGCTCCATCCTGGGTGGCAACGGGATCCTCACCGACTACCGGATGGCCAGGATCTTCTCCGACGCCGAGGCGATCTACACCTATGAGGGGTCTTTCGAGATCAACACCCTGATCGTTGGCCGCGCAGTCACCGGGGTGTCCGCCATCGCCTGACTGCCGGTGGTTGAGCCTGTCGAAACCGGATTTCGACAGGCTCAACCACCTGGCTGCCGGCAGGCTCACTCGTTCGGGAACGGCAGCTTTTCACCGGCTTCCACGCGGATGTCCAGGCTGTTGTTCTTCACCGGCATGGGGCAGGTGCCGTACGGCGTGAAGGCGCTGGGGTAGTTGATGGCCCGGTTGAAGTCCAGCACCACCGTGGCACTTCCATCCACGCCGGGCCGGGGCCGGGGCGCCGAGAGCTTCCGCCAGTCGTCCGTGGTGTCCCCGTTGGTCTCATCGTGGAAGGTGACCGTGAGGGCGCCGAGCTTTTCCTCCTCCGCCTGGAGCCGGAATTCGTGCGGGCTGCCGGGAAGGCGGAACACCACCTCGCCCACGGTCCGGTGGACGCCGTCCACCAGCGGGTTGGCCGTGGCGATGGGCACCTCCATCGGCTCGGGGTACGGCTCGAAGCGCCCAGTGACTTCCCAGTCCGGGTTGTAGCCGTAGGTGGGCACGCCGTCGAACTCCGTGAACACGGGCGAGCCGGAGTCCCTGGTGCGGATCGCGTAACGCCCGCCCCGCATGGCGAGCTCGACGACCACCCCGGCGCCGTCCGCCCCGCCGAACTGCACCCACATCAGCGACTCCTCGTCGGCGAGCACGGCCGTAATAGTGCCATCCACTGCTTTCCCTGTCCCCACCAGCGTCAGCCCGTCCTCCCGGACCGCGGTGAGTGCCGCCGTCGTACCGTCCGTGGACCACAGGCCGGGGACCAGGTCGACGGCGGCCGGGGAGGCGTCCAGCCACTGGAAGGAGGTGAGGGTGAGCCAGCCGTGGGGAGCGGCGAGCGCCTTGTCCCGGTTGGCGCGGAAGCGCTGCCAGCGCTCCACCTTGGCGTCTGGGGTGATGGACATGATTCCTTCCGGTTTGCCGTGCCCACGCTACAACTGCCGCCACGGCGTCTTCATTCCGAACCTTGCCTGCCATGGACCGCGGAGTACCCTCGGAACCAGCAGGATCGGGTCGAAACCTTCAGTCGGTCCGCTGCCCGTCCACGGGAGATGCCATGAAAATTGCCGTCTTGGGAACCGGAACAGTGGGACGCGCACTCAGCGCTGCGCTGGTCAAACTGGGGCACGAGGTAACCCTGGGCACGCGGGACCCCGAAAGTACTGCCGCCCGGAACGTGCCCGGCCGGATGGGCGGTTTGCCTTTCAGCGAGTGGCACGCGGGCCACCGGGACGTCGCTTTGGGCACCTTCGCCGAAGCCGCCGGCAACGGCGAAGTGGTGGTGAACGCCACCACCGGCGCCGGTACCCTTGCGGCGCTGGGCGCGGCGGGGTCCGCCCGGCTGCACGGAAGAGTTC
Organism: Pseudarthrobacter sp. TE3704; assembly: GCF_056279405.1. NCBI lineage: Bacteria > Bacillati > Actinomycetota > Actinomycetes > Micrococcales > Micrococcaceae > Pseudarthrobacter > Pseudarthrobacter sp. TE3704. The sequence continues at coordinate 151,724 of NZ_JBWCCJ010000008.1, forward strand.
TGATGGACGTCGCCAACCCGCTGGACTTTTCGCAGGGGATGCCGCCGGTTTTGAACCCGGTCAATACGGACAGCCTGGGGGAGAGGATCCAGCGGGCGTTCCCGGACTCCCGGGTGGTAAAAACCCTCAACACGATGAACGCAAGGCTGATGGTGGACCCGCAACGGCTTGCCGGCGGGGACCACTCCGTGTTTCTGTCCGGCGACGATCCGTTGGCCAAAGCCATCGTCAAGGGGCTGCTGGAATCGCTGGGGCACCGGGACATCATCGACCTGGGTGACATCACCACGGCCAGGGGAGCCGAGATGGTGCTTCCCCTGTGGCTGCGGCTTTACGGCGCCCTGGGCACGCTGGACTTTAACATCAAGGTGGTCCGCGCGGTTGAATAGGTGGCGTGGACATCCTGGCAGGAATCAGCAGTGAGTGGCTCAAAGCGTTGACGTGGATCGCGGCGCTGGCCTGTGCCGCGGCACTTCTGCTGTGGCGGCCCCGCCGTCCGGACCTCGCCGCGCTCGCCGCCGCCATCGCCTATACGGCCGCCAGCGCCGGCGCCGGCATCTACGTCCTGAACCATCTGGGTGATGGGCGCTGGGGCGGCGACAAGGAAGCAAGGCTGGACCCGCCGTCGTTCTCTGAAACGCCCCTGGTGGGGGAGGCCCTCCGGCCCCTAAACGGGGTGATGAACGGGATGGCCGACGGCGTCAACGACTTCTTCGATTTCCGTGCTGCCCTGCCCGTGGCGCTGGACTACTTTGCGGCGGCCGGATGGGCGCTGGCCCTGATGGTGCCGCTGGGGGTTGCGGCACTCGCCATCACCTCGGTGCAGGACCGCCGGCGTGCTGCGGAGTCGGCGGCGCAGGTGGCGGGTCTCCGGGCGGAGCTCGAGCTGGTGAAACGCCATGTCGGGTACCCGGAGCACGACATTATCTGAGACGGATTGACCCTTGCCCCCGCCCTGCGGGTAGCATCTTTAGCTAGTAACGTGGCTCACAGTATCCAGCGCAGTGTACGAGCCAAGTCCGAAACCCTCGAAAGATTGCTTCCATGGCTCACACTGCTGCACACCCCGAAACAGACCTCGCCTCCGAACTGAGGGCCGACGTCCGGCGCGTTTCCACTCTGCTGGGCGAATCCCTGGTCCGCCAGCACGGGCCGGAACTCCTGGACCTCGTGGAACAGGTCCGCCTCCTCACCAAGGAGTCCAAGGAGGCCGCCCGCGGCGGCGCCGATGCCACAGGTCCCTGGAGCGCGCACGACGTCGTCGCCCAGGTCCGCGAGCTCCTCGGCTCCCTGCCCATCGAGCAGGCCACGGACCTGGTGCGCGCCTTCGCGTTCTACTTCCACCTCGCCAACGCCGCCGAACAGGTCCACCGCGTCCGCGGGCTGCGGACCCGGGCGGAAAAGGACGGCTGGCTGGCCAAGACCGTAGCCGACATTGCAAGCCAGGCCGGGCCCGCGGTGCTGCAGGACGTGGTGAACGGCCTGGACGTGCGGCCCATCTTCACCGCCCACCCCACCGAAGCCTCCCGCCGTTCGGTTCTCGACAAGATCCGCAAGCTCTCCGACGTGCTCGCCCAGCCCACGGCCGAGGGCACCACGGCCCGCCGCCGCCAGGACCGGCAGCTCGCCGAGATCATCGACCAGATGTGGCAGACCGATGAACTGCGCCAGGTCCGGCCCACACCCGTGGATGAGGCCCGCAACGCGATCTATTACCTGGGCGGCATCCTCACGGACGCCATGCCGGAGATGCTGACGGAACTGTCCGAGCTGCTGAGTGAGCACGGCGTCAGCCTCGCGTCCCAGGACGCTCCCATCCGGTTCGGGTCCTGGATTGGCGGGGACCGCGACGGCAACCCCAACGTCACAGCAGCCGTCACCCGCGAAATCCTGCAGATCCAGAACCAGCACGCCGTGCGCATCAGCATCGGCATGATCGACGAACTCATCTCCATCCTGTCCAACTCCACCGCGCTCGCCGGTGCGGACCGGGAGCTGCTGGAATCCATCGATGAGGACCTGAAGAAGCTGCCGGGCCTGGACAAGCGGGTCCTGGAACTGAACGCCCAGGAGCCCTACCGGCTGAAGTTGACCTGCATCAAGGCCAAGCTCATCAACACCGGCAAGCGGGTGGCTGCCAACTCCAACCACGAGCACGGCCGGGACTACAGCGGCACCGACGAACTGCTGGCGGACCTTGAGCTGCTGGAGCTCTCGCTCCGCAACCACTCGGCGTCGCTCGCCGCGGACGGTGCCCTGGCCCGGGTCCGCCGCGCCGTGGCATCCTTCGGCCTGCACCTGGCCACCCTGGACATCCGCGAACACGCCGACCACCACCACGACGCCGTGGGCCAGCTGATGGACCGCATCGGCGGACCGGGCCTGCGGTACGCCGAGCTGAGCCGCGCGGAGCGCTTCGAGGTGCTGGGCTCCGAGCTCGCCTCGCGCCGCCCGCTGTCCGGCCACCCCATCAAGCTCGACGGCGCCGCGGACGGCACGTATGACGTCTTCCGCGAGATCCGGCGTGCCCTGCGCACATATGGCCCGGACGTCATCGAAACCTACATCATCTCCATGACCCGTGGCGCGGACGATGTCCTGGCCGCCGCCGTCCTGGCCCGCGAGGCCGGCCTGGTGAACCTCTTCGGCGAGAAGCCATACGCCAAGCTCGGGTTTGCCCCGCTGCTGGAAACCGTGGAGGAACTGCGTGCCTCCGCCGAGATCATCGATCAGCTGCTCTCCAATCCCTCCTACCGGGAGCTGGTGCGGCTGCGCGGGGACGTCCAGGAAGTGATGCTGGGCTACTCGGATTCAAACAAGGAATCCGGGGTGATGACCAGCCAGTGGGAGATCCACAAGACCCAGCGCAAGCTCCGCGACGTTGCAGCCAAGCACGGCGTGCGGGTCCGCCTGTTCCACGGCCGCGGCGGGTCCGTGGGCCGCGGCGGCGGGCCCACCTACGACGCCATCCTGGCCCAGCCCAACGGCGTCCTGGAAGGTGAAATCAAGTTCACCGAGCAGGGCGAGGTCATCTCGGACAAGTACTCCCTGCCGGAGCTGGCACGGGAAAACCTCGAGCTGTCCCTTGCCGCCGTGCTGCAGGGTTCCGCCCTGCACCGCGACCCCCGCACCTCCGAAGACCAGCGGGAACGGTACGGGCACGTCATGGAGACCATCTCCGGCGCCGCCTTTGACCGCTACCGGAAACTGGTGGACCACCCCGACCTCCCGGCCTACTTCATGGCGTCCACCCCGGTGGAGCAGCTCGGGTCCCTGAACATCGGTTCCCGCCCGTCCAAGCGCCCCGACTCCGGTGCAGGGCTGGAAGGCCTTCGCGCCATCCCCTGGGTATTCGGCTGGACCCAGTCCCGCCAGATCGTGCCCGGATGGTTCGGCGTCGGATCCGGCCTCAAGGCGGCGCGCGAGGCCGGCAACCCGGCGCAGCTCGTGGAAATGATGGAGCACTGGCACTTCTTCCGCTCGGTGCTGTCCAACGTGGAGATGACCCTCGCCAAAACGGACCTGGACATCGCCGGATACTACGTGGACACCCTGGTGCCGAAGGACCTGCACCACATCTTCCGGACCATCCGCGAGGAATACGAGCTCACCGTCACCGAGATCCAGAACCTCACCGGCGAGCACGTGCTCCTGGACGCGCAGCCCACCCTCAAGCGTTCCCTGGAAGTCCGCGACCAGTACCTGGACCCCATCAGCTACCTGCAGGTGGAACTCCTGCGCCGCGTCCGGGCCGAAAGCGGAACCATCAGCGGGGCGGAAATCGACGAACGGCTCCAGCGGGCCATGCTCATCACCGTCAACGGCGTGGCAGCCGGCCTGCGCAACACCGGCTAACCACCCAGGCCCTCTCTCACCTTCTGCAGCCTTTTCCCCAACCCTCTGGCACTGAGTGCGAGAGGGTTTGGTGTATCGGGGCAAAAGGTGAGAGAGGGTTTGGATAGGGTGGAGGGCATGCCTTCGTTCCAGACCCGCCTGAAGATCACCGGGCTCCGGCCGGGCAACCCGCCGGAGTCGGTCATGGATGCTGCCGTCGAGGCGCTGGGAACGCGCCATCACGTTGAGTCGCACCAGCTGCAGCTCTCCGGCGGCGTGCCGCAGCTGAACCTGCGCTTCCTCGTGGAGGCCACCGAATACAGCGGCGAGAACCGGCAGGCGCGGGAATCGGCAGCGATGATGCGCGACGCCGTCGAACGCGTTGCCCTGACCGGCTCCCTCAGCGTGCTCCGGCGCAGCCGCGGCCGCTGGGCACCCGTCTAGGCCACGTCAGGCCAGCGGCCCTGGCTCCTCCACGGGAGACCGGTTGCCCCGGCGGCGGGTGACAATGATCCCGACGACGGCGCCGACCACCAGCCCGAGCCCCACCCCGATGAGCGAGCTGGCCCAGAACGGCAGGCCGGTGGCTGAACCCGTGAAGTAGCCCAAGCCCACCAGCCAGCAGGCCCAGAGCAACGCGCCCAGGCCGGCGCACAGGCTAAAGCCCCGGACGGACACGTTGGCGATGCCGGCTGCCGCTGACGTGGCAAGCCGGCCGCCGGGGATGAACCTGGCGCCGATGATGGTGCCGTACGTGGATGACCGGCCCGCCTTGGCCAGGGCGTCGTGGATGCCTTTGTGGACCCGCCGTCCCCACCTCCAGCGGTCCAGGACATGGCTCAGCCGTTTCCGGAAGAGCTGGAAGACCACCATATCGCCCACCCAGGACGCCACCGCGGACAGGGCCACCACCAGGAACACGTTTGTCCTGCCATCGGCGGACAATGCCCCGCTGGTGATCACCACCATCTCGGACGGGATGGGCGGGAAGATGGCATCGCCGAGGACCACCGGGATGATCCAGAAGTAGATGGCCGCCCCCCAGCTGTCAGCGCTGCCGAAGTCCATTGCCACAAGGTACCGCACTTTTTTGGCTCCCGGACGGCCGGGTTTTTCCCCATCCAGGCAGAGGACGAAAGCAGTGCCCAGCCCCCGTTGTCAGGGACGGGCCCGAGCGGCCTCGCTGAGTTCCAGGCGGCTGCGGTACTCCACGGGCTGCCCGGAGATCGGATCCACGAAACGGATGCCGCGGGCCAGGAGCTGCAGGGGTTTGGCGTAATCGTCCGGTGCCTTGTCCAGCAGCTCAGGGTAGAAGGCGTCATGGAGGATTCCGAGCCCCAGGGACGCCATGTGCACCCGGAGCTGGTGTGTCTTGCCACTGTGCGGCTCAAGGCGGTACCGGGCGAGGCGGCCACCGGCAGTGCTGCCTGAGGCACTCACAGCAGGGCCGCCGTCGAACGTTTCCAGCCGCTCAATCCGGGTTTCGGCGTTGGGCTCGCCGTCGATCACTTCGGCGAGCAGGTAGCTGCGGGACTTGGTCATCCTGTTGCGCACCACCACCGGGAACTCGACGGCGGGATGCCCCGGGGCCGGCTCGGCGGCGGACACGCACTCGTATTCCTTCTGGACCTGCCGCTTTTCGAAGAGCACCTGGTACTTGCCGCGCGTCTGCGGGTTGGTGGAAAACAGGAGCACCCCGGCGGTCATGCGGTCCAGCCGGTGCATGGGAATGAGGTCTGGAAGGGCGAGCTGGTTCCGCAGCCGGACCAGGGCCGACTCCTGAATGTACGTGCCGCCCGGAGTGGTGGGCAGGAAGTGGGGCTTGTCCACCACCAGCAGGTGCTCGTCCTGGTGGAGGATGGTGATCTCCACGGGTATCCGCTCCTCCGGCGGCAGCGTGCGGTAGTACCAGATGAAGGTGTGGTCCTGTAGGGGCGTGCCGCGGTCCAGCGGAATGCCGCCCTCGCCGACGATCTCGCCGGCGTCGAACCTGTCCTCGATGCCCTGCGGGTCGATGTGCCCCCAGCGGTGCATCATGTAGTCCATCGCAGTGTCCCACGGGCCCTCCCCGGGGAGGCGGAGGCGGGTGGCGTTGACGCCGTCGCGCACGGGAAGGGGGGATTGCATCACCGGTCCATTCTACCGGGGGCGCTGTGGGAGCCTGGCCGAGCTCATGTGCTGGTCGGGACGGAACTGGCGCCGCGGGAACGAGTGCCCGGACGCCCGTGCTTTCACAGGGAGTCAGGCGGCCCAACCGCGTGCGATGGCGGCCAGCGCGGAGTCGTACGCCGCGGCCCAGTCGGCGTCCGGCGGACCCACCTGCGCCAGTTCCAGGCTGACCAGGCCGTGGACCTGGCCCCAGATGGCAACCGCCACCATCTCCACCGGGGCCTCTAACAGCCTGCCGGCCTTTTGGGCTGCGGCAACCGCGCTGATCAGGGGCACCATGGCCTGGGCGGCGACCTCCGGGCGGGGCTGGCAGTCGACGTACGCGGCCAGTGCGCCGCCGAACATCAGCCGGTACAGCGACTGGTGTTCCAGTGCCCAGGTCCGGTAGGCCACGCCCAGTCCCTGAAGGCCGCCCGGGGCTGCGGCGGTCTGGGAGTCATGGAAGGACTGAAATCCGCTGTCGACCACCGCGGTGAGGAGCTGGGATTTTCCGCCGAAGAGCGAGTAGACCGCGGACGTGGAGGTTCCGGCTGCTGCGGCAACATCCCTGAGGGTTACCCGTGCCGGCCCGTGGCGGTCCACAAGGTCTGCCGTGACGGCGAGGAGCTCTTCACGCAGGGAACTGGTGTGCACCACAGGTCTTGCCATGGGTCCCATTGTTTCATAACCTTGTTTCATAACCTTGTTATAAAACCAGGTTATGACCCTTCACCCAGGAGTTCTCATGGAGCAACAGGTATTTCCGGGCCGCTACACCGCGGATCCCGGGCGGGAGTCCGTAACGGTGTTCCTGATTGGAATGCGGGCCAACCGGTGGTGGAAAGTGGGCAAGGTGGCACAGGTGGCCGCCGCCATGCCGCGGATCCTCCGGCATCTTGCCACCGATCCTGCCTCCGGAATGCTGGGCTTCGAACAGTGGTTCGGGCGCACCACCATGCTGGTGAGCTACTGGGAGAGTCCCGAGCACCTGCGGAAGTTCGCCGCCGACCGGGAGGCGCCCCACCTGGAACCATGGCGGCGTTTCATGAAGGAGCTCTCCGGAACAGGGGACGTCGGCATCTGGCACGAGACATACCAGGTTCCCGCGGCGGGAATCGAGACCGTGTACAGCGGAATGCCCTTGTTTGGGCTGGCGAAAGCCACAGCACAGGTACCCATCGGGCGCGGCACCAATACCGCAAAGCAGCGTATGGGACATTCCCGTGCGCGGGGTGACGGTGCGAAAACGGCAGGCGCGGGCCAGGCTTCCTAGGGGAGCGCATACTCCTCAGGCGATGGCAGCTGCCGGCGCCTTCTTGAGGGTCCGCCGGAGCTGGGGGGCGGCGTCGAGCCTGTCCTGCGCTGCGCGAAGTGCCAGTACCGCAGTCTCGAGCCGGTCGGGCGGCAGAGTGAACGGCACCCGCAGGTTCCGTTCGAAAGCCCCACCGATTCCGAACCGCGGTCCGGCCGCCAGCCGGATGCCGAAGTCGGGGGCGATGACTGCCAGGGCTGTGCTGGTCGGCTCGGGCAGCCGGCACCAAACGGACAGGCCACCGGCAGGCTGCATCGTTTGCCATCCGGAGAGGTGTTCCCCGAGCAGTTCAAGCAGTGCTGCCCGGTTGTCGCGAAGTTCCCGCAGCCGGGCCGGCAGCGGCTCATCAAGTGCCCGGACCAGATGGGCGGCTGCAAGCTGTTCCATGGCCGGCCCTCCAAGGTCAAGGGTGGTGCGGGCCGCTGCGAACCGCTGGATCATGGGTTCGGATGCCCGGATCCAGCCTGTCCGGAGCCCTGCCCAGTGCGATTTGCTGAGCGAGCCGATGGTGACAACGGCGGAACTGAAGCCTGCTACCGGAGTGGTGGTGACGCCGTCGAGGTTCAGTTCACGAAGGGTCTCATCCACCACCAGGACGGTTCCGGCCGCGGACGCCGCGCGGGCCAGCCTGCGGCGCTGGGAGTCAGGCATGACGAGGCCTGTGGGATTGTGGAAGTCCGGCACAACGTAGGCGATTTTCGGGCGTTGCCGGGACAGGGTTGATTCCAGGGCCGGCAGGTCCCAGCCCCCTGGCGCAAAGGCCACCGGAACGGGGCGGCATCTCGCTGCTCGGATGGCATCCAGCGCGTTGGGGTAGCTGGGGTGCTCCACGAGAACCCGGTCCTGCCGGTCCGCCAGAGTGCGGATAACGATTGTCAGCGCATGTTGGGCGCCGGAGGTAACCATGATCTGGCCGGCGTGGGTTGGTACTCCTGCCGCCGTATACCGGTCTGCGATCGCCTGGCGCAGGGGCAGCAGGCCGATGGCGTCGTACCCGAAGCCCGGCAGCAGCGCCGGAAGCTCCGTCAGTGCCGCGGCGAAGGCGCGGTGCACCACCTCGCCGCTGGCCGGCAGGGCCGAGTACGCGAGGTCGATCAGGCCGTCCGGGGCGGCGAGACCGGGGGCGGCCAGGGCCGGGTGGGGGCGGGGCGGTGGCGGGCCCACTAGCGCCGGCCCGAACGGGGTGAGTTGCGGGATGCGTGTCCTGCCGCGGCTGCCCTGCCCGCTGCTCAGGAAACCCTGGTCGCGGAGGCTGGCATAAGCGGCGGTCACGGTGGTCCGGCTGACGCCCAGGGCTTCCGAGAGCGCGCGCTCGCTGGGCAATGCCGTGTCCAGCGGCAGTCTGCCATCCAGGATGAGGAGGCGCACCACGTCCGCCAAACTGCGGTAGGCAGGAGCCGTCCCGTTGTTCCACGTCCCGAGGAGGCGGGACAGTGATGCTGAGTTAAGGGAAGGCGCCATAGGGCCAGTATCTCAAACTGGCTATGCAATTCAATGCCAGTTACGTGGGAAAGTATCTGCATGATGACCCGCAGACTGATCCAGCTCTTTACCGGCCTTGCCATGTACGGCATTTCCCTTGCCATGTTCATCAGGGCCGGCCTGGGACTGGATCCCTGGGACGTCTTCCATCAGGGCACGGCCAACCGGACCGGCCTGAGCATCGGACTGGTGGTGATCATCGTGAGCTTCCTGGTCCTGCTCCTGTGGATACCCCTGCGCCAACGGCCTGGTTTTGGCACGCTGTGCAACGCCGTCCTGGTAGGTGTGTTCGCGGATGTCGGGCTGGCCGTGATCCCCACCCTGTCCCACCTGGGCGGCCAGATCGGGATGCTGGCCGGGGCGGTCCTGCTGAACGGCGTGGCCTCAGCCTGCTACATCGGTGCCCGTTTCGGCCCCGGAGCGCGCGACGGCCTGATGACCGGACTCGCACGCCGTACCGGGTGGTCGGTCCGCCTTTCCCGCACCCTCATCGAGATTACGGTCCTGGCCGTCGGCTGGCTGCTGGGAGGTTCGGTGGGCGTGGGAACGGTGGTCTACGCGCTCGCCATCGGACCCCTGGTCCAGCTGCTGCTGCCGCTGTTCATGGTTCCCGCCGCCGTGCCGCAACCTGCCGAGGACGCTCCCGCCGCCGTCCGCTAAGCCCGGGCGCAGAGGGCGCATGATTACGCCGGAGCCGGCTGGCACCGGGGGCAGAAGTAGATGTCGCGCTCTTCGTCGCCGTTGGGGTTGCCCAGCAGGCCGCGGCGGATGGGCGTCCCGCATTTGAGGCACGGCTGGTGCTCTCGCCGGTAGACCCAGTACCCGGGACGTCCCGCCATCCTGCCCACCGGCAAACCGCGGGCATTGAGGATGGTGACGCGGCGCCCGGGGCCGAGGTTGACTTCCAGCAGCTGTTTGGCGTCCGTCATCATGGTCCGCACATCTTCGACCCCGGAGACAGGAGTGGCGGGATGCACGCCGGAGAGGAAGCAGGCCTCGCACCGGTAGATGTTGCCGATTCCGGCAAGGTTTCGCTGGTCCAGGAGGGCCACTCCCACGGGAACGTCCGGCGCGGCGCGGACCCGGCGTTCGGCCTCATCCAGGTCCCAGTCCGGGCCCAGGAGGTCCGGGCCGAGGAACCCCACAACGGAGTCTTCTTTGTCGGTGGCCACGACTTCCAGCAGGCCCAGGGAAAATCCGACGGCGTCCGCCGCTTTGGTGCGCAGGACGCACCGTGCGGTGAAGCCGGGTTTGCGCCACCTGCCGCCGGGTGGATAGACCTGCCAGGTTCCCTCCATCTTCAGGTGCGAATGGATGGTGAGCTTCTTGTCATCAGGGCTTACCACCCGCATCAGGAGGTGTTTTCCGCGGGGCACCACCTCGCTCACGGTCCAGCCGGCCAGGTTCAGGGTAGCGAAGCGTGGGACGCGGAAATCGGAGGCCAGCAGGGTCTGCCCGGCCAGGGCCTGGTGCAGTTGGTTGGCGGCACGCCAGACGGAATCACCCTCAGGCACGGATCCGCAATCCCTTCGGCGTGGAGTAGGCCCCGGCGGAGCTGAGGGCGGCCGCCACGGGAGTGTCCAGGATGCCGTGCCCGTTCACTTTCTCCATGATCAGCTTGTCCACCGCGCCCCGGGCCACAACGCCCACCAGTGCCGCGCCCGCGGCGGCCAGGACGGCTTCGTCGTCATTGAAAGCCAAAAGCGTCTTCCCTCCGCGTTCCACATAAAGGACCAACGCTCCGTCCACCAGGACAACAAGGGCCCCTGCCTTGCGTCCCGGGCGGTGCCCCGTGCCGGCCTCATCCTGCAGGGCTGGCCAGGGCAGGGCGGCGCCGTAAGGATTGGCGGGGTCGGTGGCCGCGAGTGCCAGAGCGACGGGATCGGGCTTGGCGAGCTGGGTGTCCTCCGCGTAGGAGCGGAGCCGGTCCACCGTGGCCGGAACGGCGAACTGGGCAGCCCCGAGGTGTTCGATGAAGTAGCCGCGGCGGCAGCGCCCTGCTTCTTCAAGCCGGGCCAGTACCTTGTACATCAGGCCGAAGCCGCCCAGGATCTGTTCCGCCATGACCGAACCCCGGGTGACCACGCCGTAGCGGTCCAGCAGGAGTTCGGCGGTGGCGCGGGCATGGATGGTGGCGTCCAGTTCCGGTGCAGGAAGCGCAGACCAGCGGCCAGCGGCCATGGGCGGAGTGGCGGCAGCACCTGAGGTGCCGTAGCGGCCGCCGGCCAGGCCTGGAGAGCCCATGAGCCCGGTACCGTGTGAGCGGCCCAGCCTGCTGAGCCGCGGCGCCCGGGCCCGTGGTGCGCGGGCCACCTGGCGGTGCGCCGTGTGGCCGCCTGCGATGAGGGCCCGGACGGGAGCGAAGGTGTCACCGGTGACGCGCCCGGCCCACGCCAGCTCCCACAGCGCCGTCACCACCTCCTGGTCACTGAGTACGGTGTCCATGCCGCCGGCGACGTCCGTCAGCTGGCGGAAAAAGTAGCCGCCGCCGTTGTTCCGCAGATGGTCCAGGAGGCGCTGCCCGGCGTCACCCGGCTCGTACTCCGGCGCGGGGTTCAGGGTCAGCTCCGCCGAATCCGCCAGGTGCAGGCTGATCCAGCCGTCATTCCCCGGCAAAGCCCCGGCGCCGGACCACAAAACTTCCCCGGCAGCCATCAGCTCATCCAGCATGGCCGGCTGGTAGTTGGACACCCGGCTGGCCAGGATGAGCGGTTCCCAGGCGGACGCCGGCACCGGTACCCCGGAGAGCTGGTCGATGGCGGTGACGATGCCGTCGAGGCCGCGGAGCGACGGCTGCCCCCGGCCGGTTCCGGGAACCCTGACGTGCTGCCAGGCGGGCAGGAAACGCCCGTAGGCGGCGGCGTCCACCGGCTCAACTTCGGCACGCAGGGCAGCCAGCGAACGGCGCCGGAGCTTGCGCAGCACCTCGGCGTCACACCATTCGCTGACAGCAGTGTGAGGGAGGGGCTGTGGTGCCGGCGACGGGAGCCCTTCTTCCCGCCCCGGTTCGACATCCACCGCCGTTTCAGAATCTTCCGCGGCCTCCGCTTCAACAAGGGTGGAGGTGTTTTCCGGCTCCGTCGCGTGCGGGCGGAACTCACCCTCCACCACCCGGCCGTCCGCGGCGAGCCGTTTCAGGGCCGTACCCACCACCGCCACGCCGAGTCCCAGCCGCGCTGCCGCCTCACCTGAGGTGAAGGGCCCGTGGGTCCGGGCGTACCGGGAAACGAGGTCTCCCAGTGGATCGGCCACCGGCTCGATAAAGGCCAGCGGCACCCCCATGGGCAGCGGGACGCCGAGGGCATCCCGGAGCCGGGCGGCGTCCTCGACGGCAGCGAAGCGCTCCACCCCGCCGATATTGACCTTGATGGCGCGGTTGGCGCGCTGCAGCGCAAGCAGGTGTGCAGCGGCCAGCGCGGCGTCGGCCGGCGCGTCGGCGTCTGCCTCCGCCTGGAGACGTGCCGCAGCCTCCTCCGGCGCCAGCGGACCGAGCAGCCGCAGCAGGTCGGCCACGCCTTCGAGGCCCCGCGCCCGCCGGTCGGGGACCAGCCGCTGCAGCTCACGTTCGGTGGCTTCGATGACCTTGGCGTCCAGGAGTTCGCGCAGTTCAACGCGTCCCAGGAGTTCGTTGAGGAGGGTGGAATCCAGGGCCAGGGCCGCGGCCCGCCGCTCGGCCAGCGGGGAATCGCCCTCATACAGGAACTGGGCCACGTAGCCGAACAGGAGGGACTTGGCGAACGGCGACGGCTGCGACGTGGTGGTCTGCACGATCCGCAGCTCCCGCCGTTCCACGGAGGCTGCGATGTCCTTCAACGCAGGGAGATCGTACACATCCTGCAGGCATTCCCGGACGGTTTCCAGGACGATGGGGAACGTGGGGTACTTCCGGGCCACATCCAGCAACTGCGCCGAGCGCTGCCGCTGCTGCCAGAGGGGCTGCCGCTTCCCCGGGGTCTGGCGGGGGAGCAGCAGGGCCCGGGCGGCGCATTCCCGGAACCGGGAGGCGAAGAGTGCGCTGCCGCCTACCTCCGCGGTGACAATCTGCTCCAGCTCCTCCGGATCAAAGAGGAACAGCTCGGCGCCCGGCGGCTCGTCCTCCATCATGGGAACGCGGAGGACGATGCCGTCGTCGGCCGCCATGGCCGAGCCGTCCAGCCCGTACCGCTGGTGCAGGCGCTGCCCGACGGCGAGGGCCCACGGAGCGTGCACCGGCATGCCGAACGGGCTGTGCAGGATGACGCGCCAGTCGCCCAGCTCGTCGTGGAACCGCTCCACCACCAGCGTGGTGTCGCTGGGGACCACCTCGGTGGCCTGCTTCTGTTCCGTCAGGTACTGGATCAGGTTGTTGGCGGCGAACTCGTCCAGGCCGCTCGCTTTGCAGCGCTCGGTGGCAGGGCCGGTGTCCGACGCGGAGAGTTCGCGGACGAACGCGCCGAGGGCGCGGCCCAGGTCCACGGGCCGGCCCAGAGAATCGCCCTTCCAGAAAGGCAGCTTGCCGGGCTGGCCGAAGGCGGGCGATACCAGCACGCGGTCGTGCGTGATGTCCTCGATTTTCCAGCTGGTGGCGCCCAGGGCAAAGACGTCCCCGACCCGGGATTCGTAGACCATCTCCTCGTCCAGTTCGCCGACGCGCCGGCCTCCCTTGGGGGCAGGGGCCGGCTTGCCGTCGGCGGACGGCGACGCCGAGCCCTCAAGCTCGGTCCCGATGATGTAGACACCGAACAGTCCGCGGTCCGGGATGGTGCCGCCGGACGTGACGGCCAGGCGCTGGGCACCCGGCCGCCCTTCGATGGTGCCGGCATTGCGGTCCCAGACGATCCGGGGGCGGAGCTCGGCGAATTCGTCCGACGGGTAACGGCCCGCCAGCAGATCAAGGGTGGCCTCGAACGCCGAGCGGGGGAGCGACGCGAAGGGGGCCGAGCGGCGCACCGTACTGAACCATTCCTCGACATCGATGCTGCCCAGTGCGGTGGCGGCGACGGTCTGCTGGGCCAGGATATCCAGCGGGTTCGCGGGGATGCTGAGCCGCTCGATCTTGCCCCCGAGCATCCGTTCCACCGTGATGGCGGTGTGGACCAGGTCCGCGCGGTGCTTGGGGAACAGCACACCCTGGGAAACTTCCCCCACCTGGTGGCCGGCGCGGCCCACCCGCTGCAGGCCGCTGGCCACCGACGGCGGGGATTCCACCTGCACCACCAGGTCCACGGCGCCCATGTCGATGCCGAGTTCCAGCGAGGACGTGGCCACCACACACCGCAGCCGGCCGGATTTGAGGTCATCCTCGATGAGCGCCCGCTGGTCCTTGGACACCGAGCCGTGGTGGGCCCGGGCGAGCACCGGATCCGCTCCCGCCGAGCTTCCCGCCTGGGCCATCATGTGCGCCGGCGTGGCGGTGGAGGCTGGAACGCCCGACGGCGGGGCGCCAGGCGCGGAGGCACCGCCGGCTTCCAGCCCTTCCGCGCCGGGATCGTCCCAGCCGCCGCCCACGGCCACCAGCTGGCGTTCGGCGTAGATCTCGTTCAGGCGGGCAGTCAGCCGTTCGGACAGCCGCCGGGAGTTGGCGAAGACGATGGTGGACTGGTTGGCAAGCACCAGGTCAACGATCTTCTCCTCCACGTGCGGCCAGATGGACGCCTGGGGCTGGAGGCCGGAGGCAGGACCCGAATCGAAGGCCCCGGCCGCGCCCTGGAGGTCGGACATGTCCTCCACAGGGACCGAGACCGTAAGGTCCCAGTTCTTCTGCGCGGGCGGCGCAACGATTTCCACCGGCGCCATGCCCGCCAGGAACTGGGCCACGAGCTCCCGCGGTTCCACGGTGGCGGAGAGCCCGATCCGCTGGGCGGGTTTGGGCAGCAGGGCATCCAGCCGTTCAAGGGAGACGGCGAGATGCGCGCCGCGCTTGGTTCCCGCCACGGCGTGGACCTCGTCAACGATGATGGTGTCCACCTCGGTGAGGGTCTCGCGGGCCCGGGACGTCAGCATCAGGAACAGGGACTCGGGTGTGGTGATCAGGATGTCCGGCGGGTTGCTGAGCAGCGCCCGCCGGTCCGACGTGGTGGTGTCCCCGGACCGGACTCCCACGGTGATCAGCGGCGCGGGCAGTCCCAGGCGCTTGGCGGTCTGCGTGATGCCGATGAGCGGGGAGCGGAGGTTCCGCTCCACGTCCACGCCCAGCGCCTTCAGCGGCGAAATGTAGAGGACCCGGGTTTTCCGCTTGGGAGCCCGCGGGCGCCGGCCCTTTGCTGCTCCCTTTGACCCGGCGGCAGAAACCGCGGGACCGGCAGCTTCGGGTTCGGGGCTTGCTGCTGCAGAGGAGAGGAGCCGGTCCAGGGCCCAGAGGAAAGCGGCAAGCGTTTTGCCCGAACCCGTAGGGGCGACCACGAGCGCGTGGGAGCCCGAGGAGATGGCGTTCCATGCCCCTGCCTGCGCGGGGGTGGGCTCGGAAAAGGCGCCCAGGAACCAGTCGCGGGTGGGCCTGCTGAACTGGCCCATGGGCGCGGCCGCACCGGCGTCCGCGCCGCTGCCGGAAGGCTGTTCCTGGTTCATGCCTCCATCATGCCCCAAGGCACCGACAGGGATGCCGGCGCCTCCGGAACGCCCGCTCAAGCCTTTCCGGCCCGGGGGAGGTCCCGGGTGGCCGGGCCCTCCAGGAGCTTGCCCTCACTGCTGAACCGGGAACCGTGCAGGGGGCAGTCCCACGTCAGTTCACTGTCGTTCCAGTGCACGATGCCGCCCAGGTGGGTGCAGACAGCAGACAGCTTGCACGTGGTCCCCTCCACGGTCGAGGCAGCTACGGGCCGCGTTCCCTCCCGGTAAACCTCGCCCTGGCCTTCCGCAGGCACCACCGGCGCCGCCGGGGGCGCAGGTTGCTCCTTGCCCTTCTTCAGCGCCTTGGTGCCTTCGGTTTTCAGCCCTTCCGCCGCCAGCTGCCCCCAGCCGGACGCAAGCTTGGCGGCAACTCCGGCATTGAGTGCCACCGCGGAGAGTGCGCCGGAGGGGGACGTGACCCGGTGGTGGATGGTATCCGCCCACGGCACCTGGCCGCCCAGGATATCCGCTGAGATTCCCACCGCTGCCGCAACGGCGTTGGTCATGCCCCATTTGTTGTAGCCCGTGCCGAAATAGACGTGCCCTTTACCCCGGGGGAGCTTGCCGAAGAACGGCATCAGGTTGGTGGCCATGTAATCCTGGGCGGACCATGTATGCGTGGTGACCGCACCCGGGTAGTGCTGCCGGGACCAGTCGAGCAGCCCGGCAAGGTGGGCTTTTTCCGATTGTGCACGGCCCACGTGGTGCCCGTGGCCGCCCACCAGCAGGAGCCTGCGGCCGTTGTGCTCGAAGTCCCGGAGCGAGTGGGTGGGCTGCTCCACCGAGATGTACATGCCCGGAGGCGGCTCCTGCCCTTCCTGCAGCTGAAGTGCTGCGGCGTAGGAACGGCTCGGCTTCAGCTTGGCGAAGTACAGGCCCCGGTCAAGGACGGGGACGCCGGTGGCGAGCACCACCCGGTCCGCCCGCACGCTGCCGCGGTCCGTCTTCACGGCTGAGGGAATGTCGCCGGTGACGTCCCGCAGGCGCACCCCGCTGACGATGCTGCCCCCGCGGCTCCGGATGTCCGCCATCAGTGTGTCCAGGACCTGCATCGGGTTGATCTGGGCCTGGTCAGGGAGCCGGACGGCGCCGTGCACGGCAAAGGGAAGGCCGGCGTCGCGCACGTACTCCATGTCCAGTCCGGCGGTGGTGCCGGCACTGACCTCCTCCCGCAGTTTCTCGGTGCCCTGCGGGGTGGCGGCGTAGGTGTAGGCGTCCCGGCGCTGGTAAGGCACCTGGTGTTCGTCCAGGTAGCGCAGCAGCCACGCCTGGCCTTCACGGTTCGCATCAACATACGCCTGGACCTGTTTGGCGGAGTACTGGCGGGCGAGCTGGGACAGGAAGGTCCCTTGCAGCAGGGTCACTTTGGCGGTGGTGTTCCCGGTGGTCACAGCTCCGGGGAAGCGCGCCTCGATCACCAGTACCTTCTGTCCGGAGCGCGCCAACAGCAAGGCGGTGACCAGGCCGGTCAGCCCGGCCCCTGCCACCACGGTGTCGTACTTGCTGTCGGGCTCAAACGGATCAGAAGTGAACGTTTCGCTGCGGTCCAACCAAATCGACGTCATGAGCTCAACCTGCCTCCGGTAATAAATCCGCTGGTGGGGGGCCAGTTTGTGATGGGTCTGTTATATACCCTGACCTATCCGTGGCGCACTTGATAAGTATACTTACCTTGTCGGGGTTTAAGTCTATGGTCAGGCACAGCCCGGCAGCCATGATGTGAACGTTTTCGACAAATAGCAGGAGAAACCATGACAAGCATGAGTTCCGACGGTCGAACCGTAGGCCGGACAAACATTCAAAAGGCAGCCCTCGCCGTGGGAGCGGTCTTCCTCCTGGTAGGCATCCTGGGATTCATCCCCGGAATCACCACCAACTACGAGACCATGAGCTTCGCGGGGCATGGATCCGGGGCCCTGCTGCTGGGCATCTTCCAGGTGTCAGTGCTGCACAACATCGTCCACCTGCTCTTCGGCGCAGCCGGTATCGCCATGGCCCGCAGTGCCGCCCAGTCCAGGAACTACCTGGTTATTGGCGGTGCCATCTACCTGGTGCTGTGGCTTTACGGCCTGCTGATCGGCCTGGACACCCCGGCCAACTTCGTCCCTGTCAACATGGCGGACAACTGGCTGCACTTCATCCTGGGTGTCGGCATGCTGGGCCTGGGCCTCGCCCTGTCCCGGGGCACGGCACGTGCCGGCCGCACCACCACGGCGCACTAGAAAAGCGCCGCACCAGGAATCATCCAACGAGGAATCAAGAACCAGGACCATCGGACCAGGCAGCGACAGCGTGCCTGGCGGCGGACATTTCACTGCAGGCGGCCCGGCTACATGCCGGACCGCCTGCGGTCGTTTTCGCGTATGGACAGGAAAGGCGCTAGGCCGGCTGGAACGCGCCGATGCTCAGTAGCGTGATGCCGGCGTTGCTGCATGCCTTGGTGGGCTGCGGCAGGAACAGGGACGCGGTGTCCTCCGGCGGGTAGATCCGGTAGCCCGCGGCGTCCACCATGGCGCAGTCGGTGTAGTTTCCGGCCTGGGTATAGCGCAGCACCGCGGAGCCCGTCTGGCCCGGGGCCAGGAGGACGTCCACAACAGGGGCAGATTCGTCGCGGGTGGCGGGCGCACCGATGGGAGCGCCGGCGTTGTCCGCGGCCAGGGATACACCGGGGAAGCCCTTAAGGATGCAGGATTCAGGGCCGGTGTTGGTCAGGTTGAGCTTCATGTAGACGCTGCCGGCGGCGCCTCCGCCTGATGCATCGGTGGCGGCGGACAGTGCCGCCGCCTTGCACAGCCCCGGTGACGCCGGGGTGGAGGTTGCCGGTGCAGGGGTGGACGGCGCGGACGACGGCGCTGCGGACGACGGCGGTGACGCGGACGGCGCCTCCGGGCTGGCTGAGCCGGTGCCCGGCGCCGTCGTGGTGGTTTGCGCTTGCGGCGTGCTGCTGGGCCCGCACGCTGTAAGCATCAGGGCGGCAGCTGCGGCCGCCGTCGACACGGCTATCCCCTGGAAAATTTTCTGAGACCTCATGGCACCACCTTCGCGGCAGCCGCTGGCCGCGTCAACGATGCGGTGTGCCTGGCGCGCATTTGATGCCCGGATCGTGATGATCCGGGCATCAAAGGGGCCGTTAGTGCGGCACCGGTTTTGGTGCCGCGGGCCGCCTACTTTCCGGCGGCGCCGGCCGTTGCTTTGTTACGGGCACCGCTGCGCAGCAGGGCTGCCCCGCCCAGTGCCAGGCCGCCGATGCCGGCCGCGAGTCCTGCCCAGCTGCGGGCCTCGGCTCCGCTGTCCGTGACGGCCGCGGCCTGCTCGGTGGAGTGCGATGCCGGGCTGGCGGAGCCCTCGCCATGGCCGGCAGCGTTAGCCGCCTCCGTGATGGTGATGGCCGGGGCGGGGGCCTTGAGGGAGTGCGGGTCCTCGCCGTCCTTCGCGATCTCCGACCAGTCCGTCTGGCCCACTTCGCAGGTCTGGAGGGTGGGAAAGTGCAGGGTTGTCCCGGCTGAGTCGGGGAGTTTCACGGACAGGACCAGGGCGTCCCGGAGTTCGTGGGGGAGGGGCGCCTTGGCGGTGTAGACAATCTGGCTGGTCCGCTTGGTGATGGACGTGCCGTCCGCGAGCTTTTGAGGCTCGGGAAGCTGCTCCGTCACCTTTTCGACCGTCCAGTTGGGGTTGACCGTGGGCTGGGCGTCGTTGAGTTCCGATGGCAGGGTAATTGCCACCTTGGTGGTGCCGGACTCCTCGCAGCCGTGCGGAATCGCGAAGGTCAACAGGGCGTAGGAGTTGGCTGAGGTCTTGTCAGGTGTGACGCCGACGTGTGCCGCGGCTCCGCCCGCTGCTGCCAGCAGCAGGGCTGCGGCGCCGCCGGTTGCAGCGGCGGCGGCCAGGGAACGGTGCATCAGGGAACGGTGCATCAGGAAACGGTGGTTCAGGGGACGCCGCATCTGGGTACGGCGAAGGGGGTGGGTGTTCATGGGGTTGCCTTTCGGATGCATGCCCGGAACCGGGCGTGCAGGAAGTGGGGGCCGCGGCCGGCAGGTATCCGGGTGCGGTTCAGGACGGGAGAACGACGGCGGAAGGCGGGCCGCGCCGGTTGTCCTGCCGGAGATTGCGCCAGGGACGCCGGGGCACGGCGTCGGGCGGAAAAGTTTCGGCAACGGGGCTATCAGCGCTGGGCGTTACGGCCTGGGGGAGGGCGGCCAGCGGGCGAAGCCAGGCGGCGAGGGCCCAGAGGGCCGCCTCACCCCTGGCGAGCAGGAGCGCGCAGCCGAGTGTTGCCATTGCGTGGGCCGCCAGCATTAGCGGCGCCGAGCGGGGGTCTGCAGGGCTCAGGTGCGCGGCCAGGGCAGCCAGTTCCGCTGAGGCTGCGTGGCTCCCGCCGTGCTGGTGGCCGTCCATTCGGAACCCCGGTGCTGCCGCCAAACCCGGGCGGCCGAACGCAGTGAACAGCTCGTGCAGCACAAGCTGGCCGGCGCCGAGGAGAGCTGCCATCGCGGGGAAGGCGAGCCGCAGCCGTGTGGCTGCGGTGCTGACGAGGACGGTCAGTGCCAGAACTGCCAGCAGGATCCCGGGGGCGGGCAGCTGAGCGCCGCCGGCAAGGTGCGCCCCCGCCGCAAGGGTGAGGATGCCGGTTGCCAGCGCGGAGGAACGGAAGACGTGGAAGGGAGTCCGCGGGCGATGCGTTGGCACGGCTAATCCTCTCCGGGCAGATGCGGAACTGCCGGGGGCAGAACTGCGGTCCAGGCCATGTTTTCGGTCCACCAGATACTATCGGGGATTCGCCGTACAAACCTGCCGGGATGGGGTCTAAGTGGATAACTGGCCGGGGACGCCGGCCAGCAGTTCGGCCAGGACGTCCGCGGCGGTGTCATGCCGGATCAGGCGTGCGGACTGGCCAGCCCAGAGGGACATCAGCTCGGTTTTTCCCTGCGCAGCGGCCTCGGGCCGGAAGCGGCCTGTGAGCCAGTTTTGGACCGGGAACGGTGCGACGGATGGGGAGTCGGCCAGTTCTGTGACGACGCGGTTGGGGATGCCGCGGGCCAGCCTGCCGCTCATTGCACGGGTGAGTACAGTGCGGCCGGCATCGGGGCTGCGGAGTACTGCGCGGTAAGCGGGGACGGCGGCCGATTCGCGCGTTGCCAGGAACGCCGTGCCCACCTGCACGGCGTCGGCGCCGAGGGCCCGGGCAGCGGCAAATCCGCGCCGGTCGGCGATTCCGCCGGCCGCAATGACCGGAATTGCCACGGCATCCACCACCTGGGGGATGAGGGCGAAGGTTCCCACCAGCGATTCTTCGGCCGGCTTCAGGAAGGAAACGCGATGGCCTCCGGACTCCATCCCGCTGGCCACGACGGCGTCCACTCCGCCTTCCTCAAGGGCAACTGCCTCATCAACGGTGGTGGCGGTGCCGAGGATCTTGATGCCGCGCCGGTGTGCTTTTTCCACAACCTCGGGAGCGGGGACACCGAACACAAAACTGACGACGGCGGGCCGGGCTTCCAGCGTGGCCTCCACCTGTTCGTCGTAGTCGGCAAGGTACCGGGCCGGCATCTGCGGCAGCGGAATGCCGAGCTCCTCGAAGTAAGGTTTGAGGCCATCGACGTAGCGGTCGAAGTCAGCCTGCGGCACGGACGTGGCCTCACTGCCGGTGGGCACCCATAAATTGAGTGCGAAGGGTTTGGCCGTGGCAGCGCGAAGGTCCGCCGCGGTCCGGTGGATCGCCTCGCCGTCGTAACCGTACAGGCCGTAGGAACCCAGCCCGCCGCCGTCGCTCACTGCCGCGGTGAGCTGGACGGAGGAAGCGCCGCCGAAGGGGCCCAGGACCACCGGAAGGTCGATCCCCAGGAGATCCGTGAACCGGTTGGTGCCGAAGGCGGGGGTGCTGTGCGGGGCCATGGGGTCTCCTGGCGGTTGGCTGCTGGGCTGGTGCCAGTCTGGCAGGACCGGCCGCGGCACCCAAGTCAGCCAGGACCCGCGTCACTCGGCATCCACATCAGCCAGTGCCCCGCGACCAGTGCCTCAGTCCGTCTCCGGGCCCCGGCAGTAGTGGCAGTCCTCCGGGCAGCTCTGCGTCACGCCGGTGCCGCCGTCAGGTGGTAGCCGTCGGCGATGTGAAACAACCGGCGTCCTCCGCCAAGGGCGACAACCCACACCACGTCGCCGTCTTCCGTGCGGGCATCCACCAGTCCGGCGAAGACGGGGGCATCATTCCGTCGAAGTTCGACGTTGTCGCCAATTTCGACATCGTCCCAGCGCGCAGGGCTTGTGACGCGGTTCGCCATTGAAGTCACGGTTTTTTCCTTCGGTTTACGGCAGCGGCCTTACCACCGCTTCCTGCCATCAAACAGGTGCCGGGCCCGCGGCTTCAATGGAGGACTGACCACGGCCTCCGCTGCCTGTTTGTGCAGCCCTCCAGCAGGCACCCAAGCCAGCCAAAAGGAGCGGGGCGCTAGACTGCCTGCGTAAGTGCCAGGCGATTGAAGGAGAAGTTCATGGACTACACCGGAAGCCAGTCAGAGAAGGCCGTTCCCGCAGGTGAGCTGGACCGTTCCCATATTGGCCACACCGTCAGCTTTCAGCCGAACGAGTTCACCGTTGTCTTCGGCAGGATCGCCGGGATCGCCCGGACCGAGGCAATGGTCTACCTGTCCCTGGACGGGGTGGCGGGCGGCACGCACCTGAAGGATGAGTACGATCTTCCCCTCACACATGACGTCTACCTGCAGGTGGACGTCATGACCAACGCCGAATCCACCATCAAGGACCTGTTTGGCAAGGTCCAGGAAAACCTCCGCGGGGCAGGCCACAAGGGCGGCGACGACAGGTCAGACCGGCTTTAGCCGGCGGCCGGCAGGGAAAGCGGACGACGCCGGGACCTCCTCGCGCTGTCCGCTTTCCCTGTGGCACGCGTTCAGCGTGCGGTTCTTCAGTACGCCTTGAGTGGCTAGTACGCCTTGACCCGCTGCGCCACCACCAGGTGGATCAGCGCGAACACGCCGTCCCCGTCGATGGCTGCCAGCGCCGCGTCCAGTGCTGCCGCAACATCCTTGTCCTCGGTAACCGTGATGCCAAAACCGCCGAAGGCCCGGGCCATGAGGCCAAAGTCGGGGTTCTTCAGCTGGGTGCCGGACACCCGTTCCGGGTAGTGCCGCTCCTGGTGGGTGCGGATGGTGCCGTATTCCTGGTTGTCCATAACAATCACCAGCGGAGTGGCGCCGTACTGCGCCGCCGTGGCCAGCTCCTGCCCGTTCATCAGGAACTCGCCGTCCCCGGCGATGGTGACCACCCGCCGTCGTGGTTCAGCCAGGGATGCCGCGATGGCCGACGGGACGGAGTAGCCCATGGAGCCGTTGCGGGCGCTGATCATGGACGCGTAGCGGCGGGTGGGAAAGTACCGGTGGGCCCAGTTGGTGTGCTCGCCCGCCCCGAACGTCACCATCGCATCCTTGGGCAGCCGCGGCACCAGGTTCGCCATCAGCGTGTCCATCCGTGCCTGGCCCGGTGCAGGCGCCGCTGGGGGAAGCGCGGCGAACTGCTCCTGCTCGGCGCGCATTCGGCCGGTCCAGGCCTTCCACTCCTCCTTCACAGGGAGGCTGATGTCCGCCAGTTCACGCACAAACGCTTCCGGCTTGGCCAGGATCTGCCGCGACACCGGACCGGACCGGCCACGAAGGGACGGGTCGACGGTGACCAGGAAGTTTTTCTTGTTCCAGTCCTGCCGGCAGACAAAACCGTCCGTAATAACGTCGCCCGGCACCGTGCCCACGAATACCAGCAGGTCCGTTTCCTCCAGCAGGTCATAGGTGGGGCGCGGGCGGCCATAGCCAATCGGGCCCACATAGGAGGGGGAATCGAATGACACGGTTCCCTGGGTGCGCCATTCTGCCGCTGCCGGGATGTGGTGCCGCTCCAGCCAGCCGGTGAGCTCGTCGGCTGCTTCCTGGCTCCAGTCGTTGCCCCCCGTGACGAAGAGCGGTTTTTTCGATTCCGTCAGCGCAGCTTCCAAGGCCGCGGCGTCCGTCCTGCTCATGCCGCCTGCGGCAACCGGGATGGCGGGGTGCAGGGCCGGGTTGATCTGTTGCCGGATGATGTCCTCCGGCAGGCCCACCACCACCGGTCCCGGCCGGCCGCTCATGGCTGCGAACATTGCTTCGGCCACGATTTCGGATGCCCGCTCGGCATGGTCCAGGACCATCACGCGCTTGGCACCGGTATCGAACCAGGCCTTGATGTCGAACTCCTGGAATGCTTCGCGGTCGCGGTGTGCGAAGGGGATGAGGCCTACAAAGAGCAGCATGGGCGTTGAGTCCTGCCACGCCGTGTGCAGACCTACATGGGCGTTCGCCGCGCCCGGCCCGCGGGTCACCATGGCGACGCCGGGGCGTTGCTGCATCTTGCCGTCGGCCTCGGCCATGTAGGCGGCGCCGCCCTCGTGCCGGCACACGACGGTCTCGATGTCCGAATGGTGCAGGCCGTCCAGGACGTCCAGGAAGCTTTCGCCCGGAACCACGTACGTGCGCTCCACGCCGTGGGCCGCGAGCGAATCGACGATGACGTGGCCGGCGGATTTGAGTGGTGCGTTGGGGACGTTGGGCCGCGCCTGCAGCGCGCCGTCCTCGTGGAGGACGACGGCGGAGGGCGGGGTGGGGGAGGTGGTCACGGTGGACTGGGACTCAGGTGTCATGGTCTTTCTTTTGTTGAGGGCGGGCTGGAGACGAATGTGGCGAATTCAAGAGATGGGCGTGCGGTTGGCGATGACGGGTGCGGTGCCGGTGTAGCCTTCGCGGGTTTCGGCGATGTCGCGGATGCGTTTGCGGCAGGCGTACCAGCCGAAGACCATCAGGATCGAGGCGATGGCGGTGACGAGCATGGTCAGGGGCGATTCGATGAAGACCATGACCAGCACGCCTACCAGGAAGAGGACGGAGAGGTAGCCGGTGTAGGGGGCGCCGAACATGCGGAAGGAGGGGCGTTTGAGCCAGCCCTTGTTTGACCAGCGGTGGAGTTGGATCTGGCACAGGACGATGGTGGCCCAGGTCATGATGATGCCCACGGAGGCGACGTTGAGGACGATTTCGAAGGCGTCGGCGGGAACGAGGTAGTTCAGCGGGACGCCCAGGAGGGAGACGCCTGCGGTGATGGCGATGCCGCCGTAGGGGACGCCTGCTTTGTTCATCCGGGACGCGAACTTGGGGGCGGAGCCGTTGACGGACATGGAGCGCAGGATCCGGCCGGTGGAGTAGAGCCCGGCGTTCAGGGAGGACAGGGCGGCGGTGAGAACCACGAGGTTCATGATGACGTCCACGCCCTGGATGCCGATGGAGCCGAAGAAGGTCACGAAGGGGCTGACGCCTTTTTCGTAGGAGGTGTACGGGAGCAGCAGGGCCAGGAGGATGACGGAGCCGACGTAGAACACGGCGATGCGGAAGACCACGGAATTGATGGCCTTGGGCATGATTTTTTCGGGGTTTTCGGTTTCGCCGGCGGCGGTGCCGACCAGTTCGATGGAGGCGTAGGCGAACAGGACGCCCTGCATGAGGATGATCATGGGCAGCAGGCCGTTGGGGAAGATCCCGCCGTTATCGGAGATGAGGCTGAAGCCGACCTGTTGGCCGTCCACGGGGGTACCGAAGATGACGAAGTAGGTGCCCACGATGAGGAAGATGACCAGGGCGGCGACCTTGATCAGGGCGAACCAGAATTCCATTTCGCCAAAGACCTTGACCGAGACCAGGTTCAGGGCCAGGACCACGACCAGGGCGATCAGGGCCCAGGCCCATTGCGGGACCGCTGCCATCCAGGGGATGTAGTTGCCGAAGAAGTTCATGTACAGGGCCGCGGCGGTGATGTCCACGATGGTGGTGGTGGCCCAGTTGATCCAGTAGAACCAGCCGGAGACGAACGCGGCTTTTTCGCCGAAGAATTCCCGGGCGTAGGAGACGAACGAGCCGGAGGAGGGGCGGTGGAGGACGAGTTCGCCCAGGGCCCGGAGGATCAGGAACGCGAAGAACCCGCAGACCGCGTACGCGATGACCAGCGACGGGCCCGCGGCGTTCAGCCGCCCGCCGGCGCCCAGGAACAGGCCGGTACCGATCGCACCGCCGATTGCGATCATCTGGATCTGCCGGGGTTTGAGGTTCTTGTGGTAACCCTTGTCCTCGGCATGCAATGCCGACTCGGAAGCATGGGCGTGGCCGCCGTCAAGCTGGGAAATCTCAACCTCGTCATTGGGGTTGTTGGGCATGGGTGATCCTTTCGATACGGAGAAGATCCTGCTGGTTGGGGAAAGAAGCTGTGGGGAGTGCAGCGGGGGAAACCTAGAAAACGGACCAGCCGGTGCGGTCCGAAAGATCAGCCAGGGCCGCGGTGCCGGCCAGGGAATTGCCCTTGGCGTCCAGGCGCGGGCTCCAGACGCAGATGGCGCACTGGCCCGGGACGATGACCAGGACGCCGCCGCCCACGCCGCTTTTGCCGGGCAGGCCCACACGGTAGGCGAACTCGCCCGCGGCGTCATACATGCCGCAGGTGAGCATGATGGACCCGATCCGTTTCGCCTCGCTCCTGGACAGGACGGTTCCTTGCGTGCCCTGGCCGTTGTTGGCAAGGAACAGTCCGGCCCTGGCCAGTTCAACGCAGGTCATCATGATGGAGCACTGCCGGACATAGTTGTGAACCACGGCTTCGGCCGGGCGCCGAAGGTTGCCGAAGTCCTTCAGGAAGTGGGCCAGGGCGAGGTTGCGGCTGCTGCGGGCCAATTCGCTGGCCGCGGCGGCCTCGTCGATAAAGGGCCCCGCTGCCCCGGAACCTGCCCCCGGTCTGCTCCCCGCCTGGCCGTTTCCCGCCTGTTCGGTGACGAACCGCAGAAGCTGCGCGGCGGCGTCGGACGTTTCTTCCATCAGGTGGTCGGTTACCACCAGCGCGCCCGCGTTGATGAAGGGATTGCGCGGGATGCCGTGCTCAACCTCCAGCTGCACCAGGGAGTTGAAGGATGTTCCGGACGGTTCGCGCAGGACCCGGGACCAGAGGCTTCCCGGGCTGCTCCCCTGGAGCGCCATGGCCAGCGTAAAAACCTTGGAGATGCTCTGGATGGAGAAGGGGACGTGCGCGTCGCCGGAGCTGAAGACTTCGCCGCCGGTGGTGGCAACGGCTATCCCGAAGCTGTCGAAAGGCACGTTCGCCAGGAACGGGATGTTGGTGGGGACAGTGCCGGACTCCTGCCGGGGGCGGTGGCTGCGGACGATGTCATCGAGCAGCGGGCCAAGCGGCGGGGCCTCGAGAAGTGTGGTCATTTCCTGCCTGATCGATCGTTGTGCGCAGCAGCCCATTCCTGGAGGTGGAGCATGGCCACCAGCGCGTCGCGCGGGTTGCCGAAGTCAAGGCCCGTGGAGCGGGCGGCCTTGCTGACGCGGTAATAGACGGTGTTTTTGTGAAGGGCCAGGCGCCGTGCACACTCGGCAACGTCGAACGACGCGTCAAAGTACACCCGCAGGGTTTCGGCGAGTTCGGCGTCCCCCTGGAGCAGCGCCGCCAGGCTGCGGTGGCGGAAGGGCGAGGAGGTGAAGTTCGTGACGGCTTCGCGGAACAGGATTTCGCCTTCGAAGTCGTCCACGGTTGCCACGGCGGCGTCCGGTGACGTGGCAACGCAAGCCAGCAGGGCCTCGGTGATCCGGGTGGCCGAGTGGATGGTCAGCAGGTTCGGCACCACCGGGCTGATGGCCGCGAAGGGACTGATGCCCAGATGCTTGCGGGCGTCCCGGACAATGGCCTCGGCAAGCGTGCGCAGCCCCGGTTCCACGGCAGCCGACTGCAGGCCCGGGACAATGACGGCGGTGTCCCCGTTGAACTGCCCGACGACGGCGGACGCCTTGTAGGCAGCGGCATGGATGGAGGCGAGGTTGGCCAGTTCGCCGTGCTTGAGTGCGGCGTCGTCGGCCTGGGATTGGGCGTCGGACATGCCGATGAGGATCAGCGCGGCCGGGTGCTCCGCCGGGATCTTTTCGCTGTGGGCGCTGGCTGCCGCCTCTGCCGGACCGGACAGGATCCGGACGATCCGGTCTTCGCGCATGTGCACCGACTGCTGGTTGCGGTAGCGGATCAGCTCGGCCGAAACGCGGGCGGCGGACCCGGTGAGGACATAGTCGACGTCCGGCCCGAAGCCGTCCCCGGTTTCCTGCAGCCAGATGTAGCCCATGATCCGCTCGCCGGCGAAGAGCGTGATGGCAACCCGTTCCCGCAGCCCGTCCTGCGGCCGGGCCGGAACACGGACCGGCAGCCGGGTGCGGTGGAGTTCGCGGTAGGCGCCAAGGTCCTTGAGCAGCAGCTCGTATTTCCGGGGCCCGCGCCGGGCCAGGATGGAGGCTTTCCGCAGCTCGTCGATGTCGTTTGAGACGGTGGAGTAGGCCAGGACCTTGTTGGCGGCATCCTCGATGACCACGTGGCTTGAGGTCAGCCGGGCCGTGGTCTGGGCGATGGCAAAAAGGTCCTCTTCCAGCAGCGTGAGGACTTCGCTCTGGTAGCTGGGCGGCTGGATGCGGTCCTTGGCGATGGACAGCAGCCGGTCCCAGTCGGCCCCCGGATCCACCAGGAGCAGCCCGGTACCGGCGGTCTGGAGCAGTTCTTCGGCTTCGGCGAGGTCTTCGCGGCTGCCTTTGACGGCAACCACCGGCGGCGGGTTCCGCAGGAGCCTGCGGAGCGCGGGCAGCGCGGAACGACCCCGCACGCCGATCAGGAGGACAAAGGCCCCGCCGGCGTCGGCGGCTTCATCGTCGGCGTCCAGGATGAGGAACCGTTCGATGGCAGCGCCGGCCGGGCCGGGCCGCAGGATGAGGCTGGCGAAACCCAGGGGGAGATCCGAGAGGATGTCGTCCACCGTAACCGCGGCCATGGGGTTCCCTTTGCGCTCGATCCGGCCGGACGGCTCTGTCCGGTCACCTCATGGTATCCAGCGCGGAGGGCCTTAGGTATGGAACCCGGTCCAACTCGGGCGGCCGTTCTTTGGTCGGCGTTCCGAGGAACCGGGTTCCGTACCTGGGGTTGAAAAAGCGCATGTCAGAGCATGCAGGTCAGTGCACGCAGCTCATATCCAAGCAGGTGCCGCGGGCACCGGTGTGACCGGTCCGCCGTTGTGCCAAGCGGAGGTCCCGGCTGTGCCACGGCCGGTGGCCCACTGTGCGATGGCGGAGAGGGTGCCGGAGACCACCAGGGGCGAGGCGGATGCGGCATCGCCGAACACCATAGCGGTGGGCTGCCCGGTGACCTCCACCCTCAGGCCTTGGTCCGTGCCGCGGGTGGCCCAGGCTCCGGTGACGTCCTTGAGGATCCGTGCCAGGACGGGGTCCGGGATCTCGGCGAAGGAGGCGCCGTTGTCCAGGTCGACGGCGTGGAGCCAGACTTCGCGGGTGCGCATCCAGACGGTTTCCTCGGCAGGAACAACCCTTCCCTGGGCTGTTTTGACCTTGTGGTGCCAGGCGTCGGCGGGCAGGTCGCGCCATTCAACGTTCAGGTGGATGGCGGAGTGGTCGAAGAGGTTCCGCAGCGCGATGGGGCTGAGTGTGGAGCCAAAATCGATCTCGTGGTTCCGGGCCTCCGGGGAGGCATACATTTGAGTCTCCACCCCGGTGGCCGCCCACTCAGTCAGCCTGGCGATGGCCCGCGCGTTGTAGCCCACATGTGCCACGACGCGCCGGCGGGTCCAGCCCGGCAGCAGCGATGCGCCGTCGAGGTCCGCGTCGGAAAGCTCGTTGAGCTTGCGGGCGAAGAACGCGGTGCCCCGGTGCGCCTGGAGCAGTGCGTCCAGGAGCGCCGGGTCCTTCGTCTGGTCGTGGCGTGCTGCCATCAGGCTTCCTTGACCACGCGGTTGGTCAGCTGGCCCAGGCCCTCGATGGTGGTGACCAGGACCTGCCCTTCCTGCAGGTAGCGCTTGGGGTCCTGGGCGTGGCCAACGCCGCCGGGGGTGCCGGTGGCGATGACGTCGCCGGGGTTCAGCGTGATGATGGTGGAGATGTAGGACACCAGGAATTCGGGGGTGAACACCAGGTCCGAGGTGGGGGTGGACTGCTGGAAGTCGCCGTCCACGGCGGAGGTCATGAGCGGGCCTGGGGTGAATTCGTCCTTGGTGACCAGGGCGGGGCCGAACGGGGCGGACTTCTCCCAGGTTTTGCCCTGCAGCCACTGGATGGTGCGGAACTGGTAGTCACGCATGCTGATGTCGTTCAGGACGGCGTAGCCGGCGATGTGGTCCGCGGCGTCGGCTTCGCTGATCCGGCGGCCCTGCTTGCCGATGACGACGGCGAGTTCGGCTTCCCAGTCCACGGTGTCTGATTCCTGCGGCAGGGCGAGGTCGTCGTTGGGCCCGATCAGGGATTCGGCGTACTTGGCGAACAGGGTGGGGTATTCGGGGACTTCGCGGCCCATTTCCTTGATGTGGTTGCGGTAGTTGTGGCCCACGCAGATGATCTTCCCGGGGGAGGGCACGACGGCGGCGAGGTCGGCGCCGTCGAGGGCGTGCCTTGCGCCGCTGGCGGCCTTCGCCGTGCTTTCCCAGGCGGGGTCCTGCAGCAGGGCGCCGACGTCGCCGAACCCGGAAATTTCGGTGAGGGTGTCGCCGTCCTGGCGGACCGCCGTCGTGCCTTCGGAAGTGCGGAGGGTGAGGAGTCTCATTACTTGGTGCGTCCTTCGATGTAGGTGCGGTTGAAGTTCAGGCGTTCAAAGATGGGGGCGTCGCTGAAGCGGAAGAGGTCGAATTCGGTGCCGGCCTGCAGGGACCATTCCTGCCAGGAGGGGACGACGAACAGGTCGCCCTTGGCCAGGTTTTTCGGTTCGCCGTTGAGCACCACGGTGCCGGTGCCTTCGAAGACCTGCCAGACGCTGGACCCCACCTCGCGGAGGGGTTCGGTGGCGGCACCGGCGCGCAGGCGGTGGAACTCGGCGCGGATGGTGGGCATCACGTCCCCGCCGGTGGTCGGGTTGGTGAAGCGGACGGCGGCGTGGCCCTGGGACACGGTGGCGGGGTGGCCCTCGTCCTCCAGCAGGAGCTGTTCACGGAGCGCGGCGTCCGTGTGCTCCCACCGGTAGGCGGCGATGGGGGAGTTGGTGGTGTCATCCAGGCCGGAGAGCGGGCGCAGGCCGGGGTGGGCCCAGAGGCGTTCGGAGCGGGAGATGTCCGGGGTGGCTTCGTCGGTGACCCGCTCGGTGCCGAACTCGAAGAACCCGGCGTCCGTGTAGTGCACGAAGGGGATGTCCAGGCCGTCGATCCAAGCCATGGGCTGGTCCGTGTCGTTGTGGTGGCCGTGGAAGTTCCAGCCCGGCGTCAGCAGGAAGTCCCCGCGGCGCATGGCCACAGGGTCCCCGTTCACCACGGTCCACACGCCTTCGCCCTCGACGACGAACCGGAAGGCGTTCTGCGAGTGGCGGTGCTCGGGGGCGGTCTCGTGGGCGCCCAGGTATTGGATGGCGGCCCACAGCGTGGGGGTTGCGTAGGGGGTGTTGCCCAGGCCCGGGTTGGCCAGGGCAATGGCCCGGCGTTCCCCGCCGCGGCCCACCGGAACCAGGTCGCCGGCGCGGGCTGCAAGCGGATACAGGTCGCTCCACCGCCACACATGCGGCACCGCCTTGGGCGACGGGACCATGGGCATCAGGTCCGCGATCTCGGTCCACAACGGGATCAGGTTTTCCCGGTCAAAGTCACGGTAGAGCTGCTCAAGCTGGGCAGTCTCTTCGGGAGTGGGATCCGGAAGGGACATCCCCTGGGCTACGGACTCGTGCGTGTGGTTTTCAGCGCTGATGGACACGATGGCCTTCTCCTTGCATGCGGACTGATTGCGGCGTGCATTCGACACTAAGGAGAGTGGAGTGTGATCCCCATCTAATTCTGGTGTACAGAATTATTGGGGGAGCGGGATTGGCCTAGGTGCGGGCGGCGGGGTCCACCGGATTGGCCGCGATGTCGATTTCCAGCTGCCTCCGGGTTTCCATCATCACCGCAACGAGGCCGGCATCGAACAGGCGGCGGAACCTGGCCACCGGGGTTGCGACGCTGATGGCGCCCACTACGTTGCCCCGGCCGTTATGGAGGGCCACACCGAATGCGCTGATCCCTTCCTCGGTGCCTTCGAAGTTCGCCGCGAACCCGTTGCTGCGGATGGTTTCCAGTTCGCGCAGGAAGCCGGGATATTCGTCATCCGGAATGTTGTCGCCGCCGATCTCCGCATTGGGGCTGCGGAACAGCTGTTCGAGCATTGCCGGATCCAGTTCGGCCAGCATCGCCTTCCCGCCCGAGGCCTTGTTGGCCGGCATAACTGTTCCCTGGCGGTCGCCCACCCGCAGCGCGTTGGTGCCTTCCACGGTGTCCAGGAAACGCACTTTCGTTCCCACCCTGATCATCAGGTTCACGGTTTCGCTGGTCCGAGAGCTGAGCAGCTCCATGTGCGGCCGCGCCAGTTCACGCAAAGGCCGGGTCCAGTTGACGCCCGCCGGACCTGCACCCATCGCAGGACCGGGAACGTAACGCCGCGTTTCGTCCTGCACCGCAAACCCCCGGTACACCAGCATGGCCAGCAGCCGGTGGGCGGTGGACGGCGCCACTCCCAGTTCTTCGGCGGCGTCCTTGAGTCGAAGGCTGCCGACGTCGCGCAGGAGCTGGAGGAGCTGCAGGGCGTTGTCCACGGCCTCGATGGGGTACGTGGGCATCCGGCGGGCCGGAAGATTCTGCATGCCAGAATCTTATAGGCGGTGCAGGGGAGCGGCCAGCACAGTAGTGGGATGAATCACACACCTTCCGCTGCAGTGCCGCAGCGCCCATCTGCGGGCACCATACCCGCCGGCACGGGTCCCGGGACTGCAGGCTCCGGGAATCCAGAGTCAGGACCAGCCGCGTTTCCCAGGCGTTCTGTCATGGCCGTCCTGGTCTGCTGGCTGTTGGTCGTTTTCGACGGCTACGACCTCATCGTCTACGGGACAGTGCAGGGATCCCTGATCAACGACACCGACTGGGGCCTGACCAAAGCCACGGCAGGGACCGTCGGGTCCATGGCCTTTATCGGCATGATGATCGGTGCAATCTTCGCCGGCCGGATGTCCGACAGCTGGGGCCGACGGCGGACCATCCTCGGGTGCGCCGTGGTTTTCTCCGTGTTCACCATCCTGTGCGCCTTCGCCCCGAACGCTCCGGTGTTCGGCGGCCTGCGGCTGCTCGCCGGAATAGGGCTGGGCGGCCTGGTGCCTTCCGCCAACGCGCTGGTGGCTGAGCTGGTGCCGGTCAAGTGGCGGTCCACCATCGCCACCCTCATGATGTCCGGTGTTCCCATCGGCGGGTCCATCGCGGCCCTGGTGGGCATCCCGCTCATCCCGGCCTTCGGCTGGCCCATCATGTTCCTGGTGGCCGTCCTCGCGCTGGTAGTGGTCATTCCACTGGGCCTGCGCTACCTGCCGGAGACACTGCCGCCCGGTGCAACTGGCGTAACCGGGGAAACCGGAACCGCCGGGAATGGCGCCGGCAAGGAGCCCGTGGGCTTTGGATCCCTGCTCCGCGCACCGTTCATCGGCATGAGCGTGCTGTATGCCATCGCGACGCTCGTGACGCTGTTCGCCTGGTACGGGCTGGGGACCTGGTTGCCCAACCTCATGCAGCTTGCGGGCTACAACCTGGGCTCCGCCCTGACGTTCGCGCTGGCGCTGAACCTCGGAGCGGTGGCCGGTTCGGTGATCACCGCCTGGGCGGGCACCCGCTTCGGACCCATACCCACGGCCATCGCGGCGGCCGCCGTCGCCGCCGCCGGACTGCTGGTCCTGGTCACGGGGCCGCCGGTCGCCGTCGTCTATCTCATGCTGGTGCTCGCCGGGGTGGGGACGCACGGCACCCAATGCCTCATCATCGCCGCGGTGGCCAGCCACTATCCGGCGCACCTGCGGGGCACGGCACTTGGCTGGGCACTCGGCGTCGGCCGGATCGGCGCCGTGGCCGCCCCGCAGGTGGGCGGGCTGCTGCTCGCAGCGGGCCTGGGCGTCAACTCGAACTTCCTGGCATTTGCCGGGGCAGCCGCCGCAGCAGCCGTACTGCTCGGAATCATCGGCACCAAAATCGCATCGACCACTAAAGCAGTAGGAGTTTCACAATGACCAACATCAAAGCGTCCACCGATGTCCTGGTAGTGGGCGGCGGCATGGCCGGGCTTGCCGGGGCGCTCGCACTGAAGGAGAACGGCGCCGACGTCACCCTGGTGGAGGTGGCTCCCGCCTTCGGCGAAGTGGGCGCCGGACTCCAGATGGCACCCAACGCCTCCCGGGTGCTCAAGCGCTGGGGCCTGCTGGAAAAGGCCTTGGAGATCGGTGTGCAGCCCAAGCACCTGGTGTTCCGCGACGCCGTCACCGGCGAGGAACTGACCCGCCAGACCCTCGGCGGCGAATTCGAGGAGCGTTACGGCGCCCCCTACGTGGTGATCCACCGCAGCGACCTGCACCGGATCCTGCTCGAGGCCTGCCAGGCAGCCGGCGTCACCCTGGTCAACGACGTCCTGGTCCAGAAAGTGGAGACGGACGGCGGCAAGGCCCGGGCCTACACCGCCGCCGGCACCGTGTACGAGGCCGACGCCGTCCTGGCAGCAGACGGCCTGAAGTCCACCCTCCGTGGCACCGTGGCCAGTGACGGTCCCGTCTCATCGGCCTACGTTGCCTACCGCGGAACCGTGCCCATCACGCCCGAGACGCCCGCCGCGGACCTCGAGGACGTCATTGTCTACCTGGGGCCGAACTGCCATCTTGTCCAGTACCCGCTGCGCAAGGGCGAGCTGCTGAACACCGTGGCGGTCTTCAAGTCCGCCTCCTTTGAACGGGGTGAAGAACAGTACGGGGGCGTTGACGAGCTTGAGGCCGCCTACGCGGGCTGCGTGCCCGCCGTGCAGGAAGCCCTGAAGAACCTGGCCACCGGCATCCGCTGGCCGATGTATGACCGGGATCCGATCGAAAACTGGGTTGCCGGCCGGATGGCACTCATCGGGGACGCGGCGCACCCGATGCTCCAGTACCTGGCGCAGGGTGCGTGCCAGGCGCTCGAGGATGCAGCCGTCCTGCAGGACGCCACCCGTGGCAGCGTCTTCACCGCCGACGGCATTGACGCAAGTGCGTGGGAGACTGCCTTCCGCGACTTCAACGAGGCCCGGGCCGCCAGGACTGCCCGGGTCCAGCGGACTGCGCGGATCTGGGGCGAGTCCTGGCACGTGGACGGTGTGGCCCGGGTGCTGCGGAACATGCTGTTCAAGAGCCGGGGCGACAACAACTTCCAGTACAACGACTGGCTGTACGGCCGCGGCGAGCCGGGGGTTCCGGCCGAGGTTCCCGGCCAGGCGCCGGCCCACGCGGTCCTGGCAAAGGCCTAAGCAGCAGGCCCGGAAGGCCAGCGGCCGACGGCGGGTGCTTCCCGCCGTCGGCCGCTTTGCTGTGCGCGGGGGCTGGTAAGCCCTCCTGGAAAGGTTCGCGCCGGGCTCTCCTATGCTTGGAGGATGCGCCAGTCCACGCCCCCTCACGAAGAAGCAGCCCTGCCGGACCACCGGCCACTGGCGGTGGCGGTCCTCGACATCTCCTTTGAGGTACGGCGGAAATCCCACGAGGGAACCGGGGTGCTGCCCTTGTCCAGTGGGGTGCTTGACGTCATCCGCGTCATTGAACGGCACCCCGGAATCACGGTGGCGGACGTCGCCGCCCGCCTGGGCCGGCAGTTAAGCAACGTCAGCGCGCAACTGCGCGAACTGGTGGCACTCGGGCTGGTCACCCGGACGCGCGATGCCTCGGACAAGAGATACGTTGCCCTGCATCCCACGCCTGAAGCCGTCCGGATCAAGGCTCTCCTGGAGGGCGCCTGGGCCAATACCCTCGCCGCGGCCAGCAGCAGGCTGCTGCCCGAGGAGCGTGAGCAGCTCATGGCCGCAGCCCCCGTACTGGAGCGCCTGGCGTCCCTGCTGGCCGAGCCGGAGTAACCGGAATAACACCGGATCCGCTTACCGCTTCACCCGGCAACACTTATACTTATATAAGTATTTGCAAAAGAAGATGGAGACGTACGTGGCTACACAGTTGGCAGCGGCTGAGGTTCAGCCTCGGAGCAAAGAAAAAGGGAAGTGGTGGGCGCTGGTTTTCCTGGCGCTTGCCCAGTTCATGGTGGTCCTGGACGGCACCATCGTTAACCTGGCGTTGCCCCGCCTCCAGGTGGAAATGGGCATCAGCGATTCCACCCGATCGTGGGTGGTGACTGCATACGCACTCGCGCTGGGAGCGTTCCTGCTGCTGGGCGGTCGCATCGCGGACTTCTGGGGGCGGAAGCGCACCTTCATCCTGGCAGCGGCCGGGTTCGCCGCAGCGTCCCTCCTGGGCGGAATCGCCCAGCAGCCGTGGGAGCTGATCGGAGCGCGGGCCTTGCAAGGGCTGTTCGCGGCACTTTTGGCACCTGCGGCCTTGGCACTGTTGACCGTTTCCTTCCCGGGCGGGAAGGAGCGCGGCACCGCCTTTGCCATTTTCGGTTCCATCAGTGGTGTGGGGGCAGCCGTGGGCGTCCTGCTGGGCGGGTTCCTGACGGACTATGTCTCCTGGCGCTGGTGCTTCTTCATCAACGTCCCCATTGCGGTGGTTGCCCTGCTGGGTGTCGGGCGGCGGGGCAGCGAGAGCAGGGCAGGGGGCTCCACCAAATATGACTGGCCGGGCGTTGTCCTGGCCGCGCTTGGCCTGGGCTCCCTCGTGTTTGGCTTCACCAACGCCGAGCATGGCTGGGGTGCGCCGGAGGCGTGGGGCTTCATCCTGGCCGGTGTGGTGCTGATGGTGCTTTTCGTCGTCGTCGAAAAGAAGGTGCAGCACCCCCTGCTGCCCCTCCGCGTGGCAACGGAACGCAACCGGGCCGCGGCGTTCTGTGCCTCTTTCCTGGCCGGCGCTGTCCTCATCGGCGGCATCCTGTTCATCAACTACTACATCCAGATCGTGCTGGGGTTCGCCCCGTTCCTCGCCGGCATCGCATCGCTCCCCATGACGGTGGTGCTGATCGTCACCGCAGGCATCGTTGCGCGGAACCTTCCGGTGCTGGGAGCGAAAATCCCCTCTGCCGTGGGCCCGGTATTCATGGCGGCAGCCATGCTGTGGCTGACGCAGGTCACAGCTGACGGCAGCTACGCGGTCACCATGTTGCCCGCACTGATCCTCCTGGGTATCGGCCTGGGCATGGTCTTCGTTCCCATGCAGAACCTTGCGCTCTTTGGGGTGAACAAGGACGACGCGGGCGTGGCAAGTGCCCTTGTCAACGCGTCCCAGCAGATTGGCGGCTCCCTGGGGATTGCCCTTTTCAGCACCATCGCCGCGGCGGTAACGGCCGCGGCAGGGGGCACACAGCTGGCGGCCCTGTCGGCCGGCTACTCCGCTGTGTTCCTTTGGGCGGCAGGCCTGGCCATTTTGGCCGCACCGATCGCCCTGCTGCTGATCGACATCAGCCGGAAGACGTTCAGCGGCGCTGCTTCCTCCGCCGCGCCGGCGGTCCACCTTTAGGCAAACCCGCTCCGGCAACCCCTTGCCCAATCCAGTCGCAGCAAGTGTCGTTGTGCGCCCCCGAAACGACACTTGCTGCGGTCCGGTTGGGCCGTTCGTCGTAGATGGGCGGTGACTAAACCCTTCGATGCTCGTCTCTAGGCCAGCCGCTTCCTGGGTGAGCTATTCGTTCATCGCCCGCATTCCATATACCAGCTCGACCAAACCCTGGTCATACATTGTTGCGCTCTGAAGCTTCAGCACGTTCGGGTCCTGCCCGGACGGAAAAACACTCCGGCCCGCGCCGATCGCAATCGGCATCACCACGAGCCGCACCGAGTCCACGACGCCCGCGGCCAGGAAAATTTCTGCCAGGGTGAGGCTGCCCCAGACGACAATATCGCCGTCGGTCTCGCCCTTGATCCGCCTGATCGCTTCGATGGCGTCGCCGGATTCGACGGCGGCCTCCGCCATATCTCCCCATGGCGCCTTTGCCAGGTGGCGGGAGAAAACGACGCGCCGGAGTCCGTTCAGCGACGGGGCGATGATCTCGTCCTTGGAGGCCGGGGTGGGCCAGTACTCAGCGAACTCCCGGTAGGTGTTTGCCCCGAGGACCATCGTGTCCACTGTCTTTAGCCACTCCAGCTGGCTTCGGTCGAACTCAGCGGTGCCCCCGTCCAGATATTCATAGAAGGTGAACTTATTATTGGCGTCTGTGGCGAAACCGTCGGCGCTGACGAAGTCCTGAATGATCAGTTGCCCCATGGCCTGCTCCTCGCTCCCGTGACGTCGTGGACTTTACGCCGGGGCTTGGAACCCATCAACCCCTCCGGGACAAAGCAAAAGGCCCGTTTCCCTGGTGTCAGGGAAACGGACCTTCTCATTGGCGGTGACGGTGGGATTTGAACCCACGTTGGCTTTTACACCAAACAACATTTCGAGTGTTGCACCTTCGGCCGCTCGGACACGTCACCAACCTCAATAGGGTACCGGAGCGAGGCGCACATCCCCAAAACGGGCGGTCAGGCTGATGAGGCCCTGTGGCCGCTCGCATTGTCAGACCCTCGCGGGATGATGTTTTTATGGGAAGCGCAGCGGTGGTGAGGGCATTTGCGGATATCGATGGCGCTCTTGCTGTGCTGGCTGCTGAGGTGGCTGGGGCGGGTGTGGAGCCGTTTTCGGTGGCTGATCCGTTGCGTGGTTTGGCGGATGGGTGCCTGGACATCCTTGCCGGTGTTGCGGGGTGTGAGGCGCGGCTGGCGGGGTTGAAGGTCCAGGCTGTGGCGGCCTATGCGGAGAGCGACCGGGCGGTGACGCCTGCCGCTGTATCAGCGCAGGCGCAGGAGATGGCGGTGGCCGCCGAGGTTGCGGGTGTGTTGACCATTGGTGCGAGGGCTGCCGGTGTGCTGCTGGAGCAGTCGCAGGTGCTGGCGAATGTTTTGCCGTTGACCTTGGCGGGGTTGCAGGACGGAAGCTTGTCGTGGGCGCACGCGAAGGCGGTGGTTGAGGAAACGGCCACGCTGGATCGGGCCGGGGCCGCCGCGCTGGAGGCGCATTTCCTGGGCCCGGACGCACCGAACCCGGCCCGCGGGTGTGCGGCGCCGGGGGAGTTGGTGCCGCACCGGTTCCGGCACAAGGCCCGGACCTGGCGCGAACGCCACCATCCCGAATCCCTTGAAAAGCGCCATGCCCGGAGTGTTGCGGAGCGGCGGGTGGAGCACCGTCCGGACGTGGACGGGATGGCCTGGTTCCACGCCTACCTCCCGGCGGACACGGCGTCGGCGATGTGGAACCGGACCAGGGCGCTGGCCCGGGGATTGCAGGGCCCGGACGAGTCCCGGACCCTGACCCAGCTCTGCGCCGACATCTTCGCCGCCGCCGTCCTCAGCAACGGACAGGACGGGCATAACGGGCAGAACGTGCAGGATTCCGGCGGTACGGCGGCCGATGTCCGCACTCCGCACGCGGAGGTCCTGGTTACGGTGCCCGTGTTCTCGCTCATGGGTCTGACGGATGAACCGGCCATGCTCGATGGCCACGGCCCGATCCCTGCGTCGATGGCGCGGAAGCTGGTGGCGGACGGGGCTGGCTCGTTTTACCGGGTGCTGGTGGATCCGCGGGACGGGGCGCCGCTGGAGATCGGCCGCACCAGCTACCGGGTTACGAAGGCCATCCGGCGGTGGCTGCGCTTGCGGGACGGGAAGTGCCCTTTCACGCGCTGTAGCAACAACTCGCTGGACAATGAAGCAGACCACATTCTCGCCTGGCACGAGGGTGGGACCACCGGGATCAGTAACCTGGGTCAGCCCTGCCGCAAACACCACCGCCTCAGGCACACCAGCGGCTGGACACCCACCCCGGCCACCAAAAACGAACCACCCAGCTGGATCTCACCAACAGGCCGCCGCTACAAAAGCGAACACCAGGACTGGGAACCACCACACTTGCCTCGAGGGTGCCTGCCCGGGGAGAGGAGCCTTTTCGAGGAGGCGATACTGGAACGACTCTCTGTCTAGCGGCCAGCTCTGCCTAGCGGCCGGCTCTGCCTAGCGGCCGGCTCTGCCTAACGGTTCTGCCGCGGGCGGGCGTTCCCTGGGCTGCACCGGACACAACTTCTGAGAAGAGGCACGCCGTTGGTGTCAGACTTTCCCCGCACCCATCCGTCCAGCTAGATTCATCAGCACAATGACTAACGCGCAGAATCCCGTCCACGCCATCGCCTACTGGACCACCGAACGTGAACACGGCGAGCTCCGGTCCGAGGAACTGCCGGCCCCCGGCCCCGGCGAGGCCCTCGTCCGCGCCCTCTATTCCGGCATCAGCAAGGGCACCGAAATGGTGGTCCACCACGGTGCTGTCCCGCCACGGGTCGCCAAGGAAATGCGGGCTCCGCACCAGGAGGGGCAGTTCCCCGGGCCGGTGAAATTCGGATACCTGTCGGTAGGAGTGGTTGAGGACGGGCCGGAGGGCTGGAAGGGCCAGCGCGTGTTCTGCCTGAACCCGCACCAGGACCGCTACATCGTCCCGGTTGCCGACCTGACAAGAATTCCCGACGGCGTCCCCGCCCGGCGCGCCGTCCTCACGGGAACGGTGGAAACCGCAATCAACGCGCTCTGGGAAGCCGGACCTCGGCTGGGGGACCGGGTTGCAGTGGTAGGGGCAGGCCTGGTGGGCGGCATGGTGGCCACGCTCCTGCGCACCTTCCCCCTGGACCGCCTGCAGCTCGTGGACCTGGACCCCGGCAGGAAACAGCTGGCGGATGCGTTGGACGTTGATTTCGCCCACCCCGATGAGGCCCTGGCCGACTGCGACATCGTGTTCCACTGCTCCGCCTCACAGGAGGGCCTGGAACGCAGCCTGCAGCTGGCGGGCGACGAAGGGGACGTGATCGAGATGTCCTGGTACGCCAACCGCGAGGTCACCCTGCCGCTGGGGGAGGACTTCCACGCGCGGCGCCTCTCCATCAGGGCAAGCCAGGTAGGGGTGGTGGCTCGCGCCCGCCGCCACCGCCGGACCAACGCAGACCGCCTGGACCTGGCCGTCTCCCTGCTGGCCGATCCGGTGTTTGACGCCTTCCTCACCGGCTCGTCCCCGTTCGACGAGTTGCCGGAGGTAGTGCAGGGCCTGGCCCACGGAACCCTGGAGGCGCTCTGCCACGTCATCGAGTACCCGCAGGACAGCAGCCA
This sequence comes from Pseudarthrobacter sp. TE3704, assembly GCF_056279405.1. NCBI lineage: Bacteria > Bacillati > Actinomycetota > Actinomycetes > Micrococcales > Micrococcaceae > Pseudarthrobacter > Pseudarthrobacter sp. TE3704. The sequence goes on from NZ_JBWCCJ010000008.1 coordinate 192,269, forward strand.
GGGCGGCCAGGACACCAGCCAGGACGCCTGAAACAGCAGGGCGCCTGAAACAGCCAGGACACCGCAAAGCCCACCCCGCCCATCGACCCCCAAGCCACGAGGTAATCCATGTTCAGCCTGACCGTCCGCCGCCACTTCATGATCGCCCACAGCCTGCCCCGGGAGGCCTTCGGGCCGGCCCAGGCCCTGCACGGCGCAACCTTCGTCGCGGAAGTGGCGTTCCGCCGTCGTGCCCTCAATGATGACGCCATCGTCCTGGACATCGGCGCCGCCGGCACGGTCATCGAGGAGGTGCTGGCAGGGCTGAACTACCGCAACCTGGACGCACATCCTGACTTTGCCGGCAAGCTCAGCACCACTGAGGCGCTCGCCCAGTACATCGCCCAGTCGGTCGCCGAAAAGATCAAGGATCACGACGACGGCCGCCACCTTGAAGGAATCGACGTCACCCTCCGCGAGAACCCGGACGCGTGGGCCACCTTCTCGCTGGACCTTTCCGCCTGATCCATGCGACCCATCCGCCTGCTGGTCCCCGGCAACATCCACCATCATTCCGGCGGGAACGCCTACAACGCCCGGATGGTGGAAGGGCTGAAGGGATTGGGAGCCGACGTCGAGGTGCTGGCGGTGGAAGGATCCTGGCCCGAGGCCTCGGCGAAGGATCGACGCCGGCTGGGGACGCTTCTCGGGGCGTGGGAACCGGAGGCGGGACGGGGGCCGGCGGTGGTCATCGTGGACGGGTTGGTGGCTGTGGGTGCCCCGGACGAGATGGAGTTTGCAGCCAAGGCAGGGCACGAGACCTGGGTGCTGCTCCACATGACAGTGCCCGATGGCCCCGGCGGGCCAGCATGGAAGCGGGAGGGGCGCGCTCTTCGCGCCGCTTCCGGCCTCATCAGCACCAGCAGCAGCACGGCGGCCACGTTGACGCAGCGGCACGGGCTTCACGGCATCAGGGTTGCACTGCCCGGTGTGGATCCCGCACCTGTTGCTTCCGGTTCCCGGCCACCCCACATGATTGCCGTGGCGGCCCTCCTGCCCAACAAGGACCAGCTGCTGACGATTGATGCGTTATCCCGGATCCAGGACCTTGAGTGGACGGCGGGGCTGGTTGGATCCGACCAGGCCGACCCCGCGTATGCGGGGCAGGTGCGGGCCTCGATCGCCGCCAACGGACTGGAGGAGCGGGTGCGGCTGACCGGCGAGCTGGTGGGCGAAGAATTGGACCGGGAGTGGGATGCTGCCAACCTGAGCCTCCTGCCGTCCCGGGCTGAGGCGTTCGGAATGGTGGTTACAGAGTCTCTTGCCCGGGGCCTTCCGGTGGTAGTGCGCCAGGGGACGGGAGCGGTGGAAGCGTTGGGGCTTGCCGGGCTGACAGCTGACGACGGCGGCCCCCGGCTTCCCGGAGTGGCAGTGCCCCTTGTGCCGGGCGACCGGGAGGGGCCGGCCAGGCTGGCTGGGGTGCTGCGCGGCTGGCTTGGGGACCCGGACATCCGTGGGGCATGGCGGCGTGCCGCCATGGAAGCCCGGACCCTCCTGCCGGACTGGAACCGGACCGCGGAGATCGTCCTGGAGGCCCTGGCCACACCCGGCCCAAAAGGTGCGTCCGCCCCTTAGCCGCCCCGCTCGATTGGGGAACACAACGTAGCTTTCTGGTGTTAAACCTGGTGGAGACAAACATGGTGGACACCACGAAGTACAGAGCACTGATCATCCCGGACGACGACGCCGAGGCTGTCCGCGTTGAGCGCCTGGAATACAACCCGGAGGTCCTTGAGGGCCTGGTGTGCGGGGTTCTGGAGGACGTCATCCGCGGCGACTGGTGCGTCTATCTGAACGCCGAAGGCCACTATGCAAACCATCCCGTCAATGCCCGGGCCGCGCGATTGATGCAGGAGTGCGGCGTGGATGACGTGGTGGTGCCGCGCGGCACCGCAGTCTTCCTGGGCCGGGGCAGGAACTGGGGCTCTGCCGCAGACGTCCCGGAACACCTCATCCGCCGTGCGGAACAACTCTTTGGCGGATCCGGCATGGCCGCCTGACCTTCACCGGCGTCTGTCCTTCACCGGCCGTCTGACAGATCCTAAAGCCGGCTCCGGTGCCCGGCGAAGAAATCGCGCAGCAGCACCGCACACTCCGCTTCCCGTACGCCTGGATACACCTCCACCCAATGGTTAAGGCGGCGCTCGCGCAGGACGTCGAACACAGAGCCCGCCGCTCCCGCCTTCTCATCCCACGCCCCGAAAACCACCCGGGGAATCCGGGCCAGGACAATGGCGCCGGCACACATGGCGCACGGTTCGAGGGTGACCACCAGCGTGCAGTCGGACAACCGCCAGCCGTCCGCCTGGCCGCCGTCGAGCAGCGCGCGCTCCCGCAACCGCTCCGCAGCCCGGCGGATGGCAACCACCTCGGCATGGGCGGTGGGGTCTCCAAGCTCCTCCCGCTGGTTCCGTCCGGAACCCAGTACGGCGCCGTCGGGCCCCAACACCACGGCACCGATCGGCACATCCTCGGTAGCAAGGGCACGGCGGGCTTCCGCGAGGGCAAGCCCCATCCACGTGTCGTGTTTTTCAGCGGAGACCATGGCTCAATGATAGTTTCGAAGGATACCCAGAGCCCGTGACGAACATCCGCCGGGAGGCACACATGAGCACCGTCCGAGACCGCATGGACCAGTGGATCAAGCCGTATGCCGCCCTGTGGCTGACGCTGATCATAGGCGGAGCCCTGGTGGTCAGCCTTGCCGCGCTGGGCACGGAGGTGTATTCCGACGTTGTGGACGAGGAAGGGCTGGCGGGCCTTGATATTCCCGCCCTCGAATACTTCCAGACGCTGCGGAACCCCGAAACGGACGCCTTTGTCACCGGCTTCACGAATGTGGGCGGCGGAATCGGCATGCCCATCCTGGCAAGCATCCTGACGGCATGGCTGACCTTCCTAAGCAGGACGTGGCGGCCCATCATCCTGGTCGGAGGTGCGGCTCTGGTGTCCACCACGGCCACCACGGTGGGCAAGCGGCTCGTGGGCAGGACCCGCCCGGACCACACGGAAGCGGTACCGCCCTACGAGAACTCGCCGTCCTTCCCCAGCGGCCATACCCTGAACACCACCGTGGTGATCGGCGTGCTGCTCTACATCATGTGCCTGCAGTTCCAGATGCTCTGGGCGCGGATCACCGCCATCACGGCGGGGGTCATCTTCATCATCGCCATGGGCCTGAGCAGGGTGTTCCTGGGCCACCACTGGCTGACGGACGTTATGGCCGGCTGGCTGCTGGGCCTCGCCTGGGTGGGAATGGTGATTCTGGCCCACCGGCTGTTCCACCTGATCCGGCGGCGGGAGCACGCAGGCCCGGCACCCACCTTCGAGCACCCCGTGGTGCGCGATGTCGTGGCGGATGCCATGCACCATGACGGCCACGGCGGACGCGGCAAGGATAACGCCGGATGATAGTTTTGACGCATGCGCACTCTCGTTGTGGACCACCCGCTGGTCGCCCATAAGCTCACCGTTCTCCGGGACAAAAACACTCCGTCCCCGGTTTTCCGGCAGCTGACGGAGGAACTGGTGACGCTCCTGGCGTACGAGGCCACCCGCGAGGTCCGCACGGAACCGGTAACCATCGAGACGCCCGTCAGCACCACCGTGGGCACGGCGTTCACCAAGCCCACCCCGCTGGTGGTTCCCATCCTCCGCGCAGGCCTGGGCATGCTCGAGGGCATGACCAAGCTGGTGCCCACCGCCGAGGTGGGATTCCTGGGAATGGCCCGGGACGAGGAAACCCTGGACATCATCACCTATGCAGAGCGGCTCCCGGAGAACCTCACGGACCGCCAGATCTTCGTGCTGGACCCCATGCTGGCCACCGGGGGAACGCTGCGCGAGGCCATCAAGTTCCTGTTCAAGCGCGGCGCGTCGGACGTAACCTGCATCTGCCTGCTGGCGGCGCCCGAGGGCCTGGCCAAGCTGGAAGAGGAACTGTCCGGCGCCAACGTCACTATCGTCCTGGCCTCCATCGACGAGAAGCTGAACGAGAAGTCCTACATCGTTCCCGGGCTTGGGGACGCGGGCGACCGCCTGTACGGCATCGCAGGCTAGCGCCGCCTTTGAGACTCCTGACAAGGGCTCCGGACGAGGGCTCCGGTAAAGGGTCCGGTGTAGGGCTCCGGTAAAGGCTTCCGGGAAGCCGGCAAGGGCGAAGCCTTCCGCATTCCCGGGCCCGGTCGTAGCCTGTGCCCATGGACTGGAAACTTGAACTTGTATATGTCCCTGTGTCCGATGTGGACCGCGCCAAGGATTTTTACGTCAACAAGGTGGGGTTCAACGCCGATTTCGACGAGCGGCCCACGGACTCCATCCGCTTTGTCCAGCTGACGCCGCCCGGCTCCGCCTGTTCGATCTGCATCGGCGACGGGCTCACCGACGCCGCTCCCGGAACGGGCTCCAACCTGCAGCTGGTGGTCAGCGACATCGAGGCCGCGCACCGCCACCTGAAGGACAACGGCGTTGATGTCACCGACGTCGATGTGCAGGACTGGGGCCACTTTGTCTACTTCGCAGACCCCGACGGCAACAGGTGGGCGGTGCAGTACATCCCAGGCCGGTAGGGCACGATGGGAAGCATGAGCCATTCCGCTTCCGCCAGCCAACGAACCCTGACCTGCCGTGCCGTCCTGTTCGACATGGACGGCACGCTGGTGGACTCCACCGCCGTGGTGGAAGAGGTCTGGGGTGAATTCGCCGTGCGCTACAGCCTGGACTTCGAGGAGATCCTGCGGACGTCCCACGGTGTGCAGGCCATTGATACCGTCCGGCGCTTTGCCCCCGCCGGTGCTGATGTTCACGCCCTGGCTGCGGAGCTCGGCGCCATGGAGCGGGTCCGGACGGACGGCATCCTGGCGTTGGCCGGAGCGGCGCGGCTGCTGGGAGCCTTGCCCACCGACGCCGTCGCGCTGGTCACCTCCGCCGACCGTGTGCTGGCCGATATCCGCATGGCCGCTGCGGGGCTGCCAATGCCGGCCATTGCAGTTACGGCCGAACAGGTGAGCCGCGGCAAGCCGGACCCGGAAGGCTACCTCAAGGCAGCAGCCCTCCTGGGAGCGGACCCGGCGGAGGCGCTGGTGTTCGAGGACGCCCCCGCCGGCATTGCCGCAGGCGTTGCTGCTGGCATCCGCACCGTGGCTGTGGGGCCGAACACCGGACCGCTGCCGGACGGCGTGCTGCACATCGCGGACTACAGCAGTGTCACCGCCGTTGTGGACGCGGACGGCAACGGCCAGCCGGTTATTTCTTTGCGGCTTTGAAATCCGACACAACCTTGGCGATCCGCCGCGCCCGGGTTTCCGGTGCCGTGGCGTTATCCAGCGGCTCTACATACCGCCGCTGGGCGCTGTAGCTGAGGGTGGCGTAGCGCTCCTGCGCAGCCGGCTCCGCAGCCATCGCTGCCATGGTCACCACCACCGGAGGCCGCCTGCCGGCCCCCAGCCCCTCCACAACATGCTCGGGAACCTCGATGCCGGTCTTATTGCCGCTGCCCTGGATGGTGGTGGTGAAGTTCATGGTTCAAAATAAACCCGGCCCCGGACCGGCTTCAACAGAAGCGGCCCCCTTCAAAAGAAGAGGGCGGCTTCAACATGCTAGTGCCGCTTCAACGGCGGCAGCGCAGGCTTAGTACCAGTTGTTGGCGTAGTGGAAGTTCAGCGCGCCGCACGGGGACTGGTAACGCTCCTGGATGTAGTTCAGGCCCCAGTTGATCTGCGTGCGGTAGTTGGTGAGGTAGTCGGCGCCGGAACTCGCCATCTTCTCGGCAGGCAGGGACTGCACGATGCCGTAGGCGCCGCTGCTGGGGTTGGTGGCCGTGGTGGTCCAGTCCGATTCCTTGTCCCACAGCGTCACCAGGCACTGCATCTGGTCCGCGGCCCAGCCGTAGGATGCCAGCTGGCCGGCTGCGTAAGCCTGGGCACCTGCGGGGTCATTAACCGCGACGACGGGAGCCGGCTCGGGTGCCGGTGCCGGTGCCGGAGCGGGCGCGGGTTCAGGGGCCGGTGCCGGAGCAGGTTCAACCGGAGCAGGCTCGGGTGCGGGGGCCGGTGCCGGCTCCGCCGCCTGCGGCACAACGTTGATCGCAGGGGGCGCGGGTGACTGAGCCGGGTTGGACCGGATCTCGCTCTTCTCGATGCTCATCTGCGCATCCGAATCCGCTGCGGACTGGGCGCTTGATGAGACTGTAGTCATGGCATTGGTCGCCTGGCCTGCGGCGCCTACTCCGACCAGCAGCGCACAGGACGCTGCCAGGACTGCGGCACGCTGGCCAAAGGTGAAGTTCTTGCCTTCAGGACGCTCCGCATTGCTGTCAGAGCCGTTTTTCGGGCGCGGTTCTACCGGGAATTTGAACATGATTGATCGCCTCTCACACCTGCGGAGTTAGCTGTCGGGTTCGGATGAGGGCATCCGGCCACACGGAAAGATCACGTGCTGGCTTAACCCCAAGGGCAGTACATGCCCGGGACGGTGGGTCCCCCGCCTCTGCCTTGGTCAATCGGGGAGATCCGGGAAGTGGCAGAGCTTGGCGTCATCCGGATATGCGGTCCGAACGGGAACCGCACCCAATCGACGGTACAGGAGTGCAGGACTTAAGTCACATTTAGGTAACGGAGATCACGACGGCGGCGCGTCGCCTTGCCCCTTTTGATGAAGGAGTGGCAGTTGCAGGGCGAACTCCGCACGGCTCGGCCGTGACGTCACCGTTATCCGGCCGCCGTGAGCTTCCGCGATCGACTGCACGATGGACAGGCCCAGGCCGCTGGCGCCTTCGGCCGCGGAGGGTGCCGCCTGGCCTTCCGATCCTTTCGACGGACCACCGGCTGTCCGCAGCCCCATGCTCATCAGCTCGCAGAGGCTGGACTCATCGTCCACGACCAGGGTGCGGATGGGGACCCGTGCGGGTGCGAGAGTTTGGGGAGGTTGTACTGCCCCGCTCCTGCTGCAGGGATGCCACCGATCCTTGGGCAGGGCCTTCGGTAACGCCTCCACGTGCCGTTCCATCCTTTTTGGTGCCCCAGCCCAAAAAATTTTCCTGCCCCGCCAGCGCGCCGCTGGACATAGCAGGGAGGTAAGGAGTCCGATTTTGGGATTCTGCCCTCAGTTGAATAAAAGAGCACGAAAGGAGTGTTTCGGCGAAGGATGTTGCGAAATACTCCCTTCGAGGTCCACTCATCGGATAACGAACGTTATTCTTTAGGGACTTCCGGAATCGTGATCTGCGCCACAACGGAGCATTTTGTCTCACCATGCGGACGATTGCGTCCATTGTTACTTGCAAGTTGCCATTGTTACGCTGCACACTTCCAATGTGAACAAGAACTCAACAGCACCTGCAGCCGCAGAATATTGGCCCAGCACATCAGCTGCTGCCGACATGCGCTGTTGTCGAATGCACGCCTGACCTTCCCACCCGCCGAAGTTCCTAGGCATTCGCCCCCCAGCCCAGCGTCGGGCGCCCCTCTCCAATTCGCATTGCGGGGAAACCCAGCATTCGAGCCGCTACTGCGGCCATTCACATTGAGGTAAGCATTCCATGTCAGTTGCATCCGGATACGTCCACATTTCCGTCCGTAACGCCGCCAAGGCCGGCCAGCCCTCCGGCCTGCGCCCCGGCTTCGGGCCCCGCCCGTCGCTCTCGCCGTCATCCGGAAGCAGCTTCCCGGCGCAGGGCTACGCCCCGCAGGGATACAACCCCAACTCCTACGGCCAGCTGCGCGCTGTTCCGCCGGCCGAGTCTGCGCCCCTGACCGCACCCACCCCTGTGGTAGCAGGACCCAACGCAGTACGTCCCGTCGCAAACGACACCGTGGCCCGCGGATTCGTCCTCTACATGGGCATCGACGAGGAAACCGCGGCCGCTGCAGGCACCTCCATTGCCAAGCTCGCCCAGGAAATCCGCGCCTACGCCCAGTCCCTGGTGACCGGGGCCGAGAGCTACGCGGCCGTGGCCGTTGCCCCCGCCGGCACCCCCGGTTCCGCGCTCGACGTCGTCCGTTCCACCTTCGGTGACCCCACCGTCAACTCCCGCCAGCGCACGGAGACGCCCCGTCCGCAGCAGCCGCAGGAGCCGCGCCCGTCCGGTGTCCTCATCGACCTCGCCCGCCGCGAAGTGCACCTCGACGGCGAGTCACTCAACCTCACGTTCAAGGAGTTCGAGCTCCTGAACTACCTCGTGGAGAACGGCACCCGCACCGTGGGCCGCGACGAACTCCTCGAAGGCCTGTGGCGCAATGCCGAGGAAGTGCCCAACGAGCGCACCATCGACGTCCACATCCGCCGGCTCCGCTCCAAGCTGGGCCGCCTCGCCAACACCGTCCGCACCGTCCGCGGCCAGGGCTACCGGTTCTACGAACACCCCGAAGTTGTGGTCTGGGCCGCTCCGGAATACTCGATCTAGCACTCAGCGACGCCCGAAAGCGGCATTTCGCCGTGCCTTAGACACCTCCTTCGTTCCTCCCCACCGCCTCCCTCGCCTCGCAAGCTCGGCCAGGGAACCCGGGCGGCGTGGCCCCCGGCGATGCGGCACTACGCGAAATGCCGCTTTTGCGCGTCCGGCCTCTCCGGGCATGTGCCTCCGCGGCTGGTTGGGCTCCGTCGGTGCGCCCCATAATTTCCGGGCCGACTAGGCTTGGGGCATGAGTGAGCACCATCTTCGACGGCTTGTGATCATGCGGCATGCCAAGGCCGACTGGCCCGGGGGCGTGGCTGACCATGAGCGGCCGCTGGAGGAACGCGGACACCGGGAAGCCCCGCTGGCCGGACGCTGGCTGCTCAAGCACAACATCGTTCCGGATTTCATCCTGTGCTCCAGCGCGCTGCGGACCCGGCAGACCTGCACCTGGGTGTGCTCCGAACTCGGTGACAAGGCCCCCACCCCCAAACTGGAAGACGGGCTCTACGCTGCTTCGGCGTTGCGGATGCTCACTGTCATCAACCACGTGCCGGACACCGTCACCACGCTCATGCTGATCTCCCACCTGCCCGGCGTCCAGGACCTGGCCATGCACCTGGCCTCACGGGACTCCGACCACGACGCCTACATGGATGCCGCCACCCGCTTTCCCACCAGCGCACTGACGGTTCTGGAGACGGAAAAATCGTGGGCGGAGCTGGACGGACAGGACGCCCGCATCACGAAATTCAAGGTTCCGCGCGCCCATTGACCCATGTAGGTCGCGCCAAGTGCCGTTATAAGCACTCAAAACGGCATATAGCGCTACCCAGTTGGGGCCGTGATTTCCCGCAGCAGCCCCGCAATGTGCCCGCGCTCTGACACAGTGGGAGCGTGAACCTCCGAGATTCCCTCCTCGCCGCCCTGGTTGCCGTCCTGTGGGGCCTGAACTTCGTTGCCATCGACGTCGGGCTCCACCCCGAAGGCCACGAAGTGCCCCCGCTCCTGTTTGTGGCAATGCGCTTTGTGCTCGTCGTCTTCCCGTGGATCTTCTTCATCAGGAAACCGGACGTCAGCTGGAAGGCGATCGTCGGCGTCGGGCTGTTCATGAGCGCGGGCCAGTTCGGCCTCCTGTACCTGTCCATGGCGCTGGGCATGCCGGCGGGCCTCGCGTCGCTGGTGCTGCAGGCCCAGGTGCTGCTGACGGTCCTCCTCGCCGCCGCCTTCCTGGGAGAGCGGCCGAACCGCAGGCAGCTGGCAGGTGTTGTCCTGGGCGTGGCGGGCCTGGCGGTGGTTGCAGTGGGGCGCAGCGCCGTGGCACCGCTGTTGCCCCTGCTCATTGTGCTGGCCGCGGCCCTCTCCTGGGCTGCCGGAAATGTTATTGCCCGCAAGGCCAAGGCTGCCTCCGGACTTGGCCTGGTGGTCTGGTCCGGTGCGGTGGTGCCGTTGCCCCTGACCGCGCTTTCCCTGCTCGTCGACGGCCCGGACGAGGTCATCGCCACGCTCACCACCCTGCAGCCGCCCACAATCCTCAGCGCCCTCTACACCGCGGTGTTTGCCTCGCTCGTGGGCTACGGAATCTGGAACCGGCTCCTGGCCAGCCACCCGTCGTCGGCCGTTGTTCCATTCACTTTGCTGGTCCCCGTGGTGGGGATGACGGCTGCCTGGCTGGCATTGGGGGAGGTTCCGACGCCCGCCGAACTGGGCGGCGGGCTGCTGCTCCTGGGCGGGGTTGCGACGGCGGTGCTCACCTTTGGCGGCCGGCGGCGTCAGCGCCGGGTTGCCGAACCGGCGCCTGGCTTGGGTGCAGGCTTGCGGACCGGCGGGACGGACGACGACGGCCGCTTGGCTGCCGCGGGCACCCTCGCCGGAGCGCGTGAACCGGAGGGCCGCTGAGCTGTTGCTGTGTTCCTTGCGACAGGGCGTGCCGTTGTGGCGGCCGCACGGCCCTGTGCTGGGGACTGCCTGCCGCTCGGGGTGCCGGGCCGCCGTCCGGCGGGCCAGGCGGCGCCGAGGAAAAGGACGAGCAGGGTGGCGACGGACGAGGCAGCCGCACCAATGAAGTAGTTGTCAGGGTCGCTGGTGGGCAGGGGAGTGCCCAGGAATGAGGACTGTCCGTCGTATGCCAATTCCCACGTGCCCATAAACGCCAGGGCGAAGCCGACCGTGAGGCTGGTGCCGGCGCCTGCGGCCAGCAGCATGAACCGCCGACCCCGGGCGAGGATCTCGGCCACAGCGGCAACGTAGGCCAGGCCCAGGACCCCCAGGAACGCGACGAACACCGGTTCCGCGAGCGTGATTCCCGTGAGTACAAGCAACCCGGCAGCGACGACGCCGCAGATGACCGCAAACTTTCCGCTGTTCCCCATATGCCGCATGAGCACCATCATTCCTGAGGAACATCCGGCTTCAGCACGTAGCCGCGCATGATGGCCATGATTGCTGCAACGCTTTGGTCACGGGTGCGCTCTGGATTGTAGGTCTGGCGGTCCAGGCCCACTACGAAGCAGGCACCAAAAATGGCCGTCTCCAGGCTGCCCCGGGACACCGATTCGTCCACGGGGTAGGCCTTCGCCACGCTCTCCACCGCTTGCGCGATCACGGCCAGCAGCTCACCGCGCAGTACCGTGAATGTTCCTTGCCATTCACTGGGCGTCCGCCAGTTTTCGCTGACCCAGAGACGTGCGAAGGATGGATACTCGGACATGAAATCCATGGCCTGCCCGATCATGGCCTCCATGGCCAGCAAAGGGTCTCTGGCTGTCCCTGGGCCCACTGTCCCGTCCTCTGCCGCTCCCAGCAGGCGGGCCTTGAGGATGTCCACGCCGTGCCGCAGCAGCTGGGCAATGAGTTCGGCCTTGCTGCCGAAGTTGTAATAGACGGTGCCCTTGGACACTCCGGCGGCGGCGGCAATCTCGTCCACGGTGACGTTGGCGGCACCGCGTTCACCAATGAGTTCCATGCAGGCGTCGAAGAGCTTTTGCCGCGTGGCGGTGGTCCGTGCCGGGCGCTGTCCCGTCGGTGTCGGCCCCTTCGGTGCTGGCCCTTTCGGTGGTGCCCCGGAGGTCATACGGCGATCTCCGGTTTGAGCGTCTTCAGCGTCCAGTACTTGTTCTTGCGGACGGCCAGCGTGGACAGGGCCGTGCCCAGCAGGGTGTAGCCCAGGAGCCCGGCCACCGTGGGAGCAATCATGGAAAGGTCGGCGCCGTAAATCAGGTGCCTCATGCCGGTGACCACGTAGCCCATGGGCAGGATTTCGTGGACCACGTGCAGGGGCTGCGGAGTGGTCTGCCAGGGGAATGTTCCGCCGGAGGACACCAGCTGGAGCACCAGCAGGATCAGCACCACCAGTTTGCCGGGTGAGCCCAGCAGTGCCACCACGCCCTGGATGATGGCGCTGAAGGCCATGGCTGCAGCAAGCATAAAGAGCCACATCAGGACCGGGTGGGCAGGGTTCAGGCCAAGGGCGAGGTTCACCACCAGGGTCAGGAGGGTGGCCTGCACGACGGAGACGGCCAGGAACGGAAGCCAGCCCCCCAGGGCGATCTTCCATGACGGGGCGTTGGAGGCGAGCGCCCGCTGGGTGATGGGACGCATCACCTGCACCAGCATAAAGATGCCGATCCACAGGGCCAGGGTAAGGAAGAACGGGGCAAGTCCCGCCCCGTATGAATCGGCCTTTGCCTGCGAAACGTTGCTGACCGCAACAGGATCCGCCATGACACGGGACAGGTTGCTCTTTTGGGCGTCATCCGGGTTGGGTACCTGCCCTGCTCCCTTGCCGATCTCGTCGGCGAGGGTCCGTGAGCCGTCCGCGGCCGTGCCGGCGCCTTCCTCCAGCTGGGCTGCGCCCGCGTCCAGCTTCCGCGCACCGTCCACCAGGGCGGCGGTGCCGTCCAGGGCTGCCTGCCCACCGGTGGCAAGCGTGGCAGCACCCGTGTGCAACTGGTCGGCTCCGCCGGATGCCTGCTGGATCGCGTCCCGAAGCGCCGGCGTACTGGCGGCCAGCTGCGCGGCACCCACACTGACGGCTTCGGCGTCGTCGGCCAGCTGCTGGATCTGGGCCGCGTCGGTCTGGATTTTGGTTTTTGCCGCTGCAACAGGGCTGGATGCTGCCACCGCATCGAAATCGGCCAGGACGCCATCAGCCTGCTCCTGGGTCAGGACGCCGGACGCGATAAGCCGGGTGTTGGCTTCGATAACCCGTGTACGGAGGCCCTGGTCGGCGGCGTCCAGCTGGGCTGCTACGTCCTGGACCTTGGTATTCAGCTGGGCGTTCCCCGCGGCCACCTGTGCGGCCCCGTTGGCGAGGGTCTGCGTATCGGTGGGCAACGAGGCGGTCTTGTCCTTGAGGGTGGACAGTCCGCTGCTCAGCTGCCCGGCGCCGTCGGTCAGCTGGTTGGCGCCGTCCCGCAGCCTCAGCTGCCCGGCATACAGCTCGGAGGCTCCGCTGCTGAGCCCGGTGGTCCCCTCATGAAGGGTGACCGTGCCGTCTCGAAGGCCTGCTACGCCGCTGGCCAGCTGTCCGGCGCCTTCGGCTGCCTTGACCATCCGGGTGTGGATGGTGCCAAAGCCGGTGAGCAGCTGGTTGGCAGTTTCCTCGCCCACCTCGGTGGCCACCGTGGAGTGGACCGACGTCGTCAGTTTGTCCACGATGGTGCTCAGAAGGTAATTGTTGGCGTCGTTGGTAGTGACGTTGAGCATCGCTTTGCTGGCCGAATCAAAGCTGCCCGGCGATACCAGGTTGGCGGAAAAGTCCTTCGGAATTTTCAGTGCAAATGCGTACTTGCCGTCGCTGACACCCTGGTCGGCTTCGGCCGTGCTGTCCACGGGCACCCAGTGGAAGACGTTCCCTTCCACCAGGCTGTCCGCCACCTTGGTGCCGGCTGAAAGGTGGCTGCCGTCGCTGGCTGTGGCGCCCGAATCCTCCATTACCAGGGCGGCATCCAGGTGGTCCAGGTTGCCGTACGGATCCCAGTTGGCGTACAGGTATACGGCGCCGTACAAGAGCGGCACCATGGTCAGGGCAAGGATTGTCAGTTTGGGCAGCAGACCGCCGGTCATGCGCTTGAGTTCTGAGCGGGCCAGCCGCAGTACGGTCACTTGGCAACCTCTGTTTCGAGTTCGGTGTCCTGGTTGTCAGGCTGGGCGGTGGCGTCCGGCTGCTGTTTTGCCTGCCGTGCGGGCTGGTGCTGGATGGCATTGCCGACCGCGGCCGTGGGCCCCGTCCACGACGGCGGGAGGGCACTGACCGCAGCGACGACGGCAAGTTGCCTGCCGCCGTCGGACGCTAAACGCTGCAGCCGTGGCAGCCAGTCGCCGTCGTCCGCGCTGTGCCGGTCAGGGGAGTCGACAACCAGCAAGTCCGTGCGGGGGTTGGCCAGCGCCAGCGCCGTCAAAAGTTCCAGGCGCCTGCCGGGCGCCAGCTGCTCTGTCCAAAGGTCCGCGATGTCCTCGAAGCTGTTCACTTTGAGCCAGGGTTTGCTGAGCAGGGCTCCCCGGTAGCGGCGCGGCACCAGGGCAAGGTCCTCCGTCACCAGGTCTCGGACACTCAGGTGCTGCTCGGGTTCATTGACCCCGGGGGAGTCCACCAGCGCACTGGCCACCCGGAGCGGCCTGACGCGCTCCTGGTTGTCCCAGCTGATGAGGCCGCTGCTGGCCTTCATCCTGCCGCTGAGAACGAGGGAGAGGGATGTCCGCTGGTCCTGCCGGCCCGCGGTCACGAGCAGCAGTTCGCCACGGCTGACCTGGAGTGAGGTGGGGGGAAGCAGGGGATCGCGGCGGCCTTTGACGTGAAGCTGGTGTGCTGAGAGCAAGGTTGCCTTTCACAGAATGCGTCTGCTTCCAGCCTAACTAAACTGACCAGTCAGTACAAATAGGTCTTAGAGGCCGTACTTTTCCAAAAGACGCAGCCATACCTCGCTGATGGTGGGGTAGGAGGGAACGGCGTGCCATAGACGGTCGAGCGGAACCTCGCCCACCACGGCGATCGTGGCGGCGTGCAGCAGTTCAGCCACGTCCGGTCCCGCGAAGGTAGCACCGAGGAGCACCCTCCGGTCCTCGTCCACCACCAGCTGGGCCCAGCCTTCGTAGTTCTCGGAGTGGAGCGAGGATCCGGCAACCTGGATGGGAAGCTCCACGGAGGAGGCGTTGTACCCGTCGTTCCGCGCCTTCTCCAGGGTCCGGCCCACGGAGGCCAGTTCGGGGTCGGTGAAAACGACGCTCGGGACGGCGTGCTGGTTGGCGGTCTGGGCGTACCGGCTCCAGGCGCCCGGCGTGCCCTTAAGTTCCCCCTTTGCCCGCGCGGCGATGGCATCGCCGCTGGCGCGGGCCTCGTACTTCCCCTGGTGGGTGAAGAGGTTCTTCCCGGCGGCGTCCCCCACCGCGTAGAGCCAGGGCTCGTCACCGGGAGTTCCACGCACCAGGCCGGACTCGTCCGTTGCCAACACCAGGCGGCCGTGCCCGTCCGGTTCGAAGCCGAGGCTCTCCAGGCCAAGGCCCTCCAGGGCAGGATGCCGGCCGGTGGATACCAGGACCTTGTCCACGGTGAGGGTGGTTCCGTCACCCAGCTCGAGGCTGAACGTGCCGTCGTCGTTCCCGCTGATGCGCTCCGTGGCTGTATCAAGGCGCAGCTCCACGCCGTCCGCACGCAGGCCGGCCGCCACCAGGCCGGCAGCCTCCCGCGGGAAGTTTCCGAGCAGTCCGCTGCGCGCGACGAGGGTCACGGCTGATCCCAGCCGGGCGAAGGCCTGGGCCAGCTCGGTGCCTGCCACGCCGCCGCCCAGTACGGCAAGCCGTTCCGGAACCTCGCTGGCCGACGTGGCTTCGCGGGTGCCCCACACCTGCACGTCCTGCAGTCCCTCGATGGGAGGCATGGTGGGCATGGCACCGGTGGCCAGGACTACTGCATGACGTGCCTGCAGTTGGTGCGACGTGCCGTCCAGCCCCGCCACCTCGACCATTTTCGGCGCCGTCAGCCAGCCGTGGCCGCGCACCAGTTCGATCCCGGTCTCCTTGACCCACGAAACCTGGCTGTCGTCCTGCCAGTTGGCGGTGAAGTAATCCCTGCGCTTCAGGACGGCGGCGGCGTCCAGTGTACGGGTGACCGCTTCCTTGGCTCCGGGCGTGGTCTGTGCTCCGTGCAGGGCGGTGCCGGGCCGGAGCATTGCCTTCGACGGCATGCATGCCCAGTAGGAGCATTCACCGCCCACCAGCTCCGCCTCCACCAGCACAGCGGTGAGCCCGCCCTGCACAACCCGGTCGGCCACGTTTTCCCCCACGGCGCCTGCGCCGATCACCACAACATCAAATTCGCGTTCAACAGGCTGGGGCGTCATGGGGAAAGCCTACGCCCCGAGGTGGCGCGGGAAGCGCGGGTTGGCGGCCAGCCCGGGAGGCGGTAACAAAACTTAAAACAAAAGGTCCGCACCAGCGAACCGGTGCGGACCTTGTCGGTGCGCCCAAAGGGATTCGAACCCCTGACCTTCTGTTCCGTAGACAGACGCTCTATCCAGCTGAGCTATGGGCGCATCTCGTGTTCCTGGAGAAGAACCGCTCTCCCTGAACCTCGAATTACTTTACGCGAGGGTTGGCCGTAGTGCCAAATCGAAAGGCGTGTAATCTGCACGACTAGACCGGTATAGGTGACCTTCGTCACTTAATCGGCCTATTTCCAGCAACTATTCCTTGGATTTACGCGGATTCCCGTCTGAAGCTGCAGATTCCCTAAGCATGCTCCCAAAAAACGGCAGTGGTCCGGACCATAGCATTTAGGACACACCGATGAACCCGAGGAAGGGAACCGCAATGGGCGATCTGGCGCAGAAGCCGCTGCTTGAGAATGCACCCACCACACATGCCGGTCTGCTGGCATGGGTCGAAGAGGTTGCTGAGCTTACGCAGCCGGACCGCATCTACTGGGTTGACGGGTCCGAAGAGGAAAACACCCGTCTCACCGATGAGCTTGTTGCAGCCGGCACCCTGACCCGGCTGAACCAGGAGTTGTTCCCGAACTCCTTCGCCGCCTTCTCGGACCCCGCTGACGTGGCCCGGGTTGAAGAGCAGACCTTCATCTGCTCCGAGAACAGGCACGACGCCGGCTTCACCAACAACTGGATGCCCCCGGCCGAGATGAAGGACAAGCTGCGCGGGCTGTTCGCCGGCTGCATGCGCGGCCGCACCATGTACGTCATCCCGTTCGTCATGGGCCACCTCGACGCCGAAGACCCGAAGTTCGGCGTCGAAATCACGGACAGCGCCTACGTTGTTGCCTCCATGCGCATCATGGCCCGCATTGGCACTGATGTCCTGAACCGGATCACCGAAACCAATGCCTTCTACGTTCCCGCGCTGCACTCCCTGGGTGCTCCGCTGGAAGCAGGCCAGGCGGACGTGCCGTGGCCGTGCAACCCGGACAAGTGGATTGTCCACTTCCCGGAAGAGCGCTCCATCTGGTCCTTCGGCTCCGGCTACGGCGGCAACGCCCTGCTGGGCAAGAAGTGCTACGCACTGCGCATCGCCTCCGTCATGGCACACGACGAGGGCTGGCTCGCTGAGCACATGCTCATCCTCAAGCTCACCTCCCCGGAGCAGAAGACCTACTACCTGTCCGCGGCGTTCCCCTCCGCCTGCGGCAAGACCAACCTCGCCCTGCTCGATCCCACCATCAAGGGATGGAAGGTGGAGACCCTCGGCGACGACATCACCTGGATGCGGTTCGGCAAGGAAGGCGAGCTGCGCGCCGTCAACCCCGAGGCCGGCCTCTTTGGCGTCGCCCCGGGCACCGGCTGGGGCACCAACCCCAACGCCATGCGCGCCATCGCCAAGGGCAACAGCATCTTCACCAACGTGGCACTGACCGACGACGGCGGCGTCTGGTGGGAGGGCATGACCGAGGAAGTGCCCGCACACCTGACCGACTGGCAGGGCAACTCCTGGACTCCGGACTCGGACAAGCCCGCCGCCCACCCCAACTCGCGCTTCTGCACCCCGATCGACCAGATCGACATGCTGGCCGAGGAATACCACAGCCCCAACGGCGTGGAGCTGTCCGCCATCCTGTTCGGCGGCCGCCGCAAGACCACCATCCCGCTGGTCACCGAGGCCCGCAGCTGGACCAACGGCATCTTCATGGGCTCCACCCTGTCCTCCGAGACCACTGCCGCGGCAGCCGGTGCGGTGGGCGTGGTCCGCCGCGACCCGATGGCCATGCTCCCCTTCATCGGCTACGACGCAGGCGACTACCTGAACCACTGGGTCAACCTGTCCGCCAAGGCCAACCCGGAGCGCCTGCCCAAGATATTCCTGGTCAACTGGTTCCGCCGGAACTCCGAGGGCGGCTTCGCCTGGCCCGGCTTCGGCGACAACGCCCGCGTCCTGAAGTGGGCCATCGAGCGCCTCGAAGGCAAGGCCGACGCCGTAGAGACCCCCATCGGGTTCGTTCCCACCGGTGACGCCATTGACCTCGAAGGCCTCGACATGACCCCGGCGCAGGTTGAGGAAGCTGTCAAGGTTGACCCCACCGAGTGGGCCGCCGAGCTTGCCTCCATCGAGGAATGGTTCGCCAACTTCGGCGACTCCCTCCCGGAGGCACTCCAGTCCGAGCTCGCCGGGCTGAAGAAGCGCCTGGGCCAGTAGCCAAAAAAGTACGACGACGGTCCCGCACCTTTGCGAAAAGGTGCGGGACCGTCGTCGTTCCTCAATCGATTGCTCCGTAATTGCCCTTTTCGCTTGTCAAAACGGCGCTTTCGGAGCAATCGATGAGGGGTTAGCCGGCCAGCCAGATGTCCGGTCCGAAGACTTCGTAGTGGATCCGGGTGGCCGGAATGCCGGCGTTGATGGCCTCGTTGCGGATGTTCTTCATGAACGGCAGCGGCCCGCAGAGGTAGAGGGACGCGTCAGCGGGCAGGTCCACTTCCCGCAGCGACATGAAGCCCTCCCGGGCGCCCGCCTCAGGCTTTTCCAGCCACAGCTGGAGTTCGGCACTGTCCAGGCGCTGCACGTCGTCCGTCATCTGGCCGCGCAGGGCCCAGCTGTCCAGGGTGCTCTCGGCGTGCAGCACCAGGACCTGCCGGTCCGTTCCGGCCTCGGCGAGTGAACGCAGGATGGACGCGGTGGGGGTGCAGCCGATCCCGGCGGAGGCCAGGACCACCGGGCCGTCTCCGTCCTTGAGGGTGATCTCGCCGTATGGGTTCGAGATCTCGAGGATGTCGCCCACCTGCACATTGTTGTGAAGCACGGGGGAGACCTCGCCGCCGTCGTCCAGCTTGGTGGTGAAGGTGCGGTTGGTGCCGGCGTCCGCGGACAGGGAATACTGGCGGACCTGCCGCAGGCCTTCGGGCAGGACTACCTTGACGCTGATGTACTGGCCCGGGAGCGCCGCGGTGACCGGCGTATCGTCGGCCGGCTCCAACGTAAAGGTCATGGCACCCGTGCCGGCGGGAGTCTTGGCCGCAACCCGCCAAGGCATCCACGTCCGGCCATTGGCCTGGCTGGCGTACAGTCCCTTTTCGATCTTGATCAGGGCATCGGCCATCAGCCAGTAGACCTCGGTCCAGGCTTCCGCGATCTCCGGTGTGATGACCTCGGCGAGGTCCTCGGCGATGGCGGCGAACAGGTGCTCGTAGACCACCTGGTACTGGGGCTCAGTGATGCCCAGGGAAGCGTGCTTGTGCGCGATCCGGGACAGGACGGCCTCGGGGAGCGTGCCCGGGTTGCTGAGCAGGTGGGCCGCGAACGCCGCAATGCTGCCTGCCAGTGCCTGCTGCTGGTTGCCTGACCGCTGGTTGGAGCGGCTGAAAAGTCCGTCCAGCAATTCCGGATGGGCAGCGAAAAGGCGGGAGTAGAACTTGGGCGTGATCGCGCCGATCCGCGACCCGACGAGCGGAAGGGTGGCTTCAATGACGGGGCGGGACTTTTCCGAGAGCATACGGACTCCTGAGATAGCGGCCGGGGCCTTCGTCCGGCCAGTCACGAATACCAGCATTTGAAATGCGTGTATTCACACCTCAAGTTCTACAGCTTGTAGAAGATGAAATCAACTTACGCGGACGGACGTTGCCGCGGTGTTCCGAACCATGGTGCGGGGAGGCTAAAGGCCTGGCCGGAGGCCGATCATGGTGAAGACGGGAGCCATCTGGCGGGAGCCCGGCAGGTCTGCGATCACCACGGAATCGAGCTCCCGGTAGAACGCCTCCCGGGCCCGTGCCAGGGCGCCGCGCAGATGGCACTCGTTGATGAGCGGGCAGTTGCCGCTGGGTGCGACGCACTCCGCCGGGTCGCTGCGGGTGTCGAGTTCGCGCAGGATTTGCCCCACGGTTGCCGTGCGGCCCGCGTGGCTCAGGCGGGATCCGCCCGCCCTGCCGCGGACTACCTCGATCAGGCCCATGATCCGGAGCTTGGCCATGGCCTTGCTGACGTGGTTGTAGGGCGTTCCCACGGCATCGGCGATGTTCTGGGTGGTGAGCAGCTCGCCGCCGGGAACGGCAGCAAGCACCATCAATGCCCGCAGGCTGACGTCGGCGAAGGCGTTGATCTTCATGGCCGGACCGCGGTCTAGTCCACCCAGATTGAGGGTTCGTTGGTGTCCGCACCCAATTCGCCGAACTCCCAGGTCCTGGTGGCCGGGTTGGCTACGTAGGGCAGTACGGCAGCAAAAACTGATCCGTCCCGGTGCTCCGCGGCCACGTGGATGGCGTCTGAATCCTCTTCCACCAGCAGGATGTCGCAGACCACGGCCGCTGCCCGGAAGTCGTCCCGGTTCTGCCGCAGCAGGGCCTGCAGGTCACTGATCATGGCGTCGGCGTCGAAGTCCGCGTCCGTTCCCTCCGCCGCGTCGGCCGGGGAGACAGCCACGAGCCGCACCTCGCCGTCGTTCTGCACCGTCAGGGCGAAGGGCATGAACCCGCCGTTGCGCTGGAGTTGCTCCTGGGCGGCGCTGACGCCCGTTCCCAGGAGGTTCTCCAGGTCAGTCGCCGTGCCCTCCGGAACAGAACCACGCCAGCCGGCCTGTTCTTCCGCAGCTGGCCCCGTATGGTCCGCCATCCCGGATTAGGCCCGGACGATCGACAGGACGCGGTCGCGGATCCGTTCCATGGTGCCGCGGTCCGTTGCTTCGGCGTTGAGCCGCAGGAACGGTTCAGTGTTGGACGGGCGCAGGTTGAACCAGTAGCTGCCGTCGTTCGCCGTAAACGTGCTGCCGTCCATGGTGTCGATGGTGATGTCTTCGCCGGCAAAGGCTGCACGCACACGCTCGACGGCGGCGGGCTTGTCGTCCACCTCTGAGTTGATTTCCCCCGAGCTGACGTAGGGCTCGTATTCACGGCCGAGCTCTGACAGGGGGCCGTCCTGCTCACCCAGAGCGGCGAGGACATGCATAGCAGCCAGCATGCCGGTATCAGCGTTCCAGAAGTCGCGGAAGTAGAAGTGCGCTGAGTGCTCGCCGCCGAACACGGCGCCTTCCTCTGCCATGACCGCCTTGATGAACGAGTGGCCCACACGGGTGCGGACGGCGCGGCCGCCGTCGCGCTCCACCAGTTCGGATACGGCACGGGAGGTGAGGAGGTTGTGGATGATCGTGGGAGTGGTCTCACCCAGGGCCTTGGCCCGGGCGATTTCCCGGCGGGCCACCATGCCGGTGATGGCCGACGGCGAGACGGGCTCGCCCTTCTCGTCCACCACGAAGCAGCGGTCGGCATCGCCGTCGAACGCCAGGCCGATGTCCGCACCGTGCTCGACCACTGCCGCCTGCAGGTCGCGAAGGTTCTCCGGCTCCAGCGGGTTGGCGGGGTGGTTGGGGAAGGAGCCGTCCAGCTCGAAGTACAGGGGAATGATGTCAAAGGGCAGCTTGGGGAGCAGGGCGTCACCCAGGACCGCGGGGGTGGTGAGGCCGGCCATGCCGTTTCCGGCATCCACCACAACCTTCAGGGGCCGGGAGCCGGAAAGGTCCACCAGCTTGCGGAGGTACTCGGAGTAGTCCTTGAGGACGTCGCGGACGCCGATCAGGCCCCGGGCGCCGGCGGCGGGGATGGAGCCGGTGTTGAGGTAGTGCTCGGCGAGGGTCTGGATGTCCTTGAGTCCGGTTTCGGATGAGATGGGGACGGCGCCGGCCTTGGACATCTTGATGCCGTTGTAGCCGGCCGGGTTGTGACTGGCGGTGAAGGTGGCGCCGGCGCGGTTGAGGAAACCGCAGGCGAAATACAGCTCATCGGTGGAAATCAGGTCCAGCAGCTCCACGTTGGCGCCGCGCGTGGCTGCCCCGTTGGCGAAGGCCTTGCTGAATTCGGGGGAGGACGGACGCATGTCCCCGCCCACCAGGATGGTCTGGCCTTCGAGCTGCAGGACGTCCACGAAAGCGGCCCCCACGGCTTCGACAATTTCGGCGGTAATGGACTCGCCCACAATGCCACGGACGTCGTAGGCCTTGAAGGATGCCGAGAGATCAAAAGTCGTTGTCTGTTCGCTAGTCACGGGCTTTATCTTACGTGGACGCGGAAGGTGCCTGCGGAGGAGGGGTGGGGGCTGCAGAATATGACGGTCGGTACTGGTCCAGGCTTTCCACATACGTGCTGCCGAGGTGCCGGGTGTCGGAGCCGGCTGGGATACTGAATCAATGGTCGATAACCAGCACGCCACGTTCTCTGACACGCCCCCTTCAACAGTTGCCGTTGCCGATGCCACCCATGCCGGCTCAACTTCTTCCGCCTCCGGAACGCACCACCAGGCGCTGGAGGTCCTCCGGGAGCTGGTCGGACACCCCGAAGCCGGTTTCCATGAGGGACAGTATGAAGCCATTGAGGCGCTGGTGGACGGCGGCCGTCGTGCTTTGGTGGTCCAGCGCACCGGCTGGGGAAAGTCGGCGGTGTACTTCGTCGCGTCCCTGCTTCTGCGGCGCCGGGGTGCCGGTCCCACCCTGATCGTCTCGCCCCTGCTTGCCCTGATGCGCGACCAGGTGGCCGCCGCAGCCAGGGCCGGGGTCCGCGCGGTGGCCATCAACTCCGCCAACCAGCTCGAATGGGACACCGTCAGGGAGCAGCTGGCCGCAAACGAGGTGGACGTCCTGCTGGTCTCCCCTGAGCGGCTCACCAATCCCTCCTTCCGCGAGAACCAGCTGCCCGAACTGATCCGGCGGACCGGCCTGCTGGTTATCGACGAAGCACACTGCATCTCCGACTGGGGCCATGATTTCCGCCCGGACTACCGCAGGATCGCTGATCTCATCACCCGGCTGCCGGAGTCGGTCCCTGTCCTCGCCACCACGGCAACCGCCAATTCACGGGTAGTGCACGATATTGAGGAACAGCTCGGAGCGGGGGTCCTCACCATCCGCGGCGCCCTGGGCCGCGATTCGCTGCGGCTGGGAGTCTTGACGCTGCCCGACTCGAAGCAGCGCCTGGGCTGGCTCCTGACGCACCTGTCCGACCTTCCCGGCAGCGGCATCATCTACACGTTGACGGTCTCCGCGGCGGAGGACACTGCCAGGCTCCTCGCCGAAGCGGGGCACGAAGTCCTTGCCTACACCGGCCGCACCGACCCCGCCGACAGGGAACGCGCCGAACAGCTGCTGAAGGACAACCAGGTCAAAGCGCTAGTTGCCACCTCTGCCCTCGGGATGGGATTCGACAAACCGGACCTCGGTTTCGTGGTGCACCTCGGCGCACCGTCCTCGCCGGTGGCCTACTACCAGCAGGTGGGCCGAGCCGGACGTGGCGCAGCCAACGCCGACGTCCTGCTGCTGCCCGGCTCGGAGGACCGCGAGATCTGGCAGTACTTCGCCACCGCCTCCATGCCGTCGGAGGAAAAGGCGGCGGCTGTCCTTACTGCACTGGCCGAGGCAGGTACGGCGCTCTCCACCGTGGCGCTGGAAGCGCGGGTGGACCTCCGCCGCACTCCCCTCGAGCTGCTGCTGAAGGTCCTTTCGGTGGACGGTGCCGTGGAACGCGTCGGCGGCGGCTGGCGGTCCACCGGGCAGCCGTGGGTCTACGACGCGGAGCGGTACCAGAGGATTGCCGAGGCCCGCGTGGACGAGCAGGACTCCATGATCATCTACCAGGACACGGCCGGCTGCCGGATGGAGTACATCACGTCGGTCCTGGACGACGAAACGGCGCACCCCTGCGGGCGGTGCGACAACTGCGCCGGGCGGTGGTTCCCGGCAGAGGTGGCGGCCGATGCCACGGCCGCGGCGAACCAGACCCTCAGCAGGGCGGGTGGCGTGCTGGAAGTACGGCTGCAATGGCCCAGCGGTATGGACCGCCTGGGTGTCCCGGTGAAGGGCAAGCTCAAACCCGGTGAAGGCCTTGCAGAAGGGCGTGTCCTTGCCAGGCTCACCGATCTGGGGTGGGGCGGTGCCTTGCGTGAGCTTTTTGCTGCCGGCGCAGAGGACCGGCCCGTGGACCCGGGGATGCTGCAGGCATGTGTCCAGGTCCTGAGGGAATGGGGTGCCGGTGATTCGCGTACGCCGGGCTGGAGCGGGGCCGGGAGGCCCGCCGCCATTA
Source organism: Pseudarthrobacter sp. TE3704 (assembly GCF_056279405.1). Lineage (NCBI taxonomy): Bacteria > Bacillati > Actinomycetota > Actinomycetes > Micrococcales > Micrococcaceae > Pseudarthrobacter > Pseudarthrobacter sp. TE3704. Next base: position 216,197 of record NZ_JBWCCJ010000008.1, read on the forward strand.
TCAGCGTCCCGTCCCGGAGCAAGCCCCAGCTGGTCGGATCCCTTGCCAGGGGGATCTCGGAGATTGGCCGCATACCCTACCTTGGAGAGCTGCAGCTTGAGCATGGCGGCCCCACCGGAGGCCGGGGCGGCAACAGCGCCTATCGGCTGGCCGGGGTCTGGGACCGTCTGGTGGTTGGGCCGGAGCTTGCAGCCGCGATGGGCGGTATCCAGGGGCAAAGCGTGATGCTCATTGATGACTTGGCGGACAGCCGGTGGACACTTACGGTCGCGGGCCGCGCTCTTCGGCAGGCCGGGGCTGGAGCTGTTCTTCCGCTGGTCCTGGCCCAGGCCGGCTGACTTCTGGACCGCTGGGCACAGGATTGTTCACTCCAGGCCGGCTGACTTCAGCGCCCGCATGCCGCGGCAGGAACAGGCTGTCGACGGTGCTGGCGAGCATCAGGGCGGCCATGACCAGGAACGCCCCGCGGAATGGCCCCGCAGGGTCCTGGGGAAACGCGGCCAGCCCGTCGAAGATCCGGATCAGCAGGGCCCCCACCGCTATGCCCGCGCCCGTGGCCAGTTGAACGAGCGTGGCGGAGACGGTGTTCGCGGACGTCAGCTGGGCCGGCACGATGTCCGCGTACTGCACCGAGGCGTAGGCCGAGAAGCCGATGGACCGGAAGGCTCCGCTGCAGACGAGCAGGGCGAACATCACGGCCTGGGGAGTTTGGGGCGTCAGCAGGGCACAGGCGGCGAAGGTTGCGGCCGACGCCAGCGACGCGAACACCAGCATGGCCTTGAAGCCGAAGCGCCGGATCAGCGGCGTGGTGGCCGGCTTGATGCCGATGTTGCCGATGAAGACTGCCGCCACCATGATGCCGGCGTGGATGGGGGACCAGCCGAATCCTGCCTGGAACATCAGCGGCAGCAGGAAGGGGACGGAACTGATGGTGAGCCGGTAGACGAAACCGCCCGTCGCCATGGCCCGGAAGGTCCGGGTTTGGAACACGTCCAGGTTGAACAGCGGATTCCGGGTACGGCGCATCCACAGCACGGCGGCGGCTAGCGACGCGGCACCGGATGCTGCGCTGATCCCGGCCCAGGGCGTGTCCGGGTGGGCGCTCGCCAGTTCCAGGCCTACCACCAGGGCGCCGACGCCCACCGTGGTGAGGACCAGGCCGGCCCAGTCGAGCCGGCGGCCCGGGTCTCCTGCTGACCGGGGCACCAGCCTCAACGCGGCAAGGAATGCAGCAAGGCCAAGGGGAAGGTTGATCAGGAAGATCCAGTGCCAGGACAGGTAGGTGGTCAGTGCGCCGCCCACCAAGGGTGCAAGGACCGGTGCCAGGAGCCCCGGCCACACCAGGAAGGCAGTGGCGCGGAGCAGTTCGGATTTGGGGGTGCCGCGGAGCACCAGCAGGGTTCCCACCGGAACCATCATCGCGCCGCCTGCCCCCTGGGCGATGCGGCTCAGGGTCAGCGTGGCCAGGTCCTGGCTCAGCGAGCAGGCCAGCGAGGCCACGGTAAAGACGGCGATGGCCAGGCAGAAGATCCGCCGGGCTCCGAACCGTTCGGCCAACCAGCCGCTGATCGGAATGCCCACGGCCACGGTCAGCAGGTAGGCCGTCATGGTGATGTTCACGTCGGCCGCGGGGACCCGGAAATCCGCGGATATGTTGGGGATGGCGGTGGTGAGGACCGTGCCGTCCAGGAACTCCATAAAGAACGTTGCCGCCACCAGGAGGGCCAGGCGGGGGCTCCACACATGCCGGATACCGTCGGGTCCGTTGTGAGGTGCGCTTGCTGCCATCCGATTATGGTGCCACCCGACGGGCATCTCCAGAAACACTGCTGGATCAGAAGCGTGTTCGCGAATCCGAATCCAGACGGCTCGGATCGGCGAACAAGACCAGGACATGAGGCTGCGCAAGCCCCGGATACGCAAAAGGCCCCGGTCCAAGGACCGGGGCCAAACGCGGAGACGGGGGGATTTGAACCCCCGGTCGAGTTTAACCCCGACCCTTCATTAGCAGTGAAGTCCATTCGGCCGCTCTGGCACGTCTCCAATTGCTATTCCTAGCCCACCAAGGATACGCAGATCGGGGCATGCAGTGCAAAACGGCTGTCCGCCGGCCGCAGGACAGGGCGGCAGGACGCGGGCAACGTCAGGAGGCGGGCTGCGCCGGACGGACCATCCGGATCTCCCGGAGGTTCTCCCAGCTGGGAATCACTTCCACGGCCCCGTCCGGTTCAAAGCCGAACCTGCGGTAGAAAGCGATGGCGTTGCCGTTGTCCGCGGCAACCCAGAGTGACGCGGCCGCGGTGCCGAGGGCGGCCTCCAGCAACCGCCGCCCCAGGCCGAGACCCTGGTGCGAGGCAAACAGGTACAGCCCCCACAACTCAAGATCGCCGGAAGACGGCGGCGGCGACTCGTGCCATGGATCGTCCGCCGGCACATGCCGGACGCCGGAGAACCCAACTATCGTGCCGCCGTCGCACGCCACCCACGCCCCGGCCGGCTCCGGCCGGTCCAGCAACCCCCGCCACATGGCCGCTCTGTCGGCAGGGTCCGCTGCTGCGAGGTGCGCGTCGGACAGCATGCCCCGGTAGGTTTCCTGCCAGCAGCGGAGGTGCACCACCGCCAGCCGTTCCACGTCACCCACCACGGCCTGCCGTACCGACAACTCCGGGGTCACGCCGTCCCGCCCGCCAGCGCCTTCCACAGGAAATGCTGGCTGCGGGCCTGCAGCGCTGCGGCCTGCCGGTTGTCCGATGCGCCGGCGTGGCCACCCTCCAGGGCTTCGTGGAACCACACGTTGGGAATGCCCATGGCCAGCATGCGCGCCGCCATCTTCCGGGCCTGGACGGGGCCCACCCTGTCATCCGACGTCGCCGTCCAGATGAAGGTTTCCGGATACTCCACCCCGTCCTTGAGCAGGTGGTAGGGAGAGAACGTCTTGATGAACTCCCACTGCTCCGGCACGTCGGGATCACCGTATTCGGCGATCCAGGAGTGGCCCGCGGACAGCCTGGTGTAGCGGCGCATGTCCAGCAGGGGAACGCCGCACGAGACGGCGCCGAAGAGTTCCGGGTACTGGGTGAGCATGTTTCCCACCAGCAGTCCGCCGTTGGAGCCGCCCACGCAGCCCAGCCGTTCCCGTGACGTGACGCCCCGCGAGATGAGATCGCGGGCCACGGCGGCAAAGTCCTGGAACGCCTTGTGCCTGTTCTCCCGCAGGGCTGCCCGGTGCCAGGCCGGGCCGTACTCCCCGCCGCCCCGGATGTTGGCCACCACGTAAACGCCGCCGCGGGAGTGCGGGGTCTGGCCGTCGTCGCCCGGCCGGCCGGTGGTCCTGCGCTCCAGCCAGGCCCTGCCCACCGTGCCGCTGTAGGAGGGCGTACGGGAAATCTCAAACCCGCCGTATCCGGAAAGCTGGGTGGGGTTCTGGCCGTCGAGCGGCAGGTTCCGCGCGGCCACCTGGAAATAGGGGACGCGTGTGCCGTCGTCGGAGACGGCGAAGTGCTGCTGTACTTCGTAGTCACCGTCGGCGAAGAACGACGGCGACGTCTTCACGGCCGCATGACGGCTCACCACGCCGGGCGTCCCGGCATCGCCGTGGTTGCGTTCCAGCGTGCCCCGCATCAGCGTGCTGGGGGTGGTGAACCCGGTGGCGACGAGCCAGAAGTCGTCGCCCGCACCGCCGTCGGCCGCAGTCTCGTCCTCGTCGTCCACTGCGTAGGCGTTGACGTCGTGCAGCGGCGGGCAGGCATCCAGGGGAGTGGAGGCCCAGGCGCCTTCGGTTCCGCTCTGGCTGGCGGTTCGCCCAGCCGGGCGGGACGGGTCAAGGACCCTGATCTGCGACGAGACGTCCTGGAGGAGGTTGAGCAGCAGGAAGTTCCGGGTCCAGCTCCAGGACTGCAGCGAGGTGCTCTCATCCGGGGTGAACAGGACCAGGACGTCCCGGGCGCCGGCCAGGTAGTCCTCGAAGTTGGCGGCCAGCAGTGATCCGGCGGGGTAGGTGGTTCCGTCCAGGACCCAGTCCTGCTGCGGGCGGAACAGCAGCCATTCCCGGTGGGCGCTGACATTGACATCGGTGGGGACATCAATTGCCACCCACTCCCCGTCCCGCAGCACCAGGTTGGTGCGGTTGAAGAAGTCGATGTAGTCCACGGCAAAGGTGCGTTCGAAGCCGGGGGTGGAGTCGTGCGCCACCACCGCCATCATGTGGTCCTCGGGGACCTCGAAGAGCCGGGGTGCGCCCGGCAGTCCGGCGCCGCGCTTGAGGGTTACCGCGGTCCGGGCGTAGGAAGAGGCAGTCTTGGGGAGCCCGTCGGCGGTGGAGGCGACCAGCAGCGTATCCGCATCGAGCCAGGACACGTTGCCCTTCGCCGTCGGAAGGTCAAAGCCGCCGCGGGACGGGTCCACAAAGCCGCGTGCCTCGACGTCGTATTCGCGGTAGCGGTTGGCGTCGCCGCCGTCGGGGGAGAGCGCCAGCAGGGCCAGCCGGTATGGCTCGCCGGGAGCGGGGCGGAGGAACGTTGCGCCATGGAACACCCACTCCTCGCCTTCGGCGGCGGCCAGGGCGTCCACGTCCAGCAGGATGTCCCACTCGGGCGAGTCCGTGCAGTAGCTCTCCCACGTGGTGCGGCGCCACAGGCCCTTGGGGTTCTGCTGGTCCTTCCAGAAGTTGTAGTACCAGTCCCCGCGCTTACCCACCATGGCGATGCGGTCCGTGGAGTCCAGGACCTCGAGGATCCTGCCTTCCAGTTCCACGTAGTCGGCGTCCTCGAGCAGGTCCTCGGTGCGGGAGTTTTGCTCCTTGACCCAGGCAAGCTGCTCTTCGCCGTAGATGTCTTCGAGCCAGACATTTTCATCCGTAGGCTCGGGTGCGGTGCCCGCAGGCGTGCTGCCGGGGGTGGCCTGGCCGGAACCTGGGACGGACGCTGAATCAGCTGCAGTGGTGGTCATGCGCCCCATCCAAACAACATCCCCGGGGGCTGGCAAGTCAAGCGTTCAGCGCAGACGTGGTTTCAGCCCGTACTCTGGATGCCGTGGAAATAACGCAGAGCATCCGGACAGCCATTATTGGTGCCGGACCGCGCGGCACCAGCGTGCTGGAACGCCTGCTCGCCCACGCCGCCGCACACAACACCGCCGCGTTGAACGCAGCCGGCACAACGGGCGGCGCCATCCGGCTCCACATCGACGTGATCGACCCCTACCCGGCCGGCTCCGGGCACGTCTGGCAGCCGGAGCAGTCGCGGCTGTTCCTGATGAACACCCAGTCTTTCTACCCCACGCTGATTCCGGAGGACCCGTCACTTCCGGCGCCGGTGGCCGGCACCACCTTTGAGCAGTGGCGTGCCCGGCAGCAGCACCACCCGCTCCCGTTCCTCACAGCGGACGAGCGGGCCGAACTTGCCGTGCTGGGGGCCAACGATTTTCCCAGCCGCGCCCTGTATGGCAGGTACCTTCGCTGCACCCTGGCGGATCTGCTGGACAAGGCGCCCGACGGCGTCACTATCGACTTCCACGAAACGACCGCCCTGTCGGTGCGCCCCTCAGGGGACGAAACGTTCGACGTCGGCCTGGCCACCGGCGCTACCCTCCGCACCAATTCAGTGGTCCTGGCGCTAGGTCACATCCCGTCCCGGCTGAACCCGGAACAGCGGGAACTCCAGGCCTCCGCCGGGCAGCTGGGCCTGCGATACCTGCCGCCGGCTGTGCCGGCCGACGTGGACTGGTCACAGATCCCGGCCGGCGAACCGGTCCTGGTCCGCGGCATGGGCCTGAACTTCTTCGACACCATGGTCCAGCTCACCGAGGGCCGCGGCGGAAAGTTCGTCACCAGCGGCGGACGGCTGGAGTATGAACCGTCCGGCCAGGAACCGCTCATCATCGCGGCGTCCCGGCGCGGAACCCCATACCGTGCCAAGGCGGCGCTGGAAGGCTACTACCCGCGCTCGGTAACCCTCCGGTACTTCACCGAAGCGGCATTGGAGCGCTTCCGCAAGGCCGGCATCCGCCCCGGGTTCGACCACGATCTGTGGCCTCTCCTGCACCGCGACACCCTCTGGGCCTACTACTCAACCCTGGTGCGCTCGCAGCCCGGCGCCGTCCCGGATACTGCTGCCTTCCTTGCCGCCCTCGACGAGGCGCTGCATCCCCACGCCCACAGCGCGGCCAACTGGGAGGACAGTGTGGAGAGCGTGCTTGCCATCCATGTGGGGCCCCGGCACCGGCTGGACCTCCCCGGACTCGCGGCGCCGCTGGCCGGGCGTTCCTTTGCGTCGCGCGCAGAACTTGATGCCGCTGTGGTGGAGTACCTGCTGGATGATGCCCGACGCTCCGCCCTGGGGGAGGATGACCCCGTCAAGATGGCCATCGGCGCCCTCCATCACGGACGTGCTGTCCTCAAGACGGCAGTGGCCGACGGCGGCATCACCGATGAATCGTGGGTGGCCGGGCTGCGTGGCTGGTTCGAGTCCTTCGTGGAAGGCCTGGCCAGCGGGCCGCCGGCCCTGCGCTCGGAGCAGTTGGCGGCCTTGGCGCGTGCCGGAGTTGTCAGCTTTGTGGGCCCGGACCCAAAGTTCGGTGTTGACCGCCGGAACCGGATGTTTACCGCGTCCTCGCCGTGGGTGAGTGGGGCCCCGGTGTCGGCCCCCACCATGGTGGAGGCGCTCGCACCCGGCAACAGGGTCTCGGCCAACGATTCACCCCTGCTGGAGCAGCTCCTGGCCGACGGCGCGGTCCGGCCCCGGCTCATGATGACGGCGGAAGGCGCGCCGGTGCAGTCCACGGGCCTGGACGTGGTGCCGCACCCGTACCGCCCGGTCGCGGCGAACGGGTCCGTCACCGAGGGCCTGTACGTGCTGGGCCTGCAGCTGTCCTCCACCCAGTGGGGGCCGGCCATTGCCGCCGAAGCGGTCCAGCCCGGCGGGCCGGTGTACCGCAGCGGCCAGCGGACACTCCGGGACGCCGACGAGATCGCCGCCGCCATCCTGGGTTCCTGACACCACCCCGGACGCTCTCTCACGTCCTGCAGCCAAACGCCCAACGCTCTCTCACCTCTGGCGCCTAAACCCCCAACGCTCTCTCATCCTTGGCGCCCAAATGCCCAACGCTCTCTCACCGGAGTGAAAGAGCGTCGGGCGAAAACCTGCAATATGTGAGAGAGCGTCGGTTTACGGGGTGGCTGATGCCGGGCGGAAGCCCGGCAGTCAGCCGGAGCCGCCGATCAGCCGCGGAGGCAGGCCTGGTACTGCAGCCAGGCGATTCCGTAGCGGATCCAGCCGAGGGCGTCGTACCACCTGGCCGGCTTTTCAGGTGCCATGCAGACCGGCGGGACGCTGCCGCCTGCAGCCACCCGCACGTCCACGGTAACTGCCGTGCCGGATTCGGCTGCCGTGAGTACCAGCGTGGCCGGGCCGGCTGCCGCTCCTGCGGGAACCGCGAGGCTGACGTTGGCAGTACCCGCAGTGATGGGCACCGTGCCCAGCTGCGTGACAGTACCTGCCGAGTCGGTGAACACGGCCGACAACGCGGTGTTGACCGGGCTGCCGAGCGATGTCAGGTCCAGCTTGGAGACCGTGAGCGTCACAGCCTCACCGGGCTTGACCTCGGCGGGCGTCGTGTTGGTGACCGCTACTGAACGCCGGGCGAAGTCGGGTGAAACGGGGCTGCTCTTCTGCAGGTAGCCGATCCATGCGTCCCGGTCCACCAGTCCTGAGTCGCGGGTGTTGGTGCCGTCCGTGAAGATGCGGAAGTTGTCACCGCCGGTTGCCAGGAAGCTGAAGGTACCAACCCGGTAGGACTTCGCCGGATCCAGCAGCTCTCCGTTGACACGAACCGACGTGATGCGGTCACCCGCCGGGCGGGCCGCGTCGTAGGTGTAGTTCAGGTTCTTGGACAAGCCAAGCTGGAGGTAGGCGCGGCTGGGAACCGTGCCGTCCGCGTTGGTCTGCCATTGCTGTTCCAGCAACGTCTTGAACTGGGCTCCCGTCAGGGACGTGGTCCACAGGTTATTGACGAACGGAAGCACCGCGTTGGCTTCGGCGTAAGTGATGGTGCCGTCAGGTGCGTAATAGAGCTCGTTCCGCAGCCCGCCCGGGTTGACCACGCCGATTTCGGCACCACCCAGCTCGGCCGGCTTCAGCGAGTCCAGCAGGGAGTCGGCCACCAGGTTGCCCAGCGTGGATTCGCTGGCGCGGTCGTCGCGCTTGGCGGTTCCGGTGGCGTCCGTAGTGAAAGCCGTGGTGATGTCCGCAGTAACGGTGCCTACGGGCTGGTTGCCGATGACCGCGGCGCCAGCCAGGGCCTTTTGGACGATCCCATCGACGGCGGCAACCCGCGGGTAGGCCGCAATGAGGTCGGCAGCGGGGTCCGTGGTGCGCTTGACGTTGCCGGCCTTGTACCCGGTGACCTGCTTGGTGGCGGTGTCAACGGTGAGCTGGATCTGCCCCACGTTCTCGCCGTAGTTGCCGGTCTGCACGATGGGGCGTGTCTTGCCTTCACTGCCCGGAACAGGGGCATCCCACGCGTATTCCTTGTGCGTGTGGCCGGTGAAGATGGCGTCCACGTCGGCGGATGTTTCGGTGACCAGTTTGGCGAAGGGGCCGCCGGCTGCGACTTCCTCCTCCAGCGTGGCACCTTCCACAACTCCCGAGCCGGCGCCGTCGTGGTTTTCCACGATGATCACGTCGGCAAGGTTTTCCGCCGTGATCCTGGCGGCCGCGCGGTTGATGGCGTCCACCGGGTCACCGAATTCAAGGTCGGCCACACCGGCCGGGGTCACCAGCGAGGGGACCTCCTGGGTGACGGTGCCGATCACCGCCACTTTGATGCCGTTCAGCTCCAGCACCGTGAACTCCGGCAGCACGGGCTGCGTGGTGCCCTTCCGGTACACGTTGGCTCCCAGGTAGGGGAACTTCGCGTTGCTGCCACCGGCGATGACGCGGTCCCGGAGGTCCGCCCAGCCGCCGTCGAACTCGTGGTTGCCCACGGCGGAGGCCCGAAGCTCCAGGGCGTTGAGCACGTCGATGGTGGGCTGGTCCTTGGCGACAGCGGAGGCAAACAGCGAGGCGCCGATGTTGTCACCGGCCGAAAGGAACGCTGTGGCACCCGGAGCTGCGGCCGCGCGGAGCTTTTCGATGGTTCCTGCGAGCTGGACCGTGTTGGTATCGATCCGGCCGTGGAAGTCGTTGATGCCCAGGAAATTCAGGTCCACCGTGGCAGGCGCAGAAGTCAGGTTCAGGCCCACCACCACCGGATCATGGTCGCTGGCCCGGAACTGGTCCGGCGCGTAGTAGTTGGTGACGTTGTTCTTGTAGCGGCTGTACTCCAGCGCCACGGACTCCACGGAGTTGATGTTCCAGATGTCCGCACCCGTGACCACGGCATTGGCGGCAGGGGAGGCCAGGATGTGGTCGAGGGAGCCGACCATCCCGCCGAAAAGGTAGGAATGCTTGGCAGAACCGTCGGCGTTGCGCGCCTTGTCGTCCTGGTTGACGTATCCCGCGGATGTGAAGACGTTGATGGGGTCTTCTTTGCCGTACGCGTTGAAGTCGCCGATCAGGAACACCTTGTCCGTACCCTTGGCGGACTGCAGGGAGGTGGCGAAATCCAGCAGTGACCTGGCCTGGGCGGTACGGGCCAGGTTCGAGGCGCCCTGCCCCTTGTCCGTGTCGTCCGGGGTTGCAGCTGATCCCTTGGACTTGAAGTGGTTGGCGATGGCGATGAATTCGGTGCCGGCACCGCCGCCCACGGGCTTGAAGACCTGGGCCAACGGCTTGCGGGCACTCGCGAAGGCAACCGTGTCATTGTGGATGATCGATTCGCCCACCGGTTCGGCCACGGCCTTCTTGTAGATGAAGGCGGTGCGGATCGTGTCCTCGTCCGCTAGCGGCGGCGCGTTGGCGGGCGAGCGAACGTAGTCCCAGATACCGGGGGTGGCAGTGTTCAGGGCGTCCACAAGCTTGGACAGGGCATCATCGCGGTTCTTTCCGAACTGCGCGGAGTTTTCAATCTCCATGAGGGTGACAAGGTCTGCCCCCGACTTGGTAATGGCGGACACGATCTTGTCCTGCTGCCGCTGGAAGTTCTCGGCGTTGGCCGCACCCCGGGCGTCACAGCCGCCACTGACGGTGATGGGGTTGCCGTCACGGTCCTCGTAGAACGTGCATCCGGCCAGGGCGTCGCCCGTCGTGGGGAAATAGTTGAGCACGTTGAAGGAAGCAATCTTCACATTGCCGCCCACCGCAGCCGGGGCGTCCGTCCGGGTGGCACCGAAGCCCGCCGGCTGGACGGTGGCCTTGTTGGTGCCGGTCAGGTGCGTCAGCGGCTGGAGCTTCCAGGCGTTGTTGGCGTAGCCCAGGACGACGTTGGTGGTGAACGTGGCGGGGGAACCCACGCGGACGGGGTCTTCCGTGGTCAGATACGGCAGGACCGTTGCTTTGGTGGCTGCGTCCCGCAGGAAGTTGGTGCTGGAGCCGTCATCGAACTTGATGCCGCGGGCGGTGTTTTCGGCCACGACGGCGGCATGCTCCGGCGTGCCGAACGGCGCCACCGCGGTGGGCTGGACCAGGGGAGTGGTGCCTCCTGCCAGGCCGATCTCGCCGTACTGGTTGAGGCTGTAGTTGTCAGTGACGGTCAATGGCCCTTGGGGTGCCAGGAGCATTCCTTCGAGGGATTCCCGGAACGTCTCGTTGGCCGGCAACCTGAAAATGGTCGGCTTCACTTCAGGGGCAGCTTCGGTCAGCTTGGCCAGCCCTGCGGCGGCGGTGACATTCAGCTGCGTCATCCCGTAGTACTCGGCCACCGTGCCGGTCACCTGCACGTAGTCACCAATCTGGACGGAGGCTACGGTGGCCGGGGAGTAGACGAAGATGCCGTCCGATGCGGCATGGGTGGCGGCCGGAAGGTCTCCGCCGGTGCCGGCCGTCTGGATGTAGTAGCCGTTCAGCCCGCCGGTGGGGAACGCCGCAGTAACTTTGCCGGTGGTGGTGACAGTGGCACCCACCAGGGGGCTTCCGGCACCGGTTCCCTGGATGTCGGCGATGGTCTTGATCACCGGATCGGGAGTCGGTTCCGGTGTGGGACCGGGGTCCGGGGCAGTTCCGCTGGAGGGGGTGGGGGTGATCGCGGCGCTGAGTGCGAAGTCTGCAGTGTTGCTGTTGGTGTCCGCTCCGCTGGTCCTGTTGAGGCTCTTGACGTCAGTGTTGCCCGCGGGGGCGGCGGCTGCCAGGGTCTCGTAGGTGTTGGACGTTCCATAGCCGAGGAGGTCGGCTACACCGGCGGGCTCCACCTGCGAACCGGTGGAAAGTCCGACGGCGGTTGGCTGCTTTGCGAGGACGATGGTACCTCCGCTGCCGCTGACGTTGAGGGCGCCCGCCACGAGGTCGGCGGCCGGCAAGTCGGCGCCGGTGGTCCCGTTGCTTCCGCCCTGCACCAGGTAGTGGCCCTTGGCGGGGATGGACCCGGACAGCGGGGCCACACCGGTTGGTGCGGCAGCGCCGGTGGCGGAGCGGTACTGCAACGACCAGCCGTCCAGGGATACCGCAACGTCAGAGGTGTTGTAGAGCTCCACGAATTTGTTCTTGTAGGCGGCGCCGCTGCTGCCGCCGCTGAGGTAGGCCTCGTTGATCACAACGGGCGAGCTGCCTGCCGCGGCTGAGACCTCCGCGGCCGCCGGGACAACTGCCAGTGGAGCTGCGATGAGCCCCGCGGACAAGGCTGTTCCCAGCGCTAGCTTCCAAGGTGTTTGATGCATCCGCTCTTACTTTCATAGGGTGTCCCGGTGGGGACCCGATGGAGTGTGTCCGGGTTGTACCGACGGACAAGTGGCCCCGGACCCTGCTCCTGGTCAAGTGGTTTCCGGCACATCACAACAGCGCTGAATGAACGCAGGGTGGATAGAGCGTGCATTCGGTGGGACGTTCCCCAGCGGAACGTGCCACCCACCGGCCTGGAGCCCCCGTAGCCCGGTTCCGGTGATGCTGCTGGCTTTGGTTTTGTGGCCGGCGCCTTCCCCCAAATGTGCCGGCCATCACAAAGAATACCCGTCGGTAGTTTCCAGAAAAGGAGTGTGCCGCGGATAAGTCCAAAGAATTTACGGGGCGGCAACAAGCGGTCGGAAAAGGTGTGGCTGGCCCGGCGGAATCGATGCGCCTCACCCGAGGGACAAGGCCAGGCTTAAAACAAAGGACCCCTGCCGGCCAGCATGCTGGCGGACAGGGGTCTTCTTTGCGGAAGGTAAGAGATTCGAACTCTTGGTACGGGGTTACCGCACACTAGTTTTCAAGACTAGCTCCTTCGGCCGCTCGGACAACCTTCCTCAACTAGTAGTGTTTCATAGGCACTTGCCTGCAACAAAACAGAGCCCGGAAGGCTGCCGGTGCACACTGGTTGCAGCCAGTATTCAGTCAGGAACGGAAGTGGTTTATGAAAGCCGTCTACATATCGGAACCGGGCGGCCCGGAAGCCCTCGAGGTCCGCGAGGTGGAGGCGCCGGTGCCGGGCCCCGGCGAGGTGCTGATCGACGTGGTTGCCGCCGGCCTGAACCGCGCGGACGTGCAGCAGCGGCGGGGCTTTTACCCGCCGCCTCCCGGCGCGTCGGACATCCCGGGCTTGGAGGTTTCCGGCCGGATCGCCGGCTTTGGCCCGGGGGTTACCAAGGCATTCTCGCTGGGCGACAAGGTGGTGGCGCTGCTGGCCGGCGGCGGCTATGCACAGCAGGTGGCGGTCCCGGCAGAGCAGGTGCTGCGCGTGCCCGACGGCGTTGACCTGGTGACCGCCGCTTCGCTGCCGGAGGTTTCCGCCACGGTTTATTCCAACCTGATCATGACGGCCCAGCTGCAGCCGGGGGAGACGGTCCTCATCCACGGTGCAACCGGCGGAATCGGCACCATGGCCATCCAGCTCGCCAAGGCTTTCGGCGCCAAGGTGGCCACCACGGCAGGCACTGATGAGAAAGTCAGCACCGCGAAAGCCTTCCTGGGCGCGGACATTGCCATCAACTACGCCGAGGAGGATTTTCCGGAAAGCCTCCGCCGGCAGAACGGCGGAAAAGGCGCGGACGTGATCCTCGACGTCGTCGGAGCCAAGTACCTCCAGCAGAATGTGGATGCCCTGGCAGACTACGGCCGCCTGGTGGTCATCGGCCTGCAGGGCGGCACCAAGGGGGAACTGGACCTGGGGCAACTCCTGAAGAAGCGCGCCGCAGTGGTGGCCACGGCGCTCCGGCCCCGGCCCGTCGAGGAAAAGGGCGCCATCATGAACGCGGTCAGGGACGCCGTATGGCCGCTGGTCACTGACGGGCGGATCCGCCCCCTGGTGGCAAAGACGTTCCCGCTGGACCAGGTGCAGGCCGCGCACCGTTACTTCGACAGCGGGGACCATGTAGGCAAGATCCTCCTCCTGATGTAGGCACTAGATACTCAGTATTGTGCTGTGGCGCCGGCTCGGCTAGGCTTCGAGGCATACGCGGTATGCACGGGTCTTGGGGGTCCGTGCATACCGGCGGTAACCAGCCGAAGGAGCAGCATGTCCATCCGTCACAGCCTCCTCGCCCTGTTGCAGGACCAGCCGCGTTACGGCTACCAGCTGCGGGTCGAGTTCGAAAACCGGACCGGCGCCACCTGGCCGCTCAACATCGGGCAGGTGTACACCACGTTGGACCGGCTCGAGCGGGACGGCCTTGTTGCCAAGGAGGGCGACGACGGCGAGGGCCACGTGGTGTACAGCATCACGGCTGCGGGCAAGGCGGAGGTGCAGAGCTGGTTCGCGGCGCCGGTGGAGCGAACCAACCCGCCGCGGAATGAGCTCGCCATCAAGCTCGCGCTCGCCGTCACCCTCCCGGGGGTGGACGTCCAGGGGATCATCCAGGCCCAGCGGGTGGCGTCAATCAGGTCGCTGCAGGACTACACCAAGGCCCGCAGGGACACGGCGGCCAGCCAGCGCAGCGGTGATACCGCATGGCTGCTGGTCCTTGACTCCCTGATCTTTCAAACGGAAGCGGAGGTCCGCTGGCTGGACCTCTGCGAGGCCCGGATGGTACAGCAGGCGCAGTCAGCCGGCACGGGTGCGGCACGCAAAACGTCCAACGGGGTCACGGAAGACGTCACCCCGCTCAACGCGGACAGCCGCCGGTGAGCGTCCGGGGGCCGCAGCAGGTCCTGGAACTCGCCAAGGTCAGCAGGACGTTTGGGGAAGGCGCGACGGCGGTGGCCGCGCTTCGGGACGTGGACCTTGCCATCAGCGCAGGCGAGTTTGTTGCGGTCATGGGACCGTCGGGCTCGGGAAAGTCCTCGCTCCTTGCCCTGGCCGGGGGACTGGACCGGCCGACGTCGGGCGCAGTCTTTGTGGAGTCAACCCCCCTGGCCGCGTTGGGTCTCAATGAGCTGGCCCGCCTGCGCCGGCGTGCGGTGGGATACGTTTTCCAGGACTTCAACCTGGTTCCCACGCTGACCGCCGCCGAAAACGTGGCGCTGCCCCTGGAACTGGACGGTACCGCTTCAAAGAAGGCCCAGAGGCAGGCGGCGGATGCCCTCCGCCAGGTGGGGATTCCGGAACTCGCGGACCGCTTCATGGACCAGATGTCCGGTGGCCAGCAGCAGCGGGTGGCCATCGCGCGGGCCGTGGTGGGGAAGCGGCGCCTGATCCTCGCCGATGAGCCAACGGGCGCACTGGATTCGACCACCGGCCAGGGAGTTATGGAGGTGCTGCGCTCGCGGGCTGATGCGGGCGCGGCCGTCATGCTGGTCACCCACGAAGCGAGGCACGCGGCCTGGGCCGACCGCGTGGTGTTCCTCCGCGACGGGCGGATCGTGGACCAGGCAACCGCCATGCACGATCCTGCACTGCTGCTCTCGCAGGCCGGCCACTGATGCCCCTGGACCTCACTGCGGCGCCGGGAGGGCGCCGGAGCAGTTTCCGGGTTGCCCTGCGGATGGCCCGGCGGGACATCCGGCGGCACCGGGGACGGTCGTTCCTGATCGTGCTGCTGATCATGCTGCCGGTGGCCGGAATGACCGGGGCTGCCACGTTGTACCAGAGCTCGCAGCGCACGCCGGAGGAGATCGTCCGGTACGAACTGGGCAACGCGCAGGCGCGGTTCAGTGCCTTGGCGTCGGTCAACGCCGAATCAATCCAGGACCCGCTGAACGACGTCGTGGTGGCGTCCAGCACAGGGAACGCGGACCCCGACTTCATCGCCACGCCGCCTGAAGAATTGCTTCCGGAAGGCTACGAGGTGCTGCCGATGCGCCAACTGCAGCTCACCACCACCGTTGGGGAAGCGCTGGTGTCGCTGAACGGTGTGCAGGTGGACGCGCTGAATCCCGCGTTCACAGGCAAGTTCACCCTCCTCGATGGCCGCGCTCCCGAATCCAGCCAGGAAGTCCTGGTGTCGCGCGGGCTGCTGGAACGCTTCCACCTGGACTTCGGCGAGGAATTTACGACGTCGGCAGGAACGTTTGTGCCGGTGGGCACCCTTCGTGACGCGGACGCCTCCGACAACAACAGCTTCCTTTACGTTCAGCCCGGTCAAGTAGCGCCTGCTGTCCTGGGCCGGGAGCGTGAGCTGCCCCAGTCGGTGTCCTACTACCTGGTGGGATCGGAGCCCGTCACCTGGCAGCAGGTCAGGGAGGCGAACCGCCAGGGTGTCGCGGTGCTGTCCCGCAGCGTGGTGCTTAATCCACCGCCCCTGGACCAGCGGGTGGTCAGTGGTGCACAGCCCAGGTACCAGTCGACGGAAACGCTGACCCTCTACGCTTCCTTCGGCCTGCTCGGAGCCCTTGCCCTCCTGGAGGTTGGCCTGCTTGCCGGCGCGGCCTTCGCGGTGGGCGCCAAGAGGCAAGTGCGGGAACTCGCGCTGTTGGCTGCATCCGGGGCTGAGACGCCGACTGTCCGGGCTGTCGTAACGGCGGCCGGCTTGTGGCTCGGGGCCATTGCCGTCGTGGCAGGCGCAGGCCTGGGAGTCGGGGCGGCAGCAGTCGTCGTGCTCTGGGTCCGGGCTACAGGCTCCGCCCGGCTGGCAGGAGTGCACCCGGACATACTGCTGACGTCGGTTGCAATGCTCATGGGGCTGGCCGCCTGCATCCTCGCCGCGGTGGCTCCTGCCGGACAGGTAGCCCGCCAGGCGGTGCTCGGTGCCCTCAAGTCCGGGCGCGCTCCCGCAGGAAAGGGAAAGCGGACGAGTATCACAGGGGCGGTGCTGCTGGTGACGGCGGTTGGGCTGCTGGCCGCCGGCTGGCTGCTGGGCCAGTCAGCGAAGGACCCGGACCGGCAGGCAGAACAGCTTCCACTGGTGGCCACGCTGCTGATCGGCGGGGCAGTGCTGGCCGTGGCCGCGCTGGTGCTGCTGACTGGCTGGCTGACCGTCCGCCTGACATCCCGGACGCAATGGTTGTCCCTGCCCCTCAGGATGGCGGCCCGGGACTCGGCCCGAAACCGCGGACGGACCGTGCCGGCAGTGGCAGCTGTACTGGCTGCGGCCACGCTGGCCAGCGCCGGCCTGGTGCTGTCGGCCACCCAGCAGACCTGGATGCGGGACAACCATTGGTGGAGTGCCCTGGAAAACCAGGCGCGCCTTCCGTTGGTGATGGACGCCCCGGTCCCCGCGGACGGCAGCCGCCAGCCGCCGATGAAAGTGGACCCGGCTGAGCTCTCATCCCGCGTCGGGAAGGCGGTCGGCGCAGTTGCCTGGACCAGGGTCATCACGGCGCCGGCACCGATTGACTGCGAATTTGGCCCCGAGGTGGACATGACGGTCCCCGTGCGGACAGAAGATTCGAACTGCATCCTCTATTCCCTGGCTGTCCCGGAGGAGCATGAATGTCCGATGACGCCGCAGCGGAGGGTTGTGGACCCCGAAGACTGGCGCTGCCGCGGCTCCATGATCCGTGAGTCCGGTTCGCCGAGGGGAATCGTGGTGGGAGGTGCGGAGGACATCCGGATGATGCTGGGCGCGGAAGCAGGCGCCGAAGCCCTTCGGGTGCTGGATGCCGGTGGCATGGTGGTGACCAATCCGGTCTTTGTCCAGGACGGAAAAGTTGTGCTGCAGGGACAGGACGTCCGCACCCAGCTGCAGTCGCCGTCGGACGGCTCGATGGTCCACCGGACGGTCAGCAGCACCTCCTTGCCCGCGACGGCAGTGGAACCACGTGAAGCCGTGCCTTACTACGGCTTTGTTTCGCCGGAGACAGCGGAACGCTTGGACCTGCGGGCTGAACCGGCCGAGCTGCTGGTCCAGCTGGACAGGCGGCCGTCAGCCGCCGAAGCTGACGCGGCGGCCGCGGCAGTGGCAGCTGTTTACAAGCAGCCAGGTGCCGGGTTCTGGGCGGAGCCGGGAGTCTCACAGGACAACCAGTGGATGTTCTGGTTGATCGTGGCTGCCAGCGCACTGATAACGCTCAGCGCCGCCGGCATCACCACCGGCCTGGCACTGGCTGACGCGCGGAACGACCATGTGACCCTCGCCGGCGTGGGGGCTTCACCCCGTCTTCGCAAGGGGCTCGCCGCGGCGCAGGCACTGCTCACCTCCGGCCTTGGGGCCGCTCTCGGTACCATCGCCGGGGCGGTGCCGGCAGTGCTTATTGTGGCCTCGACGGACATGCGGACAGCCGTGGAGATCCCCTGGCTGCACCTGCTGACGCTCGTGCTGGCCGTCCCGCTCACGGGATCGGCGCTCGCGTGGATCTGTACGCGGGCTGTGCTCCCGATGTCCCGCCGAGGGCTGGTTGGTTAGGGCAGAACCACACACCGGCGGGGTCGTTCGGCGCCCCGTGGCTGCCGTTCGCCGCACCGGCCGGCGGCGGGCGGCAGAACCCATCCCCATCTGGAACAGGCGTTGGTAAGGTGCCTTAGTAAGGGGAGACCTGCACCCACTCAAGGAGGAGACATGGCCGGAACGCCTGATGATCGGAACGGTTCATTCCGGAGGGAGGGTGCTGTGGCCACAGATTCGGCCCTTCCCCCTGCCGCCGTGGATGAGAATGCCCGGGAGGCAGAGGAGAGGAAGTGGACGCCCGGCAAAATCGCCTTGTGGGCCGCCATTGCCCTGCTCGGCGGCGTGGCGTGGTTCATGCTCGCCATCATCCGCGGGGAGACCGTCAATGCGATCTGGTTCGTGTTCGCATCGGTGTGCACCTACCTGATCGGCTACCGTTTCTATTCCAAGGTGATCGAGCGGTACATCACCCGGCCGGATGACCGCCGGGCCACCCCGGCCGAATACAAGGCCGACGGCAAGGACTATGTCCGGACGGACCGCAACGTCCTGTTCGGCCACCACTTTGCCGCCATCGCCGGCGCCGGGCCCCTGGTTGGCCCCGTGCTTGCAGCCCAGATGGGCTACCTTCCCGGCACCATCTGGATCATCATCGGCGTCGTTCTCGCCGGTGCCGTGCAGGACTACCTGGTCATGTTCTTCTCGATGCGCCGGGGCGGACGTTCCCTGGGCCAGATGGCCCGCGAGGAACTCGGCGTCATCGGCGGCACTGCGGCCCTCATCGCCACCCTGCTCATCATGGTGATCATCGTCGCCATCCTCGCGCTCGTCGTCGTCAATGCCCTGGGTGAAAGCCCGTGGGGCGTGTTCTCCGTCAGCCTGACCATCCCCATCGCCCTGTTCATGGGCATCTACCTTCGCTACCTCCGGCCCGGCAAGGTGATGGAGGTTTCACTGATCGGTTTCGTGCTGCTGATGGCGGCCATCATCGGCGGCGGCATCGTGGCAGAAACCCCGTGGGGCGCGGACATCTTCAGCCTGGACAAGGTGACCATCGCCTGGGGCCTGATCGTGTACGGCTTCATCGCCGCTATCCTGCCCGTGTGGCTGCTCCTGGCACCCCGGGACTACCTCTCCACATTCATGAAAATCGGCGTGATCGTGATGCTCGCGCTGGCCATCATCGTTGTCCGCCCGGAAATCACCGTGCCGGCCTTCAGCGAATTCGCCAGCAGGGACAACGGGCCCGTGTTCCCCGGATCCCTCTTCCCCTTCCTCTTCGTGACCATCGCCTGTGGCGCGCTGTCCGGCTTCCACGCCCTCATCTCCTCCGGCACCACGCCAAAACTGGTGGAGAAGGAACGCCAGACGCGCTTCATCGGCTATGGCGGAATGCTGATGGAATCGTTCGTGGCCATCATGGCCCTGGTTGCCGCCATTTCGATTGACCGTGGCCTGTACTTCGCCATGAACTCACCCACCGCACTGACGGGCGGAACAGTGGAAACGGCCGCCACGTGGGTCAACAGCCTGGGCCTGAGCGGCGTGAACCTCACTCCGGAATTCCTGTCCCAGACGGCAGCCAACGTGGGCGAGGAAAGCATCGTCTCGCGCACCGGCGGCGCTCCCACCCTCGCTGTGGGCCTCGCACACATCATGCAGCAGTTCATTGGCGGCACCGCCATGATGGCGTTCTGGTACCACTTCGCCATCATGTTCGAAGCCCTGTTCATCCTGACGGCAGTGGACGCCGGCACGCGCGTGGCGCGGTTCATGCTGCAGGACTCCATCGGCAACTTCGTCCCCAAGTTCAAGGAAGCCTCCTGGCGGCCCGGGGCCTGGCTCTGCACGGCGATCATGGTGGGTGCCTGGGGCGCGGTACTGCTGATGGGCGTGACCGATCCGCTGGGCGGCATCAATACACTGTTCCCGCTGTTCGGCATCGCCAACCAGCTGCTGGCGGCCATCGCCCTGTCCGTGTGCCTGGCCATCGCAGCCAAGCGCGGATCCTTCAAATACCTGTGGATCGTCGCGCTGCCGCTGGCCTTCGCCGCGGTGGTCACCATCACCGCGAGCTACCAGAAGATCTTCTCCCCGACCCCCGCCGTAGGCTACTTCGCCAACAACGCCGCCTTCAGCAAGGCCCTTGCCGAGGGGAAGACCGAGTTCGGCAGCGCCAAGACCGTAGTGGCCATGGAGGCCGTGGTTCGCAATACCGCCATCCAAGGCTGGCTCTCGGTGATCTTCGTGGTCCTGAGCATCATTGTCATTGCGACGGCGTTGCTCGCCACCGTCCGGGCGTTCCGGAACAGGGCGGCCGGCGTTCCCACCAAGGACAACGAAGACCCGGCCCTCCCGTCGCGCGTCTTCGCTCCTGCTGGACTCATTCCCACCCGTGCCGAGCGTGAGCTGCTGGCGGAATGGGAAAAGGTTCCAGCCAACCTGCGCTTTGAGCGGGCAGGACACCACTGATGAGCACCGGACTTGCAGCGCTCTCCAACGGGTTCAAGGGGTTCGCACGGTATATGGGGGGCGTCATGGGTGCCGACGCCTACGCCAAATACCTCGAACACCACCGGGACGCCGGCCACAAGGAACCGCCACTCAGTGAGCGGGAGTTCTGGCGCGACCGGACGGACCGCCAGGACGCCAACCCGCAGGGCAGGTGCTGCTGATTGAGCCCGCAGCGGACAACCGTCAGGCGGCTTCATCGAGTGCCGTTCGGACGGATTCCTCGTGAGAGTATGAACGCATGAGCGATCCGAAAGACACTCAGGCACCTGAGGACCTCCCGGTAGAAGGCACCACCATCGACGACAGCCAGCCCCCGGTGCCGGCGGCCCAGCCGGACGGCACCAAGCCCAAGGGCAGCAGCCTGCAGGACCTGGTGGACGAACCAGCCAAGGTAATGCGGATCGGCACCATGATCCGCCAGCTCCTGGAGGAGGTGAAGTCCGCCCCGCTGGATGACGCAGCCCGGGGCAGGCTCGCCGAAATCCATGAGCGCTCCATCAAGGAGCTGGAAGACGGGCTGGCGCCCGAGCTGGTGGAGGAACTGGACCGGATCAGCCTTCCCTTCTCGGACGAGGCCACACCCTCCGACGCAGAGCTCCGCATTGCGCAGGCGCAGCTGGTGGGCTGGCTGGAAGGGCTGTTCCACGGCATCCAGACAGCCATCGCTGCCCAGCATGCAGCCCGCGAGCACGCAGCCGCGCAGATGCAGTTGCGCCAGCTTCCGCCTGGCACAATGATCGCCCCGGGCGTGGTGATCGGCGAGAACGGCGAGCCCCAGCGCGCTCCCGCCGGTTCCCGGCCCGGCGCTCCGGGACGCCCGGGGCAGCAGAACGACCCGGACCACGGTCCCGGACAGTATCTGTAGGTTGCGCTTGGGCTTTTTCAGCGCTTCCAGGCAGGGGCGCAAGGACGACGCGGAACTGGGGAAGGGGTTGTGGCGCAGGGCGCACGACCGCTTCCATCGGGGACTGGACCGCTTCCACCAGGTGCTCGAAGGCGTGGAGGACGACCAGCTGTACGAGGAGCTGGTGGAGATTGCCAATGAACTGGCCGCGCTCCTGGACCGGGTGAGGGCTGTCTGCGTGGAGGCACAGCGGCGGTCGCCCAGCGAGGGGCTGGACATCCCGGCTGCCCTTTCCGGAGTTCACCGGGCGTTGTCCAAGGCGGGCAATTCGCTGGCCACCACCGCTGAAGCGGCGGCGATGCTGCGGCTCGCCGTGGGGCCCGTGCCGGTAGGGGCGGCGTCCGTGCGCCGCCGTGCGGAGGCCGTTTACCAGCAGGTGTCCGACGCCGAGAGGCACCTTCATGAGGAGGCCTCCTAGGTGCACCGGCCGGAATATTCCCTGTTAAGGCGGGATATTCCCCGTTAAGCGTGTGGCTTAGCAGGGCCCGAATGCCCCGGCGCAGCGTGGATTGTTTGGCAGGATAAATCCATGACTTCTTCACCTACACTGACTTTCAATGACGGAAACACGATTCCCCAGCTCGGCTACGGCGTGTGGCAGGTTGAGGACGGAGTGGCCGAGAAGGTAGTCCGCCAGGCGTTCGAAGCCGGCTTCCGCCACATCGATACCGCAAAGATCTACGGCAACGAAGCGGGAGTGGGCCGTGCCATCGCCAGCTCCGGCCTGTCCCCGGAGCAGATCTTCATCACCACCAAACTGTGGAACGCGGACCAGGGCTACGAGTCCACCCTGGCGGCCTTCGAGGAATCGATGGACAGGCTTGGCCTGGAGACCCTGGACCTGTACCTCATCCACTGGATGCAGCCCAAGCAGGACAAGTACGTGGACACCTGGAAGGCGCTGATCGAACTCCAGAAGCGCGGCCGGGTCAAGTCCATCGGCGTTTCCAACTTCACCGCCGAAGGCCTGCAGCGTTTGATCGATGAAACAGGCGTCGTCCCGGCCATCCACCAGATCGAGCTGCACCCGCACTTCAGCCAGCGTGAGCTGCGCGAATTCGGGGCCTCGAAGGGCATCCTGACGCAGGCGTGGTCGCCGCTGGGGCAGGGCGGTGAGCTGCTCGAGGACGCAACGGTGGCGCGAATCGCCGCCAAACACCAGGCCACCCCCGCCCAGGTGGTCATCGCCTGGCACCTCGCCATCGGCAACGTGGTGATCCCCAAGTCAGTCACCGAGTCACGGATCCGTGAAAACTTCGCGGCGCTGGAGGTCTCCCTGGACGCGGAGGACGTCGAGGCCATCAACGCCCTGGACCGCACCGGTAACGGTGAAGGCCGCATCGGCCCGGACCCGGCGGTTTCTGACTTCGCGTAGGCGACGTCCTTGCCATAGGGCACCGTTGCAATAAGCGGTACGGACCCGCACTGCCTGATTGGGGCAGTGCGGGTTCCTGCTTTAAGCCGTAACCTCCCGGGGGCGGTCAGGCAGCGATCTTGATGTGCTCCACGGTGACAGCATCGATGACAGCCCAGCTGTCCTCGCCGGAGCAGTGCCTGTTGGCGAACCGCTGCGCCTCTGCCAGGGTGTCGAAAATTTCAGCCCTGGACCGGCCGCAGTCGGCATCGAAGTAGGTGACGTGAAATTCCTGTACGGGTTGGTTTTCCATAAATCCAGTGTGCAAGAGGGGTCTGACAATTCCCGGAATCAGCCCCGCGTGTTGCCCAGCCGGAGGACCCGCTCCTGCGCCAGCATGGCCGTCCGCCCGGCTTTGTCCGCTGCCCGTGCAGCCTGCTTTGCCTCGGCAGCCGTGGTGGTGAGCCGCCTGCGGGAGCGCTCCAGCTCTTCCTCCGCGGCTTTCAACCGGTCACGGAGTTCCGCTGTTTCCCGCTGCAGGGCGGCAATGTCCGTCCTGGTTTGTTCCGCTTGCTCCTGCAGTTCCCGGGCCAGTTCGTTCGTCCTTGCCTCCTCCTCCCGGGCTTCCGCCAGGGCCGCCTGGGCCTTTTCCAGCGCCGGCGGGGACGCCGGCCGGGCCGTCTGCCGGACTGCCTCAAGCCGCGGCTTGGTTGCCTGGGGCTGGGAGGGGCGCTCCGCCGTCGTGCGTTGCTTCTTGGCTGCTGTCGGCGCCGGTTTGCGGGCCGGGGTCGCCGCCGGGGCTGCGTCCGGCGGGGCCGCAGGAAGCGCCCCGGGAACCGCCACCGCCCCTTCGAGGTCGGCGGCGCCCACGCCATCCGCCGACAGGGTCTTCACAAGCCGCCCGCTGCGGACGGCAGCCGCGGCCCCGGCGTCGGCCGTCAGGGCGCGAAGCGTTTCTTCGACATCCCCGGCGATGGTTTCGCTAATGGCGCGTCCCTGCTGCTGGACCACCGACTTGGCGGTGTCGACGGCGGCGGCCAGCATGGTGCGGCGCTCCCGTCCCAGTTCGCGGAGCGACGGTGCGTCGAGTGCGGCCTGCGCGGCGCGCATCCGGGAGCCGAGATCGGCCAGGCCGTCGAGGACCTCCGGCTGGTGCAGGGCGAGCATGTTCACGGCCCAGGCCGCGACCGACGGCTTGGGAAGTCCTTTTACGGCGGCGCCCAGCTCTTTGTCCTGCCCGGCAGCTTCCTTTGCTGCAGCCGTCCGGGCCGCCACAAAGTCCTCCAAAGGCGCGGCGTACAGCCCGTTCGCGATGTCTGCCAGGGCCTGCTCTTCCATGTTCGCCATCTTAGGCGGCACCTTCATCAGTTGCCGTTTCGCCAGGCCCTGCCGGATTCGCCAGGCAGTCGTGGTGACCGGGCCTCCCGCCCCCGGGTGCGGCGAAGACCCATCTGGAAGGTAGCGGACGGGCCTTCACCTGGTCACCGCGAATCAGCTGGTGGTGCAGGAGCCGGTGCTGTGGTTGTAGCCGCCGGAGACGTTCGCCTCCACGAAGTTGGTATCCAGGACGCAGGTCAGCCCGTCCGAGTAGGACAGAACGTCTGAACCATCAACCCGCGTCACCTGTGGGTCGAGGTAGTAGGTGCCATCCGGTACCTCCACGGACGATGTGTAAACGACAAGATACCTGCGCGTCCCCTCAGACGTGTGCGACCCGCCCGGGTACGCGGTGGCATCTGAATACTCGCGGTAGCCCTGGAATATCGTGATCCCCGACGGTGTATGGACTTCGATACGGCGTTCGGTCATCGCGCTGCATGTTGTTATCTCAGGTGCCAATTCGGTGCACGTATCACGGATCGTGAATGTGGTGCCCTCGGTGCTGGCGGCCGTGGCCGGCGCGGCCACGGCGCCCATCAAGGCAGCTGCTGCTGCCCCGCAGGCCGAGAGCCGGAGCATGGTTTTTGCAGGCATGAGATTCCCCCAGTTTTTCATTGCGGCCCCAGCGGCCGCCCGCGTAGCCTAGCAGGCACTAGAACCTGGTGGTGCCGCGCAGCCGGCGGGGGCGCCCGTCCGGGTCCACGAGGAAGCGGTTTGCAGGCTCCGCCCAGAGACGCTGAAGTCGCGGTACGGGTTTTGTGGTGTGGTGCCGCACATGCCCGTCGGGACGGGGCTGGCGGCGTCCGGCTTCGTGCCAACCGTCAAGGGCGTCCGCGGCGGCGTTCCACAGTTTGAGCCCATCCTCCGGGGCGTGGAGCTGCGGGTCGTTCTGGTCCAGGCCAAGGTGTTCAGCCCAGAGCTGGCGCCGGAGCGCGTGGGCCAGCGGCCCGGAAGCGCCGGGGTCCGTGCCTGCGGCGGGCCCACCCTGGCCAGGGGAAGAGGTGTCGATGACGGCGCAGGTGAGCTCACTGTCGGTGGTCCAGGACCGGCGGTTGAAGTTGTCCGATCCGCAGGTGAACCAGGTGTCGTCGATGATGCAGATTTTGGCGTGGATATAGATCGGGGTTCCGGCCCTGTTTTCCAGATTGAACACGCCGAATCGGTCCGGCGCAGCCCGGCTTATCGTTTCGATGGCACGCAGTTGCCCCAGCCGCTTGGGCGGCCCTCCGAGCGGACCGTCGGAGTCCGGGTAGCGGGGCACGACGGCGATCACCTTCAACCCGGGGTTCTGTTCCAGGGCCGAGGCGATGCCGGCTGCCACCTCTGCCGACCACAGGTACTGGTCCTCGATGTAGATCAGGGAGCGGGCCAGGGCGAAGGCTTTTGTGTAGGCCAGGGCAACGCTTCGCTCGCCGCCAGGTGCGAACGGGAACGGCGGATGCTTCACGCCGTAGGTGCGCAGCAGCTGCACGGCGTGGGGGCCGGCCGGTGGTGGCGGCGGGGCAGTCTCCGGAAGGGGTTCGGGGTGCCGGGGCATATCGGCCAGGCGCTGCAGCAGCATCCTGTAGGGTGTGCACCGGTCCAGGGGATGGGGGTCATCCCACCGTTCCGCGAACAGCTGCAGCACATCTGCCACCACCGGGCCGTGCAGTTCGAGGGCTGCATCGTGCCACGGAGGTTGTTTCCCGTACCGGGGATCCATGTCTACCGCCTGTGGGTCTCCGCCGTGGTCGGCGTCGTCCCGGCGGCTGTGGGAAAGGTCGATTCCGCCCACGAACGCGACGTCCCGCGAAGGGTCATTACGGTTGCGGATGACGAAGAGTTTCTGGTGGTGGCAGCCGAAGAGGCGCACCCGCTGATCCAGCAGCACCTCGCCGCCGGCGTCATTGATCTGGCGGCTGAGGTGCTCGTTGGACAGGTTGCTCATGGGGGCAGACACGCGCTCCCCGTGGGACCTCCAGACCAGGCCCCGCACTTCCACCCCCGCACGTGCCAATCCCGCCAGCAACTCACCGATCGCCGGCCCGTCCGGCGTCAGCCGCTCGTCGCCATCGCCGCGCCAGTCGGTGAACCACACACGGTCTCCCGCCTGAAGGGCCGACAACTCCTCATGCAGCCGGGCGAAGTAGGTGGCGCCGTGAATCAGGGGCCGAACGAGGTTGCCCTCGGACCAGGCCGGGGAGCCGGACCCGCCCGCGTGCACGTCGGTGGCTGCATGTTCCCGCTCAGCGCCACTCAAGAACCAGGTAGCAGCAGTACTGTCCACTCTTCGTTCCCTTCGGGACCCGAGGCCGGCCATTCAGTGCCAGCCTACCCAGTAGCCTACGACTGTGGAGGGCCAAGGGTGAGGACGGTACCGGTCGGGATTCTGATGGCTTTGGGGATCGGCGGCACGCCTGACGCCCTGCCCTCGGCCAATGACGCCGCTTAACCAGCGAAAAACCCCCCAAAGCCCTAAAACTAGGGGCAATAGGGGGTTTATCCCGAGCTTCCTATCAGAATCGAACTGATGACCTTTTCATTACGAGTGAAACGCTCTACCGACTGAGCTAAGGAAGCACCGCATGAAATTCCCGGGAAAACCGGGCGCTTCATGCAAGAGTCAACTGTAATAGAGTCCCCGCGCCCGGGTCAAAATGGGACGCCCTCGAACAGCTGAGGCGTTCAGCACACCGTGTTGTCGGCCGGCACTTCGCCGCTCACCAGGTACCTGTCCACCGGATCCTCGATGCAGCTGTTGGACCGTCCGTAGGCGGTGTGGCCTTCGCCTTCCCACGTCATCAGCGTGGCATTTCCGAGCTGCTTCCGCAGCGACGCGGCCCATTCGACTGGGGTAGCGGGATCGCCGGTGGTGCCGATGACCACGATCGGGGAGTCGCCGGTGTACTCAACCGGTGCAGGCGTCCGGACGTTCTTGTAGGGCCAGTCGGAGCAGCTCGTGCCGCCGTACGCAAAAAAGTACCCCAGCGTGGGCGATTCCTGCATCAGGCGCTGCTGCTCCGCCCGCATCGCGGCGGGGTCGGACTCCATGGGGTAGTCCAGGCAGTTGATCGCGTTGAAGGCGAAGGTCGAATTGGACGAGTAGGTGCCGTTGGACGACCGGTCGGCACCAAGGTCTGCCAGGCGCAGCATCAGGCTGACGTCCCCGGTCATTGCCGCTTCCAGGGCCTGGGTCAGGGCCGGCCAGCTCTGGTCGTTGTAGAGAGGGGTGATGAGTCCGCTGACGAACATCGTGGCGTTGACGGTCCTGCCGTCCTTGGCGGTGCGCGGCGTCTGCTGCACAGCGGCGATGAGGTCGCGGATCTGCTGCACGCCGGAGTCGACGTCCCCGCTCAACGGGCACCCGTCCTGCTGCTGGCAGCTGGCAACATACGCGCGGATGGCCTTTTCAAAGGCCCGGGCCTGGCCGCTGGTCAGCTCCTCGTTGCTGATGGAAGGATCCAGGGCACCATCGAGCACCATGCGTCCCACGTTGTCCGGGAAAAGGGCAGCATACGTGGAACCCAGGAACGTCCCGTAGGAGTAGCCCAGGTAGTTCAGCTTCTTGTCGTTGACCACTGCCCGGAGGATGTCCAGGTCCTTCGCGGCACTCTGCGTATCGATATGCGCCAGCACCTCGCCGGTCTGCTCGGCGCACTGGTCCGCGATCGCCTTGTTGTCCGCCCGGGCAACTGCCAGGCCATCATCCGTTTCAAGATCGTAGATCTTTGCCCGTGCCGCGTCCCGCTCGGCATCGGTCAGGCAGGTCACCGGAGAAGAGCGCTTAACACCGCGGGGGTCGAAGCCCACCAGGTCGTAGGCGTCGCGGACCGTCTGCGAGAAGTGGGTGCCGGCCGCGTCCTTGACGAAGTCGTAACCGGAGGCGCCGGGGCCGCCGGGATTCACCAGCAGGCTCCCGGTTTTCCGGCCGGTGCTGGGAGCCCTCAGCGCGGCAATCTGGATCGACGCGCCCTCGGGATCCTCGTAATCCATGGGCACGGTCACCTTGGCGCACTGGAACTCATTTTCGCAGGGCTCCCACACCACTTCCTGCGAGTAAAACTGCTCCAGCCCGGACGGGGCAGAGGCCACGATGGAAGGATCGGCCTTGGCGGTGGCCGTCTCCTGGTTGCGGTCGCCGCCGTTAAGGAGGCTGCACGAGGCCAGCACCATGGAAAGAACCAAGGCACCGGCGGCACGGAGTCCGACCACCACGGCTCGGTGGCGTGCGGGCAGGGGGCGGGCAGTCATCGGGTCTCCTTGGAAGGGGGCTAGATCAGGCTGGCTGCCATGGACTCAATGGTCAACAGCGGGGCAACGTTGGTGGTGGTGATGCGTTCGCGGGCTTTGTTGATGGCGTCCATCCGGGCAAGGGTGGCTTCTGGAGTGGAACGGCTGGCAAACTCCTCCAATTCACTCCTCAACTCAACGTTTACCAGCTCCACAGCATTCCCGAGCTGGATAATCAGCACATCGCGGTAAAAGGACAGCAGGTCCGTCAGGGTACGGTCCAGGGAATCCGTGATGGAACGCTTCGCCCGGCGCTTCTGGTCGTCCTCCAGCTGCTTCAGCTGGCTTCGCATGGCCGGCGGGAGGGTGCCGGACTCGGGTGCACCGAGCGTGGCCAGCAGCGCGGCTTTTTCGGCGGCGTCGCGCTCCTCATTGGAGCTGTTCGCCTCGGCGGTGGCGATCTTCACCAGTTTGTCCGCCATCATGACGGCAGCGGTGACGCCCCGGAGCCCGAGCGGAAACCTCACAGTCTCCAGCCGGCGTTCCCTCGCTGCCGCATCCCTGGCCAGCCGGCGTGCGATCCCCACGTGGCTTTGCGCGGCGCGGGCGGCCCGTTCCGCGAGTTCAGGGTCCACGCCGTCGCGCTTCACCAGAAGCGCGGCAACATCAGCGGCCGGCGGCAGCCGCAACGCTACGCTGCGGCAGCGTGAGCGGATGGTGACAAGCACGTCCGCGGGGGAGGGCGCGCACAGCATCCATACCGTCCGCGGTGTGGGTTCCTCGATGGCCTTGAGCAGAACGTTGGTGGTGCGCTCCGCCATCCGGTCCGCGTCTTCCACCACGATGATGCGCCAGCGTCCCGCGGAGGGACGGTTCCCCGCAGTAGCCACCAGCTCACGTGCTTCGTCGATGGTGATGGTGACCTTTTCGGTCCGCACAAAGGTCACGTCCGAATGGGTTTCGCCCAGGATCGTCAGGCAGGCCGGGCATTCGCCGCAGCCCCGCAGGCGCACATCCTCCTGGTCACAGTTCAAAGCCGCAGCAAAGGCCTTGGCGGCATTCGAGCGCCCGGAACCCGGCGGGCCGGTGAACAGCCACGCGTGCGTCAGGCCTTCACCGCTGGACGCCTGGCGCAGCTGCTCGACGACGGCGGGCTGGCCCTGGAGGTCATCCCACACGGTCATGGGGTGCCGCCGCCGTGGTCACCTGCGGAGGGGCCGGCGCCAACGGGGGCCACCTCAGGGTTGGCCAGCAGGGCGTCCACCCGCGCGAGGATCGCCGCGGCCAGCTCGCCGACGGGCAGATGTGCGGGCAGCACGAGGTAGGAACCGGGGCGGCTGGCCGCCAGCTCAAGGAACGCTTCCCTGATCCGGCCGTGGAACTCGTCCGCCTCGGATTCCAGCCGGTCCTCGGCGGCGTCACCGGCGGTCCGGCGCTGCCGTCCCATCGCCGGGTCAACGTCCAGCAGGACGGTGAGGTGGGGCTGCAGGCCGGAGGTGGCCCACTCGTTCAGGGCCCTGACGGCGTCCTTCCCCAGATCGCGTCCGGCGCCCTGGTAGGCAACAGAGGAATCAATGTAGCGGTCCGTCAGCACAATCTCGCCGCGCTCCAGCGCCGGCCGGATCACCTGGGTGGCATGGGCAGCCCGGGACGCCGCAAAGATCAGTGCCTCTGTGTGGGCGTCAATCTCGCCGTGGCCATGGTCAAGGACCAGGGAACGCAGTTTTTCGCCGATGGGCGTCCCGCCCGGCTCGCGGGTACGCAGCACTCTCAGTCCCCGGGACTCAAGGGCGTCTGCAAGCCGGGCAGCCTGCGTCGACTTGCCGGCGCCATCGCCGCCTTCAAACGCGATGAAAAGTCCGGCCCCTTGTTTGTTCACCCCACAAGCCTACCGGCCCACTATGGACATTCTCCGATCAGGCGGGGCGCCTGTGGACAGCCCGAGTGGCCCCGGTATCGCCTTTCCGGGGCCTCTCCGGCGGACAAGTACGCTTTCACCATGAGTCTTTCCGAACAACAGGCGGCTGCCCTGTCTTCAGAAACAGTTGTGGTTGCGGCGGGACGTCCGCCGCGGGAAAGGGACCAGCCAGTCAACCCGCCCCTCGTCCTCTCCTCCACCTACTTCGGTACCGGCCCCCTGGGCCCGGGGGACCGCGGATACGGGCGGTACTCCAACCCCACCTGGGACCCCTTCGAAGAGGCGCTTGGCCAGCTGGAGGGCGCCGAACTGCCGGGCCTCCTCTACGCCTCGGGCCTTGCAGCTGTCAGTTCGGCCCTGTCGCTGATCCCAGCCGGGGGAGTGCTGGTCATGCCGACGCACAGCTACTCGGGAACCCTGGTGATGGCTGCGGAACTCGCGCAAAAGGGATTCATCGAACTCCGTATGGTTGACATCGCGGACACCGACGCGGTCAAGGAAGCGCTTGCACCCGCCGGACCCGGGGCCCGGCCTGCCGCCATGCTGTGGCTGGAGAGCCCCACCAACCCCATGCTGGGCATCGCCGATATCAAGGCACTGACGGCCGCGGCCCATGCCGCCGGAGCCATCGTGGTCACGGACAACACCTTTTCCACCCCGTTGGTGCAGCAGCCGCTGGCGATGGGGTCCGACGTCGTCCTCCATTCGGTGACCAAATACCTGGCCGGCCACTCCGACGTGGTCCTCGGGGCCCTGGTGACCTCCAACCCCGACATGCGCTCCGCACTGCTCCACAACCGGACCATCCATGGCGCCATTGCCGGTCCCTTCGAAGCATGGCTGGCACTGCGGGGCCTGCGGACGCTCGCACTCCGGGTGGAACGGTCGCAGCAGTCCGCAATGATCCTGGCGGAACGGCTCAGCACGCATCCGCGCATCGACTTCATCCGGTTCCCGGGGCTTCCCGCCGATCCGGGACACGAACGGGCCAAAGCACAGATGACGGGATTCGGGTCCATTATCTGCGTCCATATTGCACCGGTGGCGGGCCTGGACGGTGCCGAGGCTGCGGACAAGCTTGTGCGTGCCCTGGAGTTGTGGCTCCCGGCGACTTCCCTCGGCGGAGTCGAGTCCCTCATCGAGCGCAGGCGCCGGCATGTGGCGGAACCAGTCAGCGTGCCGGAGAACCTTGTCCGCATGAGTGTGGGCATCGAAAATGTCGAAGACCTCTGGGCGGACCTGAAGCAGGCGCTGGAGACGTTGGGAAGCTAGGCTTGGCTTGTGGACGGTGAACTGATTATTCGGCCTGTTGAGCAGGCAGTGTTCTTTATCCTTGCCCTGGTGGCACTGGGCCTTGAGCTGTGGGCCGTGGCCGACTGCGCCCGGCACCGTGCCAATGCCTTTGAGGCAACCGGCAAGAGGACCAAGACATTCTGGCTCGCCTTGACCGGCGGAGCCGCCCTGGTCGGTGTCATCTCAATGTTCGGCAGCGGCGGCGGTTTCTTCGGCACGCTGGGCCTCTTTGGACTGGCCGCGGTAGTCGCCGCGTCCGTGTACCTCGCCGACGTACGGCCCGCCGTGAAGGACGCCGGCCGCGGCGGCAGCCGCAACATGGGCCCCTACGGCCCCTGGTAATCCCCAACCCTGCCGGCGTGGGCCCCCACCGGCTCACTTAGGCCAGCGGCGCCACTGCTTCCCAGCCCACCGTCAGCTCCCCGAGCCGCCACCGCGCCGGTCCGTCCTGGACCGGCCAGCCGGCGTCGCGCAACGCCCGGCACATAGCCTGCCAGCGCTGCCTGTTACCAAATGACGCCAGGGGTGCTGATTCCAGCCACGCCCGGTCCATCGCCTGCATCAGGGCGTGGACGGGCTCGCCGGGAACGTTGCGGTGGATCAGCGCCTTCGGCAGCCGTTCGGCCACCTCGGACGGCAGCTCGAAGCTCCCGAACCGGACGGACACGCTGAGCGACAAGGGCCGGCTGCGGTCGAGCGCCACCCACGTCACGCGCCGCCCGATTTCATCGCAGGTGCCATCGATGAACAGTCCGTCAGCGGATAGACGGTCCTGCACCAGCCGCCAGATCCCCGCCACATCCGCCTCCTCATACTGCCGCAGCACGTTGAATGCGCGCACCAGGACCGGACGGCCCGGCACAGGAAGTTCGAAGCCGCCCACGAGGAAACTCAGTCCCGGCCGCTGGAGGGGCAGGGCAGCACGTACACGTTCCGGTTCGATCTCGATGCCGCAGACCCGGACATCGGAACGGACGGCGGACAGCCGCTCGTAAAGTTCGACGGCGGTGGCCGGGGTGGCGCCGTACCCCAGGTCCACCACCAGCGGGTCGGCAGCGGAGCGGAGGCGCCAGGCCTGCGGCCCGGTGAGCCAGCGGTCAAGACGGCGCATGCGGTTGGGATTGGTGGTGCCGCGGGTCACGTTGCCCACCGGCCGGCCCTGCCTGCCGGCCGCGTTCCGGCCGGTGATCTGCGGGGCGGTCACCCGTTCAGCCTTTTGCACCACCGCCCCACCCTATCCTTGCAGCGGTGGAAGGTGGTGCCACCGCGGGGCCTTTGTAACGCTGGGCGGGCGGCAACGGCGCTCGGCTAGGATGAAAATCATGACTTACAAGCTGATTCTGCTGCGCCACGGCCACAGCGAATGGAACGCCAAGAACCTGTTCACCGGCTGGGTGGACGTTGACCTGAACGACCAGGGCCGCGAGGAAGCAGCACGCGGTGGTGAGCTCCTGGTGGAGAACAACATCCTCCCGGACGTGCTCTACACCTCCCTCCTGAAGCGGGCCATCAACACGGCCAACATCTCCCTGGACAAGGCCGACCGCGGCTGGATCCCGGTCAAGCGCGACTGGCGCCTGAACGAACGCCACTACGGTGCCCTCCAGGGCAAGGACAAGGCACAGACGCTTGCGGAATACGGCGAGGAGCAGTTCATGGAATGGCGCCGTTCCTACGACACCCCGCCGCCGCCCCTGGATGACAACTCCGAGTTTTCCCAGGCCCACGATCCCCGTTACGCCGGACTCGGGGATGCCCTTCCCCGGACCGAGTGCCTGAAGGACGTGCTGGTCCGCCTGCTGCCGTACTGGGAATCGGACATCAAGGAAGACCTCAAAGCAGGCAAGACCGTCCTGGTCACCGCCCACGGCAACTCGCTGCGCGCGCTGGTCAAGCACCTCGATGGCATCAGCGACGAAGCCATCGCCGGCCTGAACATCCCCACCGGCATCCCGCTGGTGTACGACCTGGACGAAAACTTCGAGCCCATCAAGCGGGGCGGCACCTACCTTGACCCCGAAGCTGCCGAACAGGCCATCCTGGCCGTAGCCAACCAGGGCAAGCGGTAGGGCTTACCAAGCAAATAACGACGGCGGGGCGGGGACCCCACGTGTACGGCCCCCCCGCCGGAAACCGGCCTGGGTGCGAGCATGGGTTGGTTGGGGTGGGGGGGCCCGCCCCCCCTACACAGTAGGTTAGCATCAG